>PBHH01000018.1 GCA_002720195.1 Gammaproteobacteria bacterium
CAGGTGTTACTCCACCAACAACATTTGATCCATATTTAATCATCTCTTCCGCATGAAAAGTGCCCATCTTCCCGGTGAAACCTTGAATTAAAATTTTTGTATTTTTTTCAATTATTACTGCCATTAATTATTTTAATGCTGCTACAGCTTTGTTTGCAGCATCCTCCAAAGTATTTGCTTGAATGTAATTTAATTTACTTTCTTGAAGAATTTTGTTCCCTTTTTCAACGTTTGTCCCTGCTAATCTAATTACCAACGGAACCTTAATTTCAATTTTCTCTAATGCCTGCACTATTCCTTGAGCTACCCAATCACATCTATTTATTCCTGCAAAAATATTAACTAAAATTACTTTAACTTTCTTATCCATTGTAATTAATCTAAATGCCTTAACTATTTTTTCAGGTGTTGCTCCACCTCCAACATCAAGAAAATTCGCGGGTTCCCCTCCTGCTAGTTTAATCATATCCATTGATGCCATTGCTAAACCAGCACCATTAATAATATTTCCAATATTTCCATCAAGACCTACGTAATTTAGCCCTCTATCAGATGCATAAACTTCACTAGGATTTTCTTGAGACTTATCTCTTAGTTCTGAGACCTCATTTCTTCTGAACAAAGCATTATTATCAAAACTCATCTTACAGTCTAATGCAAATACATGTTTATCCTTGGTAATAACTAACGGATTAATTTCAACCATAGTTGCATCAAGTTCACTAAACACTCGGTAACAATTTCTGATTACATCAGCTGTTCTTGATACTAATTCAGGCTCTATACCAAGATTGAAAGCAATTTCTCTTGCTTGAAACTCCTGCATTCCCACGGCAACTTCAATTTTTGAACGTATAATTGTTTCAGGTTTTTCACTTGAAATTTCTTCAACACTCATACCACCTTCAGTTGAAGCAACGACCATTATACACTCTGATCCACGGTCAAAAACAAGTCCTAGATATAGTTCTTTCTCTATATCCGAAGCTTCTTCAATATAAACTCGATTAATAATTTTTCCGGCTGGTCCTGTTTGGTTAGTAACTAATTTCTTTCCAAGTAATTTATCCGTAGCCTGAGCAACTTCTAAAGCATCATTACAAACTATTATGCCACCTGCTTTTCCTCGAGCACCCGAATGGACTTGAGCTTTTACAACCCATTTTGATCCACCTATTTCTTTTGCTTTATATTCTGCATTCTCTGGACTGTATGCAATTCCACCCTTTGGAATGCCGATCCCAAAGTCAGATAAAATTTTCTTTGCTTGATACTCGTGTATGTCCATGAAAAAAAATTCTACATGATCTGAAATATAGATCGAGAAGAAAATTACCCAAAATATGTATTTTTTTTATGGATAATTATGCTCTTTTGTCACTTAAAACAGTAATCCTATTCATAGTTCGCTGATGAGGCATATAATCACCAATAGCATAGTGCATTGTACAACGATTATCCCAAATTACTAACGTGTCAGGTGTCCATTGAAACCTTATTTGAAATTCAGGCTTATTCATAAAATTAAATAAATAGGAAAGTAAATTATTAGAGTCAGTTGTTGTCATTCCAACGATCTGAGATGTAAAGCTAGGATTGATATAAAGAAATTTCTTTTTTGAAACAGGGTGAATTTTTATAACAGGATGAACAGCATTTCCAAATTCTTCAAAACCTTTGTTTAACTTATTTGCAGATTCAATATTATCCTCTTGCATATAATTATTTCGAAAACTTCCCATATCATGAATAGCCCTTAATGTTTCAAGATTTTTTTTCATCTCATCTGGGAGTGCGTCATATATTTTGGACAGTGAGCTCCATAATGTATCACCACCAACTGGTGGGATTACTTTGCTACATAAAACAGTTGCAAATGGAGGGTCATTTTTAAATGTTAAATCTGTATGCCATTCATCTGTATCAGGTGGATTGTCTTTATTATTTTCAAGTAATACAATTTCAGGAAATCCTTCAACATGCGGGTAAATAGGATGTGGATCTTCAATTGTTCCAAGGCTTTTTGCAATCTCAATATGTTTCTCAGGAGTAATTTTCTGATTACGAAAAAAAATAACATTGTACTTTATTAGATCATCATAGATTTGATTGAGTTGCTCATTAGATAAATCATTTGAAAGATCTATTCCTGTAATTTCAGCGCCGAGTGAGGGCGTTAATTGTTGAGCAGAATAATCGTTCATTATTTTATCCATATAGGAGACGACCAAGCCATCTCTGCCATTGTTGAGCTATACGCTTTTGATATTTTTTGTCCTGTCCTCAGACTATCATAAGTGGTCCATCGACATGTTGGGTTTTGAATGACTCGAGCATAATAGAATGCATTTTGATCAGGACTATAGTCTTCATCAGTCCATAACACTTTTAGCTCATCTGCTCCTCGATCTTGATCAATAGCACAGGTTTTTAAATTAACTTTTATATTTAATGATTTACATCGCTTAGAATTATCATTTATTTTCCTATTTTCACTACAAACAACGTCCATAACTTCTTCCTTCGCCTTTCCATTCTCCATCCAACCCTTAATTATCTGTATCTTATCTAGGGGAGCATCAATTGGATCCTTCTTGGCGCTGATAAAAAATGATGGTGCTTTATCTTTATTATGTTCGATTGTACTTCCCATCGGACTTCCATTTTCATAAGCAAAATTTATCTGTTCATTTGATGACAGTAAACTTTCACTATAATTAAAGCCTCCAAAAAACCTTAATTCAATTCGTGTGCCACTTGTTGCATATACTTCTTTATTTTCCATTGCCTCAAAAAGATCATCACGGGTATTTTCTCTAGCCCAAATTGCGGCAAGTCCACCGGGATTATTTATATACTGTGGTATATGTGTATTTTCATTAATTCTGACCATTGCAGGAGCTACAACATTACTTTGTCCTCTATAATCCCACTCTTCTGTATCTCCTGGGTTTGAATTATGAGTATCTGAGCTACCAATCATTCCCAAATCCATTGGATTAAAACCTAACTCCTGTTCTAATTCCATGCCACGCTTCAAAGCATCTCTTACCATTGAAGTTGGCTGAATGCATAATGTATCACCCTCTTTTTCACATTTTGGATAAACTTGCTCCACGTTGCATTCTTCATCTGTACTTCCAAAAAAAGTACTACACTCAGAATTTCCTTTGATCTGAAACATTTCAACAATTGNTTCATTTTTATCTCTTAGNGCCCAATCAGCTTCAGTATAATCATCTCCATCGATAGTTTGGTTTGCAAAAGCAACNCCCCAAGATCTATTACTATTGTGAGGTATTGTCATAAACTCACATGGATAATTACAACTTGATAATAATTTTTTCCATAAATCTAAAGCTGTATGCGCATCAAAAAGTGAAAATGCCTTTTCAGGTACTGTATTATTTTTAAAAATAACATTACGATGATTATATCCACCATCGGGCAAGGTAGGTGAATATTCATAAGCGATAAANGTTGTAAATTTTCCAGGGTCATTGTGTCTTTCAGCTGCATCGATAATCTTATTCCATGTAGATTTAATAAATCGTTCTTCTTTTTCTTTATCTCCAATTGCCTCTGACATAATGCTTACAGGTGGTCGAGCAACAGATGACTCACGAAGTTCCATAAAATATTTAAAGCTCGGCGACTCCAATCTTTCACATGTGTATACTTGAGCATCCGAAATTTCTGGATCAGCGCACGCTTCATGTAGTCCAAAAGTTTCTGCATGATCTGTAATAGCAGCAAAGTCTAGAGGTCTTGAAATTTGCATTGTTTCTCCGTACATGTTTNGCAATGGTTTGCCTCGAGCAAACGCATAGGACTCGTCTGGATCAAAACGAGTGTTGAAAATGTAGGCATCAAAGGAAAAACTGGAGTGAACATGTANATCTCCAAAATATACATTCTTTAATTCATTTTTTTCTTTAAATCGATTTTCTTGAAATTCCCATTGTAGAAAGGCATCTTCATTCTGTTGTGCCGCTATCGCTTTATANTTTTCAATATCTTCTTTAGTTAATAAAGGTGCATTTAAGTATGCTTGTAGATAAAAATACCCTCCAAGTAAAATTACACTTAGAAAAACTAGTCCTGCAATAATCCAATTTTTCTTACTCATACAAAAGCACTCTAGACTATTTATGGATAGTTTAACCCATCTTTTTTGAGNTCATTAATTAAATCATCAAACCGATCTTGACCAAAAAAGTAGCTATTTTTATATACGGATAAAGGGACTCCGTGGTGACCTGCGGCTAGCTGATCTTTCTGATTATTTTTGATTTGCTCAATTAATTCANTTTCATTTTCTGAAACTCTTTTTTTNATTTCATGAAAATCTAAACCTAAGTTTTTTGAAGCCTTTATCAATTCTTCATCTTNATTCCAATCTTTGNCGCCCCCAAAAATAAGTGAAGATATTTCAAGAGCAAANTCTAATTGCTTATCTTTTTCTGCAGCTTGTAAAAGATGACATATATCAAAGATATATGGCTGATGGTCAGATACTTTCCCCGTGACTAAATCCTGTTTTATTGGATCAGGACGAGGTGGTAAAACAAATTTCATACCAAGTTTTCTAGCTTTGAGTTTCATATCAATCATTTTCCACCAGAAATAAGTGAAGAAATTTCTGCGTTTAAAGAATTCAGGCATTCTGATAGCAATTGGATAAACGAGCTTAAAATTTACTTCGACTTCGTACTTGTCTCTCAACATAATTATTCGAGGAAGTATTAAGTAAGAATATGGACTTCTCAAAGAAAAATAAAAATCTATTTTCATTAATTTATTAGTAGCTCCTCACACCCTGTACCTTCAAAAAGACTATTAACTTTTGTTTTATCGCTGTCACTAAGTAAATTATACTCATCATTAACCCACTTCAAACACTTTGCTTGATATGGAAATGATTTTTGTTTCCAAATACATCCGTCAATTTCCGTTTGCCATTCTTTTTCTCCACTCTCAATTGCTTTTGCATTTGCAAGTAATGCTGGAACATAGCCTCTGCCAATTTCAGTCAATAGTTCCTTCATTGTAGATGGAAGATCTTCATATTTAAACCAGTCTTCATCTGAAACATCTAAGCCTGAAAGATCTTCAACGACACCAACCCATGCTACAGTTCTCATTGAAACCTCATGTACTATTTCTCGTGGCGTTGGATCAAAATTCACTAGCTGACTAAATTGTCCAAATAGCGCGAAGTCACTTGATGATGGCCTTTTGCCAATTAAATATGGAAAAGATGTAAAATGCTTTTGAAGAATTACAAGAAGTCGCCTTAAGCTTGCATCAATAATTGGCGCCGTATCTTTATTTGAACCGACAACCCATAATCTATCAATTTGTCTTTTACTGAACATTTTATTGAAATTATCTAGCACTTCATCTGGTATTGACCCCATGATCTGAAGGGGCAAAATTGTCCCAGCGTTTTCAGCATCTTTCTTATCATTCCACCTGTAGTGAAACATAAATTTTGTACACCATTCATCAGCAAAATCCTCTAACAGATAATTTAAAAAAGATAGAACTGGATCTTTTGGAATTGTACTACGTTCACCCACTTCACTTTCAATTCTTCGAATAAGTGGAGTTGAGTCAGTTTCAGCTTTTAAATCACCATTTTCATCTGGCAAAAGAAAAGTTGGAAATAAAACTGGTTTTGGTTTTTCTATTTCTATTTTTGCTTTACTGAAATAAGTATCAACATCACTCCAAATCATTGTGTAAGGTATTCTTTTATACCTCAAAAATGACAACATCTTACGAGTATACGGTGATCCGTTTGCGCCTATTAATTTTATTGGATTTGGTAAACTCATAAATAAACTCCCTTATTTACTTCTGAATAATTTTTGAACCTGTATTCTGCAGCTCATCAGATTTTTTCATATTTTTCATCATAGCTACGATATCAATTGGAACTGAAACACCTTTCTTGCAAGCTGGACGCTCCTCCATCGTATTCATCCATCTTTGAAGTCCATCGAGACCATCGATATTAATACCAGACCATTTATAAATTCTAACCCAACACCAGTTGGCAATATCAGCTATACTAAAATCATCTGCTAGATATTCGTTATCTTTTAAACGAGTTTCCATAACTTCAAACAATCGTCTTCCTTCATTTTGGTACCGATCAATTGCAGGTTGAATTTTTTCCCCTGGCCAATATCTGTAAAAAACGTTGGCTTGACCCATCATAGGACCAATTCCTCCCATCTGAAACATGAGCCACTGCATGACTTTGGATCTAGCTTTTGCCTCAGTCGGTAAAAGTTTTCCTACTTTTTCAGCCAAATAAATTAGCTGAGCACCACTTTCCATAATAGATAAATTATCATTATCCGTGTCGACTATTACCGGTATTCTGCCATTTGGATTTAACTCAAGAAACTCTGGCTTCTTTTGATCTCCAGATTGTAGATTGACCACATGAACATTGTATGGAATTTCTAATTCTTCTAGTGCAACAGAAATTTTATAACCATTTGGCGTAGGTGATGTATATAACTCAATCATCAAATAATCCGTCTATTGACTCAATGTTCAACTGTCCTGCAAGTCCTGCTTCTCTGTGTCTATATCCTTCTAGTAGATCAGGATCTGACGGCATCATATTTTCTCCCATGACTTTCTTTGATGGCCATTTTGCAATTACAACGGCATCCCACAGCTCTTCTATCTTACCAACTGTAATTCTCGTTACCTTAGATTTAAATGTTATTTCTCCACCAATCTCATTTAAATGTTTTTCCATAATTTCGCCATATAGCGCATAAGCTTCACTGCCACTAAGTGATGTTTCTCTTCCATCTTTATATTCAGCTTTTTCTCTAAACTTTAAGAGGTTGATCATAAAAATAGGCCGATTGTCACTATCTTCTTCAAAAAAACCTTTCATTTGTTCTCGGTTTGGATAAACCCGGTTTTCAAATTCCATTTTTCCTCCCAGTTAACTTTTTAAAATACATGAGAACTCATATTTTTGCATACGTCATTAAATTGAGTAATCGTCTCATTAATAATTCTATCAACATTTTTAATTTCATCAATTAAACCAATTGATTGTCCAGCAAGTGCGGGCGCAGCGTTCATATCGCCATCAAAATATAAATTTTTAATTCCCATCATAGACGACATATCCATGTGTCCTTCATCGTATATTTTTTTGGTAAAATCAGTTTTTAATGCCCTGACACATGGTTTTGATTTTTTATTTAATATATATGTTCCTTGCTCATCTGAATTCAGGATTGTTTGCTTGAAATTTTCATGTACTGGACTTTCCTTAGAAGAAACAAATCTTGTTCCCATTTGAATACCTTCAGCTCCAGCAGCAAATGCTGCCGCCATTCCAACTCCATCAACAATTCCACCTGCAGCTATCATTGGTAAATCTGTATGTTTACGAATTGATTGCAATAAAACAAATAAACCAACTTCTTCTGGGTTTTTAAATCCACCACCTTCAGTTCCCTCAACCACCAATCCATCAACTCCAGCTTTNACAGCTTTAAGAGCACCAGCAAGACTCGGAACAGCNTGNAACACTTTTATCCCAGNATCTTTAAGAACATGAATATACTTTGCTGGATCACCAGCTGAAGTTGTCACAAATTTAATATTTTCATCTATAACTAGATTAATCATACTTTCATCTTGAAGGAATAAGATTGGAAGATTAACACCAAAAGGTTTATCAGTAAGATCTCTCATTACTCTGATTTCATTCTTACAGTTTTCTGTTTCCCCTGATGATGTCTCAATGATTCCAAATCCACCAGCATTTGAAACAGCTGAAGCTAATTGACTTCTAGCAATCCAGCCCATGGGGGCTTGTATGATTGGATATTTTGAACCTAAAATCTCAGTAATTCTATTCATATTTTAATGCTAATGTATTGACACTATTAATGTCAATATATATCCTTCATTAAATTCTAATTATGAACTCTAAATCAAAACAAAACTCACTGTCGATGAAAAAAGATGGTCGTCACCTTAGAAGTGTGAAAACACAAGAATCGATAGTTAATTCAACGATTGAACTATTAATGAACTCACCTTCGGTTCAGTGGCCCACTGCAGAACAAGTAGCAAAGCATTCAAATATTGGTTTAAGAACTGTTTTTAGACAGTTTGACGATATGGATAGTCTTATATGTTCTTGCCATGAAAAAATCATGNCTGAATTTGAAAATTTTTTAATTAATCAATCTGCAGCAGATAAGACTCTAAAAAATCGTATTACTTTTTTAATTAATGAAAGAATAAAAATTTACTCACAATATAAAAATGTATTTGCATCCTCAATTCTGAATATGCAAAAGTTCCACAGTGTTCGTGAAGGATTCATTGAAGGAAANTTAAGACTCAAAAAAAGATTTGAAGATATTATACCAGAAGTTCTTAAGCTATCATCAGTTGATCAAGCTTATTTAGATACATCTATTTCATTTGCATCTTGGTACAGAATGTCAATTTTTTATAAATTTTCAGATCAAGTGATAATTGATAAATTTTCATCTGAAACAAATAAGCTCTTAAACCTAGAAGGATAAATAAATGTATAAATCATTAGTTTCTAAAACGATAATAATTCTTTTGAGTTTTTTGATTATTGTCGCATTATCNCTTCCAATATTATTGAAGTCTCTTGGACTTCATCCTGATTTTGATAGTAAAACATTTGAACTTGATGGAAAGAAAGCATTAATAGTTGCTTCAAGCCATGATATATTAAATCTTCCAGGGGAAGTTAGAGGGAAACCAACTGGAGTAGCGAGCTCAGAACTTACCGTCCCTTATTATGAGTTCATGAATAGTGGGATGGATGTTGATCTTGCAAGCATTAAAGGTGGTGAAATACCAATTGATCCTGAGACATTAATTTATTTGATAAGAACACAATCAGATAAAAAATTTCAAAATGANGTCGAGGCAATGAAGAAGCTAAANGACTCAATGCTCATTGATAATGTAGATTTCACTAAATACGATTTGATCTATATAGCGGGTGGCTGGGGAGCTGCTTACGATTTAGGCTATTCTGAAATTTTGGGCTCAAAAATATCTGAAGCTTACTACGCAAATAAGATTATTGGCGCGGTATGTCATGGCCCACTGGGACTGATTAATGCTAAAGACAAAAATGGAAACTTACTTATTTCAGGAAGAAAGATGACAGGGGTGACTGATAAACAAGTTAAAGAGCTTGGAATTGAAATGACACCTCAGCATCCAGAAACTGAGTTAAGAAAAGCAGGGGTTATATTTGAGAGTAGGTCAAAGTTCAATGATCTTTTTGCAAATCATGTTGCTGTTGATGATGAACAACGTTTTGTAACNGGTCAAAATCAGAACGCAGGACATGAAACTGCTCAAATGATGATGTCAATATTAGCTGGGGGAGATCTAAATGAATAAATTTTTAGTAGTTTTAATTACAATCTTTGGTTTTCAATTTTTAATTATAGGCCTCATGTGGATTGCGTCACCTTACAATGCTGCCGCAACATTTGGGATTTTTTCACTTTCTGAAGGTATTGGTTTGAGTTCTCAATTAGGTGATACAGGATCATACTTCCTTAGTTTAGGCATTATGATGATTGCTGCAGTATATACTCAGAAATCGATATGGTTTTATGCACCATCAATCATGTTATCTATAACTGCAGTTTATAGAATACTATCTTGGGTCATNCATGATGCNGCATTTGCAACTCAATTCATAGCTGCTGAAATATTTATTGTTCTTTTACTTCTTTATACTTCTAAGAGGATTTCTGAAAATTAAATGAGAATATTAAAATACATTATTTTTGNTTTATTATTTTTAATTGTTGCTGGATTCTTTGCATTAAGGACAGAAATTGTTCAAATGACTCTTGTAGAGNTGCAGGCTGAACGGATGCTTGAAAGACCNAGCCCACTTCCNGANGAAGATTCTTTATCTGGNCTNCTNTGTGGATCNAGAGGACCATTACCCTCAGCTGGCACTGCTGAAACATGTATNCTCATAAAAGCTGGAGAAAGAATTTTTATTGTTGATGCGGGAGATGGAAGCATAACAAACTTAAGAGATTGGGGAATTGATTTAGGTAAAGTTGAGGCATTCTTCTTAACACATACTCACTCAGATCATTTCTCTGATTTAGCTGATTTACATTTAAATGCTTGGATTACACAAAATCGAACGGATAAACTTAAAGTATATGGACCAGAAGGAACGCAAAGTGTTACTGATGGATTTGAAGCGACTTACGCTCTTGATTATAAGTGGAGATATGAACATCATGGTAATGTCGTTGCTCCAATCGAATTTGCAGGTTTTGATACACACATAATTGATATAGAAAGTTCAATTGTTATCGAAGACAATGACTTAAAAGTAACAGCTTTTCTNGTAAAGCATGATCCCGTTAAACCATCNGTAGGATACAGATTTGATTATAAAGGTCGATCCATCACTATAAGTGGTGATACATCTTATAGTGAAAATGTAATTAAACATGCAGATAAAACTGATCTGTTGTTTCATGAGGCACTCTCTTACAAACTTAACAATGCTGGGGCCACCGCTGCGTATAAAGTTGATGAAACAGGCAACATATCCACCGTACTCATTGATGTACTTGATTATCATACNTCTCCAACGCAAGCAGCTAAAGCTGCTCAATTAGCGAAAGCAAAACATCTCATTTTTTATCATCTCATCCCATATCCAGACGGATTAGTTGCTAAAATGTTATTCTTTGATGGTGTCAATGATATTTATAAAAATTGGACGATTGGTCGAGATGGAGTAATGGGTATTCTTCCCTTAAATTCAGACAAAGTTAAAATAACATACATAGATTAATGTTAAAAAAAATCTTTTTTGGCTTTGCATTATTAANTCTANTTGCAATGACACTATGGATTAACCGAGTTGAAGTTGTGGTATGGGCAATTCCAAAGATAATAAAATTCACGCAACCNGTAGCAGAATANANAGAAGTAGTATGGCCTGANGGTCCATCANACNCTNANCTNCCNCTGAAAGAGAGAAAACCAAACATNATTCTCATTCTAGCNGATGATCTGGGATTCAATGATGTTTCTCTATACAATGGAGGNGCNGGAGATGGAACTCTAATGACTCCAAACATTGACAGGATTGGCAAAGAAGGTGTTCGTTTCAATAATGGTTATGCAGCTAGTGNAAGCTGTTCGCCATCACGGGCATCTCTAATGACAGGGCGATATGCAACAAGATTTGGTTACGAATTTACACCATTTTATTCTATTGGCCGTACAATTTTTAAATGGATAGATCAAATTGAAAATCCTCTCATAAGGACTCAATTCGCTGAGGTTTCTGAAGAAAATTTTATTGGAGATGAAGGATATGCAGGAATGCCATCTAGTGAAATTACAATTGCTGAAGTTTTAAAACAACAAGGTTATTATAATGCTCACATTGGTAAATGGCATTTGGGTGATACGAAAGGACAACTACCAACTGACCAAGGCTTTGATGACAGCCTACAATTATTAAGTCCTCTCTATCTTCCCAAAGATGATCCAAATGTTGTAAACGCATACACTGATGCAGGAATTGATCGAATGGTTTGGGCCGCTTCTCAGTTTTCAGTAAGGTTTAATGGAGGTGAAGCATATGAGCCTGGAGGATATATAACTGATTTTTATACTGATGAAGCTCTTAAAGTTATTGAAAAGAATAAAAACAGACCTTTCTTTCTCTATTTAGGCCACTTTGCACCTCATAATCCTCTTCAAGCATTAAAAGAAGATTACGATCATTTTCATCATCTATCAAAAGAAGATAATCATGGACTTAGAGTTTATTCTGCAATGATCAGATCATTAGATCGTGGTGTAGGAAAAGTACTTGATGCTCTTGATGAATATAATCTTTCTGAAAATACCCTAATTGTATTTTCAAGCGATAACGGAGGTGCAAATTATATTCATCTCTCTGATATTAATAAGCCTTATCGAGGTTGGAAGTTAAACCATTTTGAGGGAGGATTGCACATACCATTCATGGCAAAATGGCCTACTGAAATAAAATCAGGAACTATTTTTGATCATCCAATACATCAAAATGATATTTTTAGCACATTCGCAGCAGCAGCTGGTGCATCTATTCCTAATGATAGAATTATAGATGGAAAAAATATCATACCCTTTATAAAGGAAAATAAGCCTCCACACGAAACTCTTTTTTGGAGATCAGGAAGACTTCAAACTATGATGCACAATAAATGGAAAATGATTGTCGATAAAAACCAAAGTAAAACATGGCTTTTTGATTTGAGCAATGACCCTACTGAAAGGAATAATTTAGTTGATCAGATGTCTGAAAAAGTAGAATTATTAGAAAAAATACTTGAAGAGCATAACGGTCAGCAAGTTGAGCCAAATTTTATGAGTGTTATTGCAACTCCTGTTCGTATAGACAAACATGATGGAGAGGAATGGACAGAAGACGATGAATATACGTTTTGGGATAATTGATTTAATTAATTACCCTTGTTCAAATGAAAAAGCGGGCTGATCATTTGTATGACAATGTACACCGCCACCGGCAGCCCAGGAACTTAACATTTCTATTATATACACGTCACGATTAGGAAAATAAGTCTCTATACGAGATTTAGCTTTAGCATCTGTAATAGGATTTCCAAAACCAGGAGCAATTACAAAACCATTACCTACTAACCAATTCATATAATTTGTATCAAATTTTTGATTATTATATTGAACAAAGCCTTCAATAGGTTCTCTTATGACATTGAACCCTGCTTCCTCTATTATTTTTGCTGCATTATCATAAATCTTGGCATCTTTACTATTGGGTTGGCATAATGAATTAGATGTACATTGAAGTACAACGACAGTTCTTGTTTCAATAAATCGAGCAATGCCATCGATATGACCTTTGGTTAGATCGCCATCTGGAATTCCCTCTATGAATATTACATTTGAAACACCAAAATATTTCTTTAAATCATGCTCAGCTTGTGTTTTATCATAATTAATATTTCGACTTGGATCTCCTAGCGTACTCCAGTTTAGTATGACTGTGTCTAATCCATTAAACTCTAAGTTGCCTCGTTCATGTACTATATCTACATGATCAACAGGCATATCAAGAATTCTTCCTACTTCATTAGGGACTAAATTATCTAAATTAAAAGGGACATCTGATCCAAAAGCTCCACCCCATGCATCAAAATTCCAATTCTGAATTCTTAACTCATTATTTTCTAAAATGTAAACAGGTCCATTGTCCCTCATCCATGCATTATCATTAGGTACTTCATGCCAATTAATATTATTATTAGGGTCTGCACCAATATCACTTATTGCTTTGCGTGCATCTTCATAAATTTTTTCTGTGCCATATAGAATATGAAGGTTCTCATAGCGAGATATAATATCGGCCATCTTTGCAAAAGTAGGTTCATAAGCTTTTTCCCAATGTCCAGGCCATTGAATCCAAATTGCTTCCTGTAGCTCCCACTCTGCTGGAACACGCTTCAAAGAATTATTAGTTTCAGTTGAATGCACACTTATAACCAATGTTAGAAATAATGTTAAAAAAATACAAATTTTTCTTTTCAATTTTTTATTGTCTTAAATTTTTGCCTGAGTCATCATAACAAGGTCTATTAATAATTGAAGCGTTATAAAAATCTCCATTAATTTCTACTTGTAAAACTTCTTCAGTGTTCAACAAATCATTATTCAAATACGCAAAAGCAATACTTTTTTGTACATAGTGACCGAAGCCTCCAGATGTTACATATCCGATACAGACATCATTTTGCATAACAGCTTCATTGTTAGTCACATCTATGCCATCAGTTTCAATTACTAAAGAAAATAACATATGATTACTGTCATCTTTATCTGCAGCATCCTTGCCAATAAAATCTTTATCCCAATTTATAAACGCAGAAAGGCCCGTCTCTTTTGGAGTAAAGTCAGGCCTAAAATCAAGTGTCCATGCGCCCCAGTTTTTTTCAAGCCTCATTGACATTAAAGCTCTTCCTCCAAAAGGTTTTATGTTGAATTGTTGCCCTGCTTCTTCAATGGCCTCGTACAACTTGAGCTGATAGTGTGGCGCTACATACATTTCATATCCCAGTTCTCCGGTAAATGACAATCGATTGACTAACGCAGGAACACCAGCAACAAACATTTTTCTCGAATCTCTAAATTTAAATGACTCATTTGAAACATCTTCTCTGACTAATAATTGCAGTAAATCTCTTGATTTTGGACCTGAAATAGCAAGGCCATGATACTCATCAGATCTATTTGTATAATCAACTTCATATTGATCTAAGTGTTGATCAAACCATCGTCGATGTGCCTCCTGTGCAGCGCCAGAACCATAAACCATAAAATGATTTTCACTAAGACATGAAACTGTAAGATCTCCATATAACTTGCCTTTTTTTGATAGCATTGGACTTAATGCTATACGCCCTACTTTTGGTATTCTGCCTGCCAAAATATAGTCTAGAAATTTTCTTGAGTCTTTGCCCTTAAATTCATGTTTAGAAAAATTAGCAATTTCTGTTACTCCAACATTTTCTCTTACATTTTTAACTTCATCTGAAACATATTTATGAGACCGAGATCGTTTAATGGTTGGTTCTTCATAAGCATCTTCAGGATTATCAGCAAACCAAAGAACATTTTCGAGTCCAAAGCTGTCACCCATAACTGCTCCCATGTTAACGAAACGATCATATAAAGCAGTAGTCTTTTGTCTTCTCCCTTTTGGCAAAGTTTCATTTGGAAATGTCATAATGAATCTTCGTTCATAATTTTCAGATGATTTAACTGTTCCATAATGTGGGGATGCATAATCACCAAACCGCGCAACATCCATTGCCCAAACATCTATAGAAGGTTCTCCATCAATAATCCATTCTGCAATACACTTGCCTACTCCTCCTCCTTGACAGAACCCTGCCATTACACCAACTGCTACCCAATAATTTTTCATACCTGGAACGGGTCCAATTAGGGGGCTTCCATCAGGACCAAATGTAAAAGGACCATTAATAATATTTTTAATTCCTGCTTTTTCCAAAGCTGGCATTCTCTCAAAACCAATAGCTAAACGATCTTGAATATTTTCTAGCTTTGGTTCTAACAACTCATGTCCAAAATCTAGTGGGGTCCCCTCTACTTTCCATGGGGTTGACTTAGGTTCATATGTTCCAAGCAACATGCCTTGTCCTTCTTGTCTGAAATAGATATTTCCATCAAAATCGGTTCCAATTGGAAGTCTTGTTCCCTTAGGCATCTCAGCTATTTCCGGAATGGTATCAGTAATTAAATAGTGATGCTCCATTGGTTGTACGGGTAGATTTATTCCTGCAAGTTTTCCAACCTCTCTCGCCCAGAGTCCTCCAGCATTAATAACAATTTCTGCATGAATATTTCCCTTATTAGTGAAGACATCCCAAGTTCCATCTTCTCTTTGCTTAGTATCTTTAACCTCAGTATTTGTATAATAATTGGCACCGTGAACTTTTGCAGATTTTGCAAATGCATATGTAACGCCAGATGGATCTACTTCTCCATCAATCGGATCCCATAAAGCTGAAATATATTTTTTTGGATCAATAAGAGGATTCTTTTTTGCAACCTCTTCCAATGAAATAAACTCCTGATCAAGGCCCATATATCTAGCCTTTGTTCTTTCTCTTTTCAGATAATCAGACCAAACTTCATTTGAGGCTAAATAAAATCCTCCACTTGGTTTAAATCCAACTGAATGTCCTGATGTCTCTTCAATTTCCTTATACAAGTTTATTGTATATGCCATCAGTCTGGATATGTTTGGATCTGAAGAAATAACATGAACGTTCCCTGCGGCATGCCAAGAAGATCCTGCTGTTAATTCTTTTCGTTCAAGGAGAATGCAGTCCTTCATCCCAAACTTTGCTAAATGAAAAAGAATGGAGCATCCTACAACTCCCCCACCGATTACAACAACTTTGGCATGAGTCTGCATTCTTAAGGTGTAAATTCTTTATTTACCTGCTTAAGAGTTTCGTCTGTTCCATGATGAAAATGTTTTCTCATGTCCGGCATATATTTCATCGAAATTGGTTTCTTGCCTACAGCTACTGACATCTCTCTCACGTGATGTGCTTCAGCGCCACAGCAAATTCCAATGAAGTTAATATTTTTTTCCATACAGTCTGTTGCAAATTTAGCCATCTCAAAACGATTGCACAATAGATTATCCAAGGCTACAGGAAATGCATTGTCACCAGGAATACAGTTACATCCATCATCTGAAATATTTAAAAAACCAGGTTCTTCTTCTGTAGTCCGATAAGGTACTGGCAATCCAGCAACATGACAGGATACTTTATCTCTTACTTTGTTTAAAAGTTTCATGGTCATGTCAGGTCCTCTATAACAGTTTAAACCAACTACATCTGCACCTAAATCTTCCATCATCTTACAAGCATCTTCAGGTGTATGTCCTTCTCTTGTTTTATCTCCCCTTGGTATTGCGAAATTTGCAACCGCTATCATTCCTTCATCTTTGATTGCTTTAAGCGCAATTTTCATTTCATCAGTCCAATTAATTGTCTCAGCAACTATGAAATCAACTCCCGCTTCCTTTGCCCAAGCCACTTGTTCTTCATACATTTTTTGGCATTCAATAATTGACTGCTTATCACTTGGGTCATAAATATTTGTATTTGCGACATCTCCACAAACCATAAGATCTAGATCCTTGTATTCACTGGCAGCGTCTTTGGCAATTTGTAGAGCATTTTTTTGTAAAGACTCCAATAAATGTTCTTTTCCTATGATTCGTAATTTTTCTCTATGGCCATAATAAGTAAAAGCTTGAACGACATCAGATCCCGCTCTAATAAATTCTCTATGTAATTGTGTCACAACTTCTGGATGCTCTAAAACGACTTCTGGAACAAAAGCACCGGCAGATAAATATCCTCTTCGTTCCATTGCAAATAGATAGCCCTCAGCACAAATGATAGGGCCTTCATTTAATCTGGAAATTAGATCTTTTTTCATACTTTTTGGCCTCAATTAATTATAGTTAAATTAATTACCTAAAAATAGACTCTGTCAATAGAATTAGATTAAGCNGTTAAATTTTCTGCAACCCATTTATGAAATAGATGTGTTGGACTATCCATAATGGGCGAAAAATTTCCACCATTATAAATAGGTGATTTTCTTCCGTTTTGCATTCCCTCTATTGCACTTACATCTTCATTCATAACNTCTTGCCAAAATATAAAATTTTTCTCTCTTAATTCTTTGTAATCATTACTNCAAGCNCTCTCTTCTCCAACATAATACATTTCAAAATGTTCTTTTGTTTGAGTCATAGACAATGGNTCTAACCAAAATGCAAAAAAATGATCNACGTGGATTCCTAACATTAAATTTGGAAATAANGATACATATTCAGAGTTCTCGTATAGATGGTTTGGCCAACTTGGAAACGTAGANAACTTTTTATTTCCATCAAATTGCTGTGAATATTTTTTACTTCCTTGTCCTGAGAATANCTTATNCTCATCTTCTATATGATAATGATCTTCAATATTTGAAACACGATTAAGTTCTGGATGAATACTCGGCAAATGATAACTTTCACAGTAATTTTCAATAGCAAACTTCCAGTTACTATTTACACTCATTTCAAAATTACCAAAATTTTTTGCATGATAAATTAATTTTTGATCATCTTTAGATATGAATTTTGACCAACGATCCTCGAGAGGTNTTATACTTGTATCAAAATCTTTTGCACGAGAGTCAATATTCACAAAAACTAAATCCATCCAAACTTTTGAGCGAACTTCTTTTAGATTACTTCTACTCTTATCAAAACCTTCTACTTCATGATGATTCAGTCCCCCAATATGAGGAGTCCGAACTAGGTCTCCATTAAAATCGTAGGACCACGAATGATAAGGACATACGATGAGGTTTTTTTGCTTGCATTGTTTATCAACTAATTTATGTCCTCTGTGACTACATACGTTATGAAAAACTCTGATATTTTGATTTTTGTCTCTAATGATAATTAAAGGAATACCAATCAAATCAAATGGTTTTATATCACCCGATACCGGAACTGAGCTAGCGGTTCCAATAACAGTCCAATTGTTTATAAAGACATGATCTCTCTCATACTCTAAGTACTCATCATTTGTATAGCATTCGTTTGGAAGGCCGTGAGCTTCTGAAATATTTTTTTTAACAATTTCAATTTTTTCAACTTCTATAATATCTGATAGGTTTTTACTTTTCATTGGATTTAACACTCTGAATAATGCTTAATCAATCGATCCCTAAGGCTTTTTTTCTTTTGTCTGCATAGGTTCTAATTAAATGATCAACAATAAGACCAATAAATGCGACACAAATACCAAGTACAAGTCCTTTACCCCCACCTTGTTTATCTGAAAGTGCTTTTAAAATATATTGTCCTAAATCCTCAGTACCAATAAAAGCTCCAATTATAACCATAAATAGAGCAAAAACGACGGTTTGATTGATGCCTAACATGATATGGGGAAATGCCAGAGGAAAATCAATTTTAGCTAATCTTTGAATATTATTTACACCAGACATTGCACCCGCATCATGCAGAGCTGGTGGAATACTTCGTAGGCCTTCTACTGTGTATCTTGTTGCAGGAATAGTTGCGTATACAATTACCGCAATCAATACCGCTGTATCCGTAACACCAAAAAGCATCATCACAGGTATTAAATAAACAAATGACGGAAATGTCTGAAAGATATCACAGACTGCTAAAATAAATTTTGAAGTAGAATTGTTCTGTGCGCAAATAGTTCCAACAGTTATTCCAATTATACTAGATACGATTACACCAACAGTAGCCATATAAGCTGTCACAAGAGCTCTATCCCACCATTCTGTTAGAGCAATAAATAATGTCAAACTTCCAACAACTAGAGCTGAACGAATACCTCCAATAATATATCCCGTACCCATAACTAGAACAAACGTCGCAACAATCGGCATTCTTAGAAATGCAGCCCTCATTGGCTGTAAAACATCAACGATCAACCAAGTATTAAATACTTTTAATGGGTAAAAAAATGTCTCCCAAATCCAATCAACGCCTTTATCCCAAAATTCTTCTGTAGAAATTCCTTTATTATGAGGAACTTCAAATAAATAGTTGTAACCCTCTTTAAAATATACAGATCCGAAATATGCAAGTATTAGACCTATAAATATAGACGCGCAAAAAATTAAACTTATTTTATTTCTCTCAAAAAAATTAAGGTTTGCAAAATAATCAGTTTGTTTATTTGCCCACGCAAGAGACATTTTATCCAATAGCACTGCTATTAAACTTATACAAATTCCAGCCTCAAGAGCTAGTCCAATTCTAAGTTGATTCAATGCTAATAATAGATTCCAACCAAGTCCCTTCGCACCAATAAAAGATGCAATGACTGCCATTGCTAAACACTGCATAATTACCTGGTTTACACCAATTAATATATCTCGTTTTGCTGTTGGAATTAAAACTTTAAACATAAGTTGAAAATCACTACAGCCACTCATTTTTCCAGCCTCAATTACTTCTGGAGAAATTCCTCTAAGTCCTAGTAAAGTAAGTCTTACCATAGGAGGAGTAGCAAATATTATTGTAGCCAAAGCCCCAGCATGATCACCTATTCCAAATAAAACCATAACCGGAACAAGGTAAGCATACTGAGGTGTAGTCTGCATAACCTGTAGAATAGGATTAAGTGTATTTTCAACTCTTTTACTCTTGTAAGCCCAAATGCCCAAACTTAGTCCAAGAATAAATGAAATTGGAGCCGCAACTAAAACGAAAGATAGGGTTTCCATTGCCGGATTCCACTGTCCGAAAACAGAAATATAAATCATCGTGAGTCCAGCAAAAATTGCAAGACCCTTTCCATTTAGTTTATAACCGATCAGAACAGCGCCAGCGGTGACAATCGTCCATGGTATTCCCGGTAATTCAGCCCAAGGATTAGCATCAATCCAGTCCCAGCTGGTAAATGTAACTACTGTTTTAACTCCTCCAATTAAAATTTCTCTAATAAACTCTATTAAAAAAAGAAGGCTTGCTGAAATCACTCTTGTAACCTGTAGAATTAAAGGACGTGTTTTATACTCTTGAATATCATCATCCCAAAACTCAAGAGGCATCCAGTCATTCAGTAAAAAGTAAATAGAGTCATTTACCCATATTGGTAGCCATGCTAACCAAGGAGGTAGCCGCCATAAGAACTCAAAAAAAGAATACCTTACTGTTGTCCCTAAAAAACTATATTCAGACTGGCCTTCGATTACAGAAAATTCAGCTTGNGCTCTAATAAATTTATAGCCTTCAGGTATATCAATTGCAAAAATTAAACCNAAGAAAGCAATAAANANAAGTGCCCATTGTAAAAGAGTTGAATATTTATTTATAAAATTCATAACTTATAAANTTTAGTCTTCATTTCCAAATACNACCTGAATAACTTTTGATCTTTTTACAATTCCTACTACTTCTTCATTAGAATTAATAACAGGCATTGGATTTTCTTNNTTCAAAATTTTTTCNGCAACTGTNTCTATTATTGCATCTTTTGANACTTTAAATTCACTTAGGTTTGTTTCNCCNGAAATAGGATCCATAACTGACTCTATCTTTAGAACTTTTTCTCTAGGAACTTCTTGAGTAAATTTACGTACGTACTCTGTAGCAGGATTTAAGACAATATTGGCAGGAGTATCGAGTTGCTCAATTATTCCATCTTTCATAATGGCGATACGATCTGCAAGTTTTAAGGCTTCATCAAAATCATGTGTTACAAATAAAATTGTTTTCTTTAACGTGCTTTGTAATCTTAAGAATTCATCTTGCATTTCTTTTCTAATTAGAGGGTCAAGTGCTGAAAAAGGCTCATCCAAAAACCATATATCTGGCTCAACTGCTAAAGATCTTGCAATACCTACTCTTTGTTGTTGTCCTCCTGATAATTCTCTTGGAAAATAATTTTCTCTACCATCTAGACCAACTAACTCAAGCATCTCCANAGCTTTCGTTATGCTTTCATTTGTTTTAATGCCCTTTATTTGAAGTGGNAAAGCAATATTTTCTAAAACTGTTTTATGAGGTAATAAGGCAAAGCTCTGGAAAACCATGCCCATTTTATTTCTTCTTAATTCAATAAGTTCCTTATTTTTTAGAGATAGAAGATCTTGGCCATCAATGAAAATTTTACCTGAGGTTGCATCTGTTAGTCTTGATATACATCGAAGTAAGGTTGATTTTCCAGACCCAGAAAGACCCATTACCACCAACATTTCTCCTCTAGCAACATCAAACGATGCATTATTTACACCAACAATACATCCCGCATCTTGAAAATCTTTGGCATCGACATTTCCGTTAGAGTCGTTGAGCATTTTTTTCGCATTTGCNCCAAAAATTTTATAAACAGATTCACATCTAATTACTGGATCTAAAGAAGTCATAGGTATATCCGATCAATGTATACTAAAATATGAAAAAAATCCCTCATTTAAAAAATCTCTCTAAAAGTTTTTTATAAAATATACTCTAGTATCAACTCCAGTATTTAAAAAACCTTTTGCTTGACCTATTACAGTTACTGTTTCAGTTGAACCTTGAAGTGCTTTAATTGTATACTCAGCCAAACAAATTTTATTATTACTGTCCCACTTCACTGAATATCGATCTATTTTATTTCCATTGTCATTATATAATACCTGAGCTTGAATATCTGTTATATTTGCACCCATAATTGAACGTTGAGTAATTATCTTTGTGTTTTTACAGATGGTCTCATATTCACTAATAGATAACTCATACCCATCCTTGCTTTCATAGAAATTTAATTTGCCACTTGGTAATGCAAAGATGAAATCATCATAGTCTTCAACATTTTCTTCTTCAGTAATGATATCTTCAACTACAGGCTCAAATTCTTCTTTTTTAAAAATATTATTTAAAATTAAAAAAATAAAAATAATTGTTGATATAAGAGTCAAAAGACCTGTTAATTTTCTAAAGCCATTTGGGGTTATTTTATCTGTCTGTAAATTATTTTCTAAAGCCATTAGTTTCTAATTAGATTCAACTAACTCTCCTTCATTCCAAACACCTTTTAAGACCGTGCCATCTGACTTCTCTAGAACTCCCTCTCCATGTCTACTACTATTTAGAAATCCACCGGTATAAACGTCTCCATTAGCCCAAGTAAATGATCCTTGGCCATTCATATTATCGTTTACCCAATCACCTACATATTTTGATCCGTCAGGGAATATAAGGCTNCCTTGGCCGTGCCATTCACTATTGTCAAATGTACCGTTGTAAACATAACCATTTGGCCATGTTTCAATTCCTTGGCCATGCTTTAAACTGTTGCTCCACTGGCCTTCGTAAACTGTTTTATCAGTATAAGTCCAGGTCCCNACACCATTTTCACAATCTCCTTCACATCCGGTTTTACGTGCATTTGCGGAGTTGGAAATCAACAAAATTAAAAAAATACAAATAGATAATTTCTTCATGAATCTAAAATAGTAAAAAAAATCTCCCCTAGTATAAACTAGGGGAGAGATTAATTTAAGAATCTTTATTAAAAAACAATTAATTTACAAAAGCTTTCCATACAGATTCATTATCAGCTAACCACTTTTTAGCAGCATCTTCATGTGTCATTTTATCNGTATCAACCAAAGCTGCCATTGCACCTATGTGACTTGTTGTAAAAGACATTTTCTTGAAAATTTCAGCTGCCTGTGGATGTGTTTTAGGGAAACCTTCATACACAGCTTTCTTAAGATAGCCGTCTGGAGATCCACATTTTCCATCACCACCATCAACAGGTCTACAACCATCATAGTATGGAGGGAAATCAATAAATGTAAATCCAGCACCATCAGTAAAGTTTGGTGTCCAGTTAAAGATAATGCTTCCTCTTTGCTCTTTTTCTGCAGCAGCAAGGTCTGCCCATAACGCATCGGCTCCACCCGCAAACTTGACCATCCAAAGATCATCTAATCCAAGTGCTTCTAAACGTTGAGGCATTAAATCACCATGCCAACTTTGTGGACCCTCTAACCAACGGCCTTTACCGCCCGAGTCAGGTGTTGCAAAATTTGCAGCACAATCTGGATTCTTTAAAGCTGTCCAATCTGGAAGACCAGGACATAAATCTGTATCCAAAATCCAGTTTGGGAAACCCATATCTTCTAGAGTTCTTGCTTCATGGTCACCCCAGTCAAGCAGACCTCCTGCGTCTCTGGCATTATCAAACGACTTACCAAATGCAGATTGCCATACTTCATGTGATATATCTACATCGCCCTGACGAATTGCTTCATAAACAGCATTAGAGTCAGCTGGGACNTATTCAACATTGTTTCCAATGCTCTCAAAAATTCCACCAATAACATAAGCCATAACTATTTGACTTGACCAGTTATGAGTTGGAATTCTAATTGGTTTTTTACTATCTGCTGCATATGCTGCAGTTCCAAGCGTAATACTTGTCACTATGAACATAGCAGAAAGTAAACTTATTATCTTTCTCATTTAATTTACTCCTAATTTTGATTTAATTAATCCTGAAAAATTATACCCATAGAACGTGACTAAAGTGAAATGAAATAAAATAAATATTGTAAAATTTTAACTAAATATAGATTAATTATCTATATGACATACTATAGGTAGTTAATTGTTGAAAACTAAGCTTTAACTCTACTTTTAGTTGGATCATAGAATGGAAACTCAATTATCTTAGCTTTAATTCTTCTATGATGACCATCAAGTTTACCAACTTCAACTTCACTTCCAATTTCTGAGGAATGAATATCTATTCGACATAAAGCAATATTNTTATCTAGTGTTGGAGAAATCATACCACTAGTTATGACTCCAACTTGACCTTTTCCAATATGAACACAGTCTCCATGTCCACATTTTTCATTTCCTTCGATCTCAAGACCAACAAGCTTTCTATGAGGGTTCTCTTTTCTTCTTACCAGAGCATCACGACCAATAAAATTGGCATCTTTAGATTTAAGAGGAACTGTAAATGAAATTCCAGCCTCAAAAGGATCAGTCTCATCACTAAATTCATTTCCACCCAAAATTAATCCTGCTTCAATTCTTAACATATCCAAAGCATCAAAGCCCATTGGAACAATTTCATATTCTTGTCCAGCTTCCCAAATTGCATCCCAAACTGCTGGTGCATCTTTTGGATGACAATAAACTTCATATCCAAGTTCTCCTGTNTAACCTGTTCGAGACAACATAACCGGTATACCGAGATGATCATTTAATCGACTGATGTTAAAATGAAACCATTTCAAATCCTCAATCCCAGGACTTGCAGGTGTCGTCCACATTATTTTTGATAAAACTTTACGACTGTTTGGACCCTGAACTGAAAGATTGTGTAATTGATCTGTAGAAGATTTAACAGAAACTCTTAAATTCAATTTTAAAGCTAATTCTCGTAACCATTCTCCAGAATAATCACTTCCACCAATCCATCGAAAGTTGGTGTCTCCCAGCCTAAAAAGTGTTCCATCATCNATCATTGTTCCATTTTCATAACACATTGCTGTATAAACAACCTGGCCAACTGATAGTTTTTTAATATTTCTAGTTAGCGCAGTGTTCATAAGCTCTTCNGCATCAGGACCAATNACCTCAAACTTTTTAAGAGACGATAAGTCCATCATTACGACATTATTCCTGCATGCAGTATATTCTGCTATCGTGCCATGATTATCGTATTTCCTCGGTATCCATACTCCGGCAAATTCAGTATAATCATTCGTCAATTTTGACGTTCTTTCGTGAAACCCTGTTTGTTTTGTCAAATCAATATCTGCTCCCACACTTTTGCGGTATCCTAAAGCTTTAGAGAAAAAATTCTCCTTAGAGTAAATCCTAACGCAAATATCAGTTGGGTTCCAGTCATTTGCAGCATCAATATCGCAAGGACAAGCTGATGATAGAGAGACTAAATTTTTTTGAGCTTGAAAGAGAACATAGTTTCCTGGTATTGACCAAGGAACATCAAAATAAAAAACATTTGTAGCATCAAGACCAGTATTAAAAAAAAGATTTATTGCCTGCCAAGCCCTTCTCTTTTGTACACCGTAAGGAGCTAGTGCTTCATTNAAATTATCTGAACAGTTTGCATGACCAAAATATCCAACATCCTCATAATATTTAGAACTGCATGCATTACCAAATGTATCGTGTCTTCCGCAAGTATCTTGAACTACTTCCACTAATGCATCNTGATCTTGATCAAAATATTTTGAAAATAACCCTGGAACCGCATAATTCATTCCAATGATACTTCTCGTAACCATTGGATCTATTGATAGCTCCTTACCCTTTTCTAATTTTAGTGAATCAAAAACTTGAAAATCAGAACACTGCCTACCGTAAAGATCAATAACTTGTATAAAATCACCNGCTTCAACTTCATATGATATTGCTGTGCTATTATTCACAATAAATTCTTCTTTAACTGGAGCTAACGGCGGTGGTAAAAAATAATTAGCTTTATTATTAGTCTTATTTTGTCTTTTGATTTTTATTTCTAAATCAGTTGGAGGATTATGACTATCAACTGTCATATCAACACCAGGTACTGCAATGATAATGAATCCATCATTTTCACAAGTAAACTCNTCAACTGTTCCAGCGATCGTTTCTTGATCGAACAAGTCAATTGATCGAGCTTTATGAAAATTAATATTCTTCTTCTTTAATTTTGATAATAGATAATATTGTTCTGATTTATTAGATAATACTTCCTTGGTAAAAACAGCATCATTATTACTTTTCGATCCAATTAATTCTGATGAGCAATTTCCAGTATTATCAAAAACGACAATTTCAGCTATTTGACTTCCCTCAATATTTTTGATTGAAATCTGGTCACCCTTAAAGAACTCAATGCCAGTCAAACCCATGGCTTTAGCTATATAGCGTTCAATTCCATCTGGAAGTCCTATGACTCCAGCATCATAAGGGTTTGTTTTTCTTACGTTAAAATTCTCTAAATTNATTTCCATATGTATCTTANAGCATACATCAAATTTGGATTGACAACTATCGCGAAGTAAGAAAAATGCTAATTATTAGATTTAAAATTTAGGATTAATTAATGTCGATACCGGATAAAGCTGATTTTGTAATCATTGGCGCTGGAATCCATGGATTGAGCACAGCCTACCATTTAGCAGCAAAATTAAAAGCTCAAGGCAAAGGTGACGGAAGTAAAATTTTAGTTATTGAAAAAGATTCAATTGCTGCTGGTGCAACTGGCGTTGCATGTGGTGTAGTAAGAAATAATTATTTTCAACCTGCAATGAGAGAGTTGATGGCACACTCTGTAGAAGTTTGGGAAACAGACCCTAAAGCATATCACTATCACAGTGTTGGCTACATGCAGATCAGTCCAGAGTGTATGGAAGAAGATGTTGCTTCTATTTATGAACAACAAAAAAATATTGGATATGANTCAGAATTCATTCAAGGAAAAGAAAAATCTGAAAAATATATGAAGTCAATGTTTGGTGACTGGCAAGCAAAAGGGATNACAAGTGTCCTTCATGAAAAAAGAGGAGGTTATGCTAATAATACATCTGCGATGTATGGCTTGGCAGATAAAGCGGAGCATGAAGGCGTAAGACTTTTAACAGGTGTCACAGTAAAAGGCTTTCAATATGGTTCAAATTCTGATGCAGTAACTGCGGTAGACACTGACAAAGGTTCAATAAAGTGTGATCAAGTTATAATCGGTGCGGGTCCTTGGGCTCAATCATTTTGGAATATGCTAGAGCTACCCAAAGAGGTCAGCATAAAAAGTAATGGAACAATGCATGAAAATATTCCGATGTGGCAATATTGGTTTTTAGTTGAAGGTGTTCTCAACGTAGATCCAAATTTCTTAAAAACTGAGGATGGAAATATGCCTCCTGTCATCCATGTTGATACTGACGCCCCTCTTTATTCTGATGACGATAAATCNCTTATAACAGATAAATTGTGGGGTATTTATTATAAGCCTGATTTTCATTTTGGGGGAATTCAAGGTGGAGCCTCTCCCTACAAAGTAGGTAAACCTGGTGGAGCAGGNATAGAAGTAGATCCATATGGACCATCATCTAAAAACTTTGTAATTGATGATAACTTTGCGCATATGTGGACTTCTGCATTGGCATTCTGTCACAAAAGATTTGAAGGAAAATCTCACTTATTTAAAAAAGGTGCTACCGGTGGACTGGGATGTTTTACTCCTGACTCTTTTCCTGTATTTGATCAATTCAGAGAAAATGTTTACATGATCGCTGACTCCAATCATGGATATAAGATGTTAGGCGTAGGGAAACTTGTTGCCGATGAAGTCCTTGGAGAAAAAAGCAACTTATTAGAACCGTTCAGATTCTCAAGATATGAAGAAGGCAAGTTACATCCTACTTCAAACAGTCCCTTTCCTTGGAGTTGATCAAAATCGTTCTATATAAATAAACTTTAAAGGTTATTAGTTTTGAAAAAATACTCAGTATTCAGTCTGGTTAAAAATGCTCTCAATCATCATAAAGATTGGGATGTTGCTTGGAGAGATCCTGAGCCAAAAAAAGAATATGAAGCAGTTATCATTGGTGGTGGTGGTCATGGATTAGCTACTGCTTATTACTTAGCAAAA
Organism: Gammaproteobacteria bacterium; assembly: GCA_002720195.1. Taxonomy (GTDB): domain Bacteria; phylum Pseudomonadota; class Gammaproteobacteria. Next base: position 27,831 of record PBHH01000018.1, read on the forward strand.
TACTATGATCTAAAAAATATTGCTATCCTTGAAAAGGGTTGGATTGGAGGAGGAAACGTTGGAAGAAATACAACGATTTTAAGGTCCAATTATATGCATGATGCTAATAATTTGTTCTATGAACAAGGCATGCAAATGTGGANAGNCCTGAGTCANGANTTAAATTATAATGTAATGTATTCGCCGCGAGGAATACTGAATCTTGCTCACTCAGATGCACAATTAAATGCNTACGCTAGAAGAGGAAATTCAATGAGGTTGAATGGAATTGACGCAGCTCTTCTTGGAAGAGAAGAGGTAAGAAAGATGATCCCATTTGCAGATTTTACTGAAAATGCTCGTTTCCCAATTTTTGGAGGTCTTCTTCAACCTATTGGTGGAACAGCAAGACATGATGCAGTTGCTTGGGGATATGCAAGAGCTGCCGATGATATGGGAGTAGATATAATACAGCATTGTGAAGTAAATGGCTTTGATATCGAGAATGGTAAAGTCATTGGAGTACAAACGTCAAAAGGCAATATCAAGACTAACAAAGTTGGACTCTGCGTCGCTGGAAGCACTTCTATTCTAGCTGAAAAATTAAATATGACTCTTCCAATTGAAGCTCATGTTTTACAAGCATGTGTTTCAGAGCCAGTAAAACCTTTACTTGATGGAGTGGTAACATTCGGTGCGGGTCATTTTTATTGTAGTCAATCTGATAAAGGTGAAATGGTTATGGGGGGAGATTTAGATGGATATAATAGTTATGCTCAAAGAGGAAATTTACCAACAATTCAACATGTGTTAACTGAAGGCGTAGCTCTCTTTCCAAATTTAAGTCGATTAAAGATACTACGAACCTGGGGAGGGATTATGGACATGTCCATGGATGGTTCTCCGATAATTGACAAAACTCATATTGAGGGAGTCTTCTTAAATTGTGGTTGGTGCTATGGCGGCTTTAAAGCAACACCTGTTTCTGGACTAACTTTTGCTCACACAATTGCCTGCAATGAACCTCATGAATTAAGTGTTCCATTTAAATTAGATCGATTCCACACAGGACACCTAATTGATGAAAAAGGACTAGGAACAAAAACTTGGATTAGTTAATTATGCTAGAAATAAAATGCCCTTATTGCGGAAATAGATCTCAAAATGAATTTGCCTATGGTGGAGATGCCACTGTGAAGAGGCCAGAATTGAATAGCGAAATCTCAGATCAAGATTGGGATAATTTTGTTTATTATCGTAAAAACCCAAGAGGGAACCACTTAGAGCTATGGCATCATATCTCAGGATGTCGTCAATGGTTTAAAGTGATGAGGAACACAGCTACTCACGACATTATCCAAACGATGGAAATGAAAGAAAATCTCTAAAGTGTCTCAAGAATTTAGAATACCAGCTGGAGGTCTTATTGATAGAAATAAAGAAATTAGCTTTATATTCAATGGAAAAAAATACACCGGCTACAAAGGTGACACTTTAGCTTCAGCTTTACTAGCAAATGGTGTTCATCTCATTGGTAGAAGTTTTAAATATCATAGGCCTAGAGGTATTATTGCTGCTGGAGTTGAAGATGCGAATGGAAAAGTTCAATTATATAAAGACAGTATTACAGAGCCAAATGTTAATGTCACTGAAGTAGAATTAGTAGACGGCTTAAGGATTGAAAGCCAAAATTGCTGGCCATCAGTCAACTTTGACGTTGGAGGAATTAATAATTTTTTTAACCGATTTTTTCCTGCTGGATTTTATTACAAGACATTTATGTGGCCAAAAAGTTTTTGGTATCATGTCTACGAACCTTTTATAAGAAAGGCTGCAGGAATGGGAAAGGCGTCTTTGGATCCTGACCCTGATCGATACGAACATCAGTACGAACATTGTGATATTCTGGTGGTTGGATCTGGACCTTCTGGTATCGCAAGTGCCCTATCCGCTGCAAAAAATGGAGCAAGAGTTATTCTTGCCGAGGACAAAGCTAGATTTGGCGGTTCTTTACTTACTGATAATGTAACTATTGGTAATAAGAATGGAGACGAGTGGGTTGAAGATTCTATTAGTGAGTTAAAATCTATGCCAAATGTGATTGTAAAAAAACGCTCTCAGGTTTTTGGCTACTATGATCACAATATGCTTGTAATGTTTGAAAGATGTAAAGATCATCTTAGTGATCCAGAACCTTATACTCCTCGCCAAAGACTTTGGTACATAAGAGCTAAACATGTTTTAATATCTACCGGTTCAATTGAAAGACCTCTTATCTTTGCTAACAATGACAGACCTGGCATCATGTTAGCGACGTCTGCTCGTGAATATTTAAAAGTGTATGGAGTTCTTCCAGGAAAAAAACCAATTATTTTCACGAACAATGATACAGCCTATGAAACAGCGATTGAGTTTAAAACTTACGGTATAGATACTATTATTTTGGATACCAGGAAATCGTCTGACGCTGGAGTAGTCATAGAAGCTAAAAATATAGGAATAGAGATTAAATTTAACCATGGGATTGCGAACACCGCTGGATATAAAAAAGTTAAGTCAGCTACCATTGGTGAACTAACTGAGTCTAAAGATGGCTATAAAAATTTAACGACAATTCCATGTGACTCTATTTTTGTTTCTGGCAATTGGACACCTACTGTTCATCTTGCATCTCAATCAGGGAATAAACTTAAATACGAAAAAGAAACAGATACATTTTTACCTGATCAATCAAGACAAAAAGAAACTGTGACCGGCTCAGCGAATGGTTCTTTTACATTAAAAGAAAGTTTGGCCGATGGATTTAAGAAGGGGTATCAACTCTCAGATGAAATTACAAAGAATGGAAGAGAAACTTCCATACCGATATCAGATGAAAAAGATTTTGGTCCACACGATAAGTTCTGGTGCATGCCGCTCCCAGACAATAAACACCATAAAAGGTTTGTTGATTTTCAAAATGATGTGGCTGTATCAGATATTCAGTTAGCAGTAAGAGAAGGTTTCAGATCAATTGAACATGTAAAAAGATATACCACCCTTGGAATGGCTACGGATCAAGGTAAAACAAGCAATCTGAATGGCCTACAACTAGTATCAGATCTAGAAAAAAAAATTGTTCCAGAAGTTGGGCACACAACTTTTAGACCACCTTATACATCTGTAACCATCGGTACTATTATTGGTCGTGAAGTTGGAAAAAATTATCGTGCAACAAGAAAATCTCCAATTCATGAATGGCACGAAAAGAATAATGCTGTATTTGTTGATGCAGGACTATGGCTACGCCCAAGATATTATAAGCGAGGGAATGAAACTCTCCAGGAGGCGGCAAAGAGAGAGGCTCTAAATGTAAGACAAAATGTTGGCATTTGCGATGTAACATCTCTTGGAAAAATTGATATTAAAGGAAGAGACTCTGCAGAGTTTCTAAATCGAGTATATACAAACGCCTTTCTAAAATTACCTGTTGGAAAAGCACGATATGGTGTGATGTTAAGAGAGGATGGAATGGTTTTTGATGATGGCACTACAACACGAATAGCTGAAAACCATTTTCATATGACAACCACCACAGCACAAGCTGCAAATGTTCTTTCGCATCTTGAATATTACCTTCAAGTTGTCTGGCCAGAACTTGATGTTAATGTCGTATCAACCACTGAACAATGGGCTGGGGCAGCAATTGCAGGTCCAAAATCTAGAGAGTTGTTACAATGTCTATTCCCTCATGATGATATGAGTAATGAGGGCTTTCCTTTTATGGGCTTCAAAGAATTAAAATTTAAAAATACATCTGCTCGCGTTTTCAGAATTTCTTTTTCAGGAGAATTGGCTTTTGAAGTGAATGTAATGTCTGATTACGGCAATGAGATGTGGAATGAAATTATATCTCTGGGTAAAGATTTTGGCATTCAAGCTTACGGCACAGAAGCGTTATCTACGTTGAGAATTGAAATGGGTCATGTCGCTGGTTCTGAAATTGACGGACGAACAATTGCTTATGATCTTTCACTAGATGGAATGCTGAGTCAGAAAAAAGATTTTATTGGAAAGAGATCTCTTAATAGAAAAGCATTTACAGAAGATGATAGAGAAAAAATTGTGGGTGTTGTCCCAATTGATAAAAAAACATCAATTCCTGAGGGCTCTTATTTGGTTGAAAATGCAAAGGCTAGCTTTCCAAATCCCAAGTTAGGACATGTATCTGCTTCTTGTTGGAGTGTTGAATATGATAACCCTTTTTCATTAGCAATTATTAAAGATGGTAAAAATAAAAAAGGTGAAAAGCTCTTCGCTGTATCACCATTAAAAAATAAAATAATTCCTGTGGAAATTGTATCTCAGCATTATGTAGACCCTGAAGGGAAAAGAGTGCGCTCATGAGTAAAATTTCACCATTATCAAGTTCTCACGAATTAGGGCTACACGGCAATTATAAGAACAAAGATGAAGCTGATTTATTAATTATAAAAGAAATTACAAATATAAAAATTTACCAAATATCTAAATATAAAAATAGTGATGCTGACATAAAAAATATTTCAATTAATGGTCATAATTTACCTGCAAACTCAGGATTGTCTNCGGGTGATGAAAATATGAGAATTCAATGGCATGCACCTAATGTTTGGATGATACTCTCTAATAATGAAGATATTTTTCAAGAAATAAAAAAACAATTCATGGACTCTGATTTTGCAATTACTGATCTTTCTCATTCTAGGGCAATAATTCAGGTCAAAGGAAAAGATGCTCTTAATGTTATAAAAAAAGGATCTCCACTGAATCTAAATGATTTTGGAAAAAATAATTGCGCAAATTCAGTTTATCATGGCATTACAATAACTTTAGATATGATTAATAATGATCCTTTGACATTTAATATAATGGCACTAAGAAGTTTCGCAGGCTCATTTCACCATGCAATTACTGATGCTTCTCTCGAATTTGGTTTTAAAGCAGTTTAAAATCAATTCAGATGAGAATTGAAAATATCATTTTAAACATATTAAGAGTTTTACCAAAATCGTTCCTTAGATTAATAGCTGGCCCTCCTGTGATAATTGATGGAAATGAACTAGACATAAATATACAAATTGCTGAAAAACTATCAGAAAAGGAGATGAAGAANCAACGTATTACCACTCATGATTATCGAGAAGCAGCCCGACAGTTTGACTTAGCTGGCCTACCAAGAGTCAGAGGGATAGGAATTGAAGACGTTAAAATTCAAGGTCCTAGCGAAGAATTGAAAGCTCGAATTTATTTTCCTAAGAAAATATCAGATGAAAATGGTGCAATATTATTTTTTCATCAGGGAGGTTTTGTTTTGATGAGTCATTTAACAGATGACTATTTTTGTTCATTATTAGCAGATGTGTGTAATGCTAAAGTTATATCACTTGATTATAGACTGTGCCCAGAAAATGAGTTTCCAGCTCCAATTGAAGACTGTCTTTTTCTTTGGGATTACGTGCAAAAAAATTCTTCTACATTAGGAATTGATCCACATAAAGTTGCGCTTGCGGGTGATAGTGCTGGAGGAATGATATCTAGCACAATGTCAATTGTGTTAAGAGATAGGAANGAAATTCAACCGCTTGCTATATGCATCGCATACCCATGGGTAACGCCAAGTATGAAAGATCAACCTTCAATTGANAGCTGCGCTAATACTTTCCCTATGTCTAGAGAAACTATGGAGTTTTTTAATAAAAATGTCTTTCCAGATGGTAAAAACCTTGATCATCCTTGGGCAAATCCTCTGAATAAAAACGATTTATCAAATTTACCACCAACAATAATTGCTACTGCAGGATTTGATCCTATAAGAGACCAGGGACAATATTTTGCTAAGAAATTAATTGAAGCAGAGAACGAGGTAAAGCATCTCTATTTTTCAAATCTTTCACATAGTTTCTTAATATTAGGACGTATTAGTAAAAAAGCTAATGAAGCCAGTATAAAATTAGCTTACGAGTTGTCTAAATATTTTGAGTAAAATTAAATTAGCTGTATTGGCTTTAAGAAATTTTATGATTGTTTTTTCAATTTTGTCACACCATAATTATTTTTAGTTAATAAACGCAAATNAAATAATAATGAAATGTTACTAAAAAATAAAAAAGTTATTATATCAGCTGGAGCAAGAGGTATTGGCTGGGCCACAGCTAAGGTATTACATAAGAGAGGCGCAAAGATATTTTTATGTGATATAGACGAAAAGCGTATTCAAAAAATTAATAAAGATAAGAAAAATAGTATTCGCGCTTATTTCTGTAATGCTGACAATGAAAAAGATGTTAAAAAATTTTTTAAAGAGGTAAAAAAAGTTACAAATTCAATTGATTGTTTAATTAATAACGTAGGAGTTGCAGGTCCCACAGGAGTAATTGAAAANTTAAATACTGAAAATTGGGATCAAACCCTTAAAACAAATGTTATAAGTCATTTCTTATTCACAAAAAATGCTATTCCAATGCTAAAAAAAAATAAAGGAGGCTCCATAATAAATATTTCTTCAACCGCTGGTGTTTTTGGTTTCCCACTAAGATCTCCCTATGCTGTAAGTAAGGCGGCAACTTTGAGTTTTACTAAGACAGCGGCAATGGAATTAGGAAAGTATGGGATAAGAGTTAATGCCATTCTTCCTGGTGTAACACGAGGATCAAGAATGAACAGAGTCATTGATGCAAAAGCCAAATACTTGGGCGTATCGAAAAAAAGTATCGAAAAAGATTTTGTGTCTATGGCGTCAATGAATAGCTGGATCGAAGAAGAAGATATTGGAAAATTGTGTTCATTTCTAATGTCTGATGATAGCAATAAAATTTCAGGACAATCTATTGCTGTTGACGGCAATACATTGCGAGCTGACTAGATTTTTATTATAAATTTCCTTCAAATGAATTTAAGTAAAGTGTTTTCATATCATCTTCGCTTAAATCAACCGGATTAGTAGAAGTCGATGGGTCAACAAGTGCCATCTTAGACAATTTGTCAAAATCAAATTCAAGGTTGAGATCTTTTAGAGTATGAGGAATTGAGAGCTCATTTCTTAAATCTAAGATCCATTGTAGGAACCCATCAAATGTTTGATTATCTAAATCAATATATTTAGANAGAGANATAATTCTTTCTTCTATTTGGGNNTGATTGAATTTAATGACGTACGGCATGAAAATTGCATTCGATAGCCCATGATGAACATCATTCACAGCATTAATAGGATGGCTTAATGAATGAATTGCACCCAATCCCTTTTGAAATGCGGTTGAGCCCATCGTTGAACTAACCAACATTTTTGCTCTAGCTTCAATATTTTCTGGAGAATTATAAGCNTTAATTAAATTTTCCTTAATAATCTTAATGCCCTCAAGAGCAATTCCATGTGCCATTGGATGAAAAACATTTGAACAATATGCTTCAAGACAATGNGCCAAAGCATCCATTCCAGTTGCAGCTGTTAAATGTTTAGGTAAAGAAATTGTAAGAGAAGGATCAAGGACGACTAAATCTGGTAGCATCGTTGGATGAAAAATAATTTTTTTTGTATACGTTTGCTCATCCACAATTAGAGATGCTCTTCCTGTTTCTGATCCAGTTCCAGCTGTGGTTGGAACAGCTATTACTCTAGGTAAATTTTCAATGATAGCTCTTGTCCAATTATCCCCNATATCCTCAAAGTACCAAATATTTTCTTTTTGCTTAGACATAAAAGCAATTGCTTTTCCTGCATCAAGTGAACTTCCTCCACCAATTGCAATAANACCATCATTTTTATCTTTGAGAAAAACTTCAACGCCATCATTAATATTTTTTCCAGTTGGGTTACCTTTTATTTCTGAAAAAATGCTTAATTTGATTTCTGATTTGGTCAAATTTTCGACAATGGTATTAAATTGATCAATTTCTCTAAATTGAGGATCAGTTACAATCAGAGGATTTTTTATTCCCAATTCATAAATAAACTCTGCAAGTTCGTGAATTCTATCAACACCAAATTTAATTGGTGTGGGATAATTCCAATTTATATTTTGAATATTAGTTTCCAATTTTGACCTCGTAACCTTCTCTTCTTGGAGTATCATCAATAAGTTCTGATGGAAAACCATCAGCTCTCAAGTCGGCTTGACACGCATCTTCTAGTCTTTTAACTATCATTGAAGACCAGGCCCGATCTCCATATTTATCACGTCCCTTTTTAAAAATTTCTGTTATCAGGGAAGATATCTCTGTTGGAATGTTCATTGATTTAGCAAGGNCATCAAATAAACCAACATCTTTGCAAACTAGGTCCATAGTGAAATTAATATTATAACTTCCATTCATTATTACTTGGCTTTCAGTTTCATGAACAAATGAATTTCCTGAACTAATCTTTATTCCTTCATAAGCTTTTTTTAAATCGATCCCTGCTTTTTTACAAACCATTAAGCCTTCTCCCAAAGCAGCGAGGTGAGTTGAGGCTAAGTAATTTGTAACTACTTTTAAAACCGAAGCCTTACCTAATTCACCTACATGTAGAATCTGATATCCCATGGCAGATAATGCTGGAAAAGCCATATCAAAAGCAATTCGTGAACCACCAACTAAGATTGCAATATTGCCTGTAGCAGCTCTGTGACATCCGCCTGAAACAGGCGCTTCGCAACAATGAATTCCTTTTTTTTCCATTAACTCTCCAAGGCGTAACATCTCACGACTATCAGTTGTACTCATCTCAATCCAAACCTTGCCTTCTTTAGCGCCATGTATTAATCCATCACTTCCCTCCACAACATTTGCAACAGCTTCGGGGCTTGGTAGACAAGTGATCGCAATGTCAGATAAGGATAAAAGTTCTTTAGGAGAGTCGGTCCATTGGGCACCAGATTGTATTAAGTCTTCAGCATTACTTTTTTCAAGATCATAAACATATAGATGATGTCCGGCTGATAATAGACTGTTTGCTAATTTAAAACCTACATTACCTAGTCCAATAAACCCTATTTTCATAAAAATTAATCCTTTCAGTCTTACAGTGTTGGTGGAACAGGTCTTTGCCTTGTTCCGATAGCATGAAATGCAATTGAAAAAATTATAACTAAACCACCGATTAATGTGTAAGCCTCAGGTATTTCGTTTACTCCAAAGAGTGGTATCCAACACCAAATTACTCCTCCAACAACTTCAGTTAATGATAGCAACATAAACTCTGCAGCTGGTAAATATTTTGATCCAATACTTAGAAGTATTAATCCTGATGCTACAAATGAACCATGTAAAATACTTAGTAAAATATTTCTTGTAGGCATCGTTAGATTTTCGGAGAAAATTAATATCATTATGACTGAAAACAAGGCACATGTTACACCTGATATCATTATGGTGGTAAATTTAGGCGTATCAGGCTGCCATCTTAAAGTTACAGCGAAAGTTGCAAATGAAACTGAACAAAATAATCCAAAAACCCATCCCATAAAAGTTCCTGACTGCCAATCGCTGTAGGCCATGATGAACATTCCACCCAGTGAAATCACACAAGCTATTAAAGTCGCCGCTCTAACATATTCTCTCAAAAATATATAAGCAAAGAGACCTGCAAATAATGGTTGGGTTCCAATCATGAATAGTGTTGTTGCTGCTGATGTATATGTCATTCCAAAAATAAAAAAAATAAAGGCAAACGCTAACGCGACACCTCCAAGTAAACCAGAAAGGCCGACTCTTTTAAAATTATGTCGAAATGCAAAACCTTCTTTATAAAGTAAAAAAACCAATAAAATTGTAGCTACAGTCAAACCTCTACAGAATAAATAATGCCATTGATATATTTGGGCATCAACCAT
>PBHH01000011.1 GCA_002720195.1 Gammaproteobacteria bacterium
TTATATTTATCTGTATTTTTTTTAGAACTTTTCATTAAATCTTCTACTTTATTCCCCGTTTCCCTCTCTATATCTTCATCTGTAGGCATAGTCATCCCATCAAATGTATCATACAGCCATAATTCTCTATTTTGTTGATCATTCATTAATAATGTATTAGCGATCATCATGCATGAACCTCCTTTCCATACACCACATTCAATAAAATCTCCATCTATCTGATTATCAACAATATATTGAACAGATTGTTTAAGCGCATACATCCTTTCTATGCTTGTAACAGTGTAGGGCTCTAGTGACTCAAATTCTTTTATAAAGTCTTCCTCATAATCCATATCGTATGTCTTATGGTTAGTAACTAGTTTATAACCTAATAAACCGATAATTTTTTTGATTATTTTCTTCATTTCGAGGGTATTCTAACATATGTGTGAAACATAGCTTCGAGATAGGGTTTATGTATTTATAGTACTATATGTTCGTATAATATATATTATGTCATGTATACTATCAATCTACAAAGAATACTTGCGTATTATTGATGTTGTATGACTTAATGATCTCCTTGCCAATATCAGAAATGAGCCAATTTACGAACTCTTGAGCAAGATCTAATTTTACATTTGAGCAATGCTGCGGGTTTACAACGATTATTCCGTACTCATTTTTCAAATCAACACGTGACTCATAAAGAATATTATGACTAGCTTTATTCATGAATTTAAGCCAAGTTGATCTATCTGTAAGAGTATATGCATTCATTCCTATTGCAATATTTAGTGTGGCACCCATGCCTTGGCCTGCTCTTATATACCATTGAGCCCCTTTTTCTATTTTAACCTCAGATTTATTCCACAAAGATATTTCTTTTTTATGTGTCCCACTGTCATCCGACCGTGAAATAAAGTTATTGCCAGAATTAGCAATTTTTTTGAGAGTTAGATCTATAGATTCAGATGATTGGATTTTTGCTGGATTTGATGAAGGCCCAATTATTACAAAATCATTATACATAAGTTTATGTCTATGAATTCCATAACCTTGATTTACAAAATTTGTTTCATCTTTCAAAGAATGAACAAGAAGCAAGTCTCCATTACAATCGGTAGCATTCCTTAGCGCTTGACCAGTGCCATTAGCAATTACCTTAACATCTATATCAGATGCTTCTTTGAATTTAGGAATAATGAAACTTAGGAGACCTGAATCTCTTACGGATGTTGTTGATTGAAGTGTTATGTACCGTTCACTTGCAAATAATAGTTGCGAAGTAAATAAAATCATAAAAGTAGTTATTATATTTATAATATTTTTCATTTTAAATATAAGATATCATCTGTTAAATGCTTAACAATATCTAATCTATGAGTAACCATAACAATTTTTGAATTCTCAGAGTAAGACTGGATTAGAGAAACCAATTTTTTAGCACGTTGATCATCCAAATGAGAAAATGGTTCGTCTAGGAACAATAATCTGGGTTTTAAAATTAATGTCCTAGCTAGTGAAATTATCTGTTGCTCACCACCTGATAGTTTGAATATGTTTGAATCAAAAAGATTATTAATTTTTTTCGTATTATCATCATAAAAATCCATGAGTAGTTTTAAACAGATATCTTTATGTCTCTGAGTAATCTTCTGTTTCGTGGATACTATATATAAGAGATTATCCCAAATATTTCTCTTCAACATAAGAGGTTTTTGAAAAACATAACCAATATCATTATCAAGGTTCAATTTAGAAGGAAATAGGATATTTCCTGAATCTGGTCTAATAACATTAGACATAATTTTCAAAAGCGTTGTTTTTCCGCAACCATTAGGACCATTAATTATCGATAAACCATTACCATAGAAATTATGATTAAAATCATTAAAAACATATTTTGTTCCAAAGCTTTTACTTATATTTTCTAGTTTAATCATCTTACTTGCAGGAATATGTTTTAATCATGTTTGTTAATGTACTTATTAATATTGATAACAAAATTAAGATTAATCCTAGAGCCATTGCTTTCACTAAATCACCTCTGGACGTCTCTAAAGCAATCGATGTTGTTAGAACGCGTGTTTCATGAGCGATATTACCTCCAACTATGATAACGGCGCCAACTTCTGCAAATGCTCTGCCTAAACCAGCAAGGCCATTCACCAACATTAAATCTCTTGTCTCCCATATTAGTAAGGTCATACTCTTAAAAGTAGTAAGCCCAATAGATTTAATAAAATCCTTATACTCGTGAAAAATACTGTCAATTGTCTGCTTTGATAAAGCTATAATGATCGGTGTAACAATCACGAATTGTGCTATAACCATTGCCCAAACTGTATATAGTAAATTATACGCTGCAAGAGGACCTTGATATGATAGTAAAAGATAAATAAATAGTCCAACAACTACTGGTGGTAATCCCATTAATCCATTCACAATAGTAGTTATAATATTTTTACCCGTAAATTCTTTAATACTGATGATAACAGCCACAGGAATGGATATTATGCATGAAAAAAATACAGCAGTAATTGAAACAGTCAAGGATGTCGATATGATATCAATTAGATTCTCATCTAAAGTTGATATAAGTACAAGAGCTTCAATGATAATTGAAGTATTATCCATTGATTACCAGGTTGTCCGCCCACCATCAATTGTTAGTATGGAACCATTCATGTAACTACTTGCGTTACTACATAAAAATATTACTGCGGCTTGATATTCATCAACTTCCGCCATTCTTTTCATTGGAATTAATTCCTTAATATTTTTTATAAATTCATCTGATTGATTATTTGCGATTCCTCCAGGTGCTAGCGCATTACATCTAACACCCTCTTCTATCCAGTATGTTGATAAATATTTNGTTAATCCTATTATTCCATGNTTAATAACAGAATAGGTAACAGGTTTAACAAAATCTGATTTAGCATTACCAACATTTTTATAGATATTTTGATTAGGNGCAATTAAACCTAAGTCAGATGANATATTTAAAATTACNCCTCTTTTATTTTTAGCCATCAATGTTCCGAAATGTTTGCTACACAAAAATGCTCCTGTTAAGCCTACNTCTATCTCTTTANTCCATCTTTCTAAATCAAATGCTTCTAACTTATTGTTNACTGATTTGTTNGAAGAATCTACTTTTGCATCTATTGCGGCATTATTAATTAGTATTGATGGCACNCCTATTTCACTTTGAATATTACCAATACTTGCAATTAACTCAGACTCATTTGTGATATCAACTTTTTTGTGGAAAACACCTTTTNTATCATGAAAAAATTTACTCGANTCAGTAATTTTGTCATCATCTATATCAACAATTACTACCTTACANCCTGCATCTAATAGTGCTTTCGCATGATATCTTCCNAATAAACCTGCTCCACCTGTTACTACACCTATTTGATCTTTGAGAGAAAATTTNTCTAAAACACTCATAACATCTCCACGAGTTCTATTCTTATNCCATTAGGGTCAAAACAAAAGCANACTTTAGCAATTTTTTCAGAGGAAAGAACTGGTTTACTGATTAATTCTACATTAGATTTCTTAAGTTGTTCATATGCTTCATCAATATTATAAACTTGGAATGCAATATGACACAGACCAACATTATACACTTCNTGNTTTATAAGATTTGTAGGATGTGATGTATATTCAAGTAACTCTATAACCGAGCCGTCATCTGCTTTAAGTTTAATCATATGAACATTTGCATCTTTGAGACCAGTTATTTCATTAATATATTCACTATCATCCCAAAAATCTTGTATTACTGTAAGTCCCAAGTGATCACGATAGAATATTAGGCACTTGTTAATATCNTTACAAATGATCCCTGTATGTCTGTAGCCTTTTACAACTTTCATTTAACTTTATATCCAGATCCGATNAGCATCAGTTCTTTTGACCATCTTAGAAATTTTACACTAGATCTGTTGGGTATAAATGGACTAATCAGATAACAGANGTAATTTAAAATAGGATATTTCCAAACAAGAGGAAGTTGACGAAATTTGATTACCTCAGTACTAGTAAAACCATGTATGTTATATGCATCTCTTAGAGATATCTTTGTAAATGGAGTTTTATGAGTATAATCATCAAAGTAAATTTTATAATTTGCCTCCCAATCAGGGACTAAAGTTAAAAGTAAGCCTCCAGGTTTAAGAACTCTATTCGCCTCTTTTAAATAAAGTCCTGGATCAGATAGATGTTCTATAAAGGACTTGCTATATATTATATCCATCGAATTATCTTGATANGGNAGNCCATTTTTTTCTAAGTCACTGATTTTTATNTCAATATTAGTTGCATATTCTANTACTTCATTTGATATATCAGCACCATATACTTCTAAGCCTAAATCTTGAAAATGCNTTAAATGTTCACATCTTCCACAACCNGGCTCCAACATTNTCATTCCTTTTTTTAATTCATATACTTTACACAAGTACTCGCATAGTTTTCTTGAATAATCGGTATACGGATGGCTTTTTTCGTCATATTTATTTGTTAANTAACCTTTTTTCATATTTATTTAGTATATAGTCTCTTAAGAAGAATTTCTTCGATCATTAGGTTCGAGTCAAATGAGATAGCGTAGGAAATAAAATCTGCAATATCCTTTGGATCTAAAAATGTTGAAAAATCTTGATCTACAGATTTTTCACCCATTTTGCTTTGAGCAGANGACGGAGAAATACAATAGGTNCTGACGTTATATTCTTTCAGCTCATCATGTATTGATCTAGATAAACCTAAAATAGCATGTTTAGTGGCACAGTACGCGCTTGTGTTCTTGAAACCCGAATATGATGAAGAGGATCCAATATTTATTATTCTACCCCAGTTGTTATCAATCATCTCTTTNGAGAATTCTCTCATGAAAATAAAAGGTGCAATCAAATTAACATTAATTGTCTTTTGTAATTCTTCGTCTGATGTATTCTTCAACTCAAGGTTTGGGAATATACCTGCAGAATTNACNAGAATATCAACATTAGCTATTTTTTTAACTTCCGTGATTATTTTACTTAGGCCTTTAATATCTGATATATCGCCAGGCACTATAGATACTTGATTCNCATCTGATAGTTTATTAGACAATGNTTTAAGTTTTTTCTCATCTCTTGCATTAATAATTAAATTACATTTTTCTTCTGCGAGTTTTANNGCAATCTGTGAGCCTATATCACCAGTCGCGCCACTTAAGAATACATTNTTATTTTTTAAATCTACGTGNTTCATAAGATAATCATATGCTATTTGTTAAATAAAGTATTAAAAATATCTGGTTTTTTGTTAATAATATATTCAAGAAAATCCAGATCATTTATATTATCAATTTCATAAATCTGATCTGTAATATACCCTAAAACTTTGTCGCCATGCATTATGTTTTTACTTAGTATNAATTCAGGCCTTATGATGTCGACATAACCNTTGGCGTCATATGTAGGCGTATATAANTGTCTACTTTTGTTAGTTTTTTCAATATCATAAGAATTTGTTTCGCATATACATTTCAGCAAAGATTTCTCTATCTCAAATGTTTTATATGATGATTGAGTCATTTCATGGCATGATCTTAGAGCAGTGTAGTCACTATTAATAAACTTTTCGATAGCATCATCAATAATCATTGGATTTCTTAAAGGTGAAGTTGGTCTCAAATGTACCAAATAATCAGGCANAGTTTTCTCATTNTCATCTAACCAATTCAGTAAATGATGTAGAAATTCTATATCACTTGAATTATCTTGCGCAAGTTCTTCTGGTCGAAGAAATGGCACCTCAGCACCATANTCTCTAGATATTTGTGCATATTCCTCTGAGTCCGTAGANACAATGATTCTGCCAATATGTTTTGATTTTTTTGCAGCAATAATTGAATATGCAATCAAAGGTATGTCATTTAATGGTAAAATATTTTTATTAGGAACGCCTTTAGATTGAGATCTTGCTGGTATTATTGCTAATATATTATTCATCAAATCTTTCCTTCAATATTANTCAAAGCTATCCAGAANCCCTCTCCATTATTCTTATGTCCCTGCCANATTTCTGGAATAAAAGATATATCTGGAATCTCTTTATCTATGATTGGTAATATTTCATCAAAATTAACAGTGCCCTGCCCTATTTGTAGACCTTCACCATCAACACCAGATGCATCTGCTATATGNAAATGGCTTGTAAAAGCTCCAAGTTCACGAATATATTCAATATGATTCCACTTAAAATGNTTACATGTTANATGAGAATGAGATATATCATGACAGATTTTGATATTATTCTCCTCACAAAAACGTTTTATTTCGTTTACATCCATAAATAGATTTTGAAATCTCTGACCACCAAAATGCCATGGAAAAGGAGCCATGTTTTGAGGAATCAATTCAACAGGATGAGACTTAAAAATCTCAATCGATTTNGCTAAATTATCNTATAATGAACTCCTCTCCTCTACTGACAAGAATTTATCTTTACTAAAACCACCGCAATTAAGAATGATCTTAGGATGTTTTTCATTTTCGAAAAAGTNAGTAAGNTGTATTGTAGTGTCTATAACTCTTTGTAGGTTTNCAATTGATTTTTCCCTATAGTNTTTATCATGTGTACACAAATCTAAGAGATGGTCACCCTCAAATAATTCAGGTGCNTGCACAAGAAATTCACATGAGAATTTCTGAGACAGAAACGAATCTGGGTTTAATTTAAGATCATCAAAACTCATATGAAATTCAACCATGCGTGGAGATGTAATGCTAAAGATCTGATTGATATCGTGATATCTTACTGGTAAAGCCCACTTCCTATTGAAATCNTAACTTGGNTTTGGTTCAACAATTTTTGTATAATCTGATTTGAATATAGGCTTGTAAGCATCTATATTTCTTTTTGATTTCTTACCTATGATGTCAGGAAGATATTGTGGACTTATACCTTGCCCTGGACTTTTAATCTCTAGATTGTCTTTTGTAAACTCATCTCCTTGTTGAATATCTTTTGATGCATAGATGCATTTAGATAAGTTTTCTCTATTAATCAATTCTCCTTGAGATAATTTTCTATCAGATTCCTCGCCCATCGATTGTTCTATTTCTCGGATACCCTTTACAAGTTCTTTAAAATCATTCTTCTCTAAACTTGCCGTGTGATCGGGGCCNTCCATATTTCTATCAAGAGTTATATGTCTCTCTATTATTCTTGCNCCTAATGCAATAGAGGCGAGAGTAACCGCTATTCCTCTTTCATGACCAGANTAACCAACTATAACGCCATGTTTTTTTAATCTATTTAAATAAGATAGATTGATGGCATGATATGGTGCTGGATATGTTGAATTACAATGAAGTAAATAAAAATCAACATTTTTCTTCTTAAGATATTCAACAGTCATATTAATTTCTCTCTCTGTGCTCATTCCAGTTGAAATTATCAATGGTTTATTATATTTACAAACATGCTGCAAAAGATCCATATTTGTNAGATCTGCGGAAGCAATCTTAAAAAAGGGTACGTCAAACGTATTAATAATATCAACACTAGGCTTATCCCATGGCGTACATAAAAACATTATATTTTTCATCTTTGCGTACTCATAAATCNTTTTAAAGTCATNATNTTTCAGGTTGAATTTNTTAAGTAAGCCAAGGGTATACTCAGTACCAAGATCACCACTATGATTTTCNATAATCTCTGATTGATATAGTGAATCAAGATCTCTCATCTGGAATTTAACAGAATCAGCACCACACTCTACGGCATCGTCAATAAGCTTTATTGCATTATTAANGTCGCCATTGTGATTCATTCCGATTTCCGCAATCACAAATACNCTATTTTGATTTATTATATTGATATTATTTGACACTATTANTTTTTTTTGTAATCCAGTACCTAAGNCCTTTATTGTCAAAGGTGAAGTGCTCACAAGCAAGATTTTTTTTGTTAAGTGCGTCTGATAATGAAATCTTCTTAAGGTCAGGNACATAAAATANAAAGTATCCTCCNCCACCGGCACCGAGAAGTTTTCCACCGATCGCTCCATTTGTTATTGCATAGTCATAAATTTCATCTAAGTAGCTACTCGATATATCCTNAGAAAACTGTTTTTTTGTTTCCCAAGATTTATTTAGTAATTCACCAAAATCATCAAGATCTCCTTTAAGTAACCTGGATTTCATCTGGTATGCTATATCTTTAGATATATTTGCATATTCTTTCTCTTTATCATTAAGCATATTTTTTTTCTGCTTATCATGTATCTTTCCAGAGTTNTGGTTAATTCCTGTATAACATAGTAACAAAGAATCNTCTAATTCAGTTCTTACGTCATCATTAATTCTAAGAGGGTTTACAATATTTTCATTATTCTTAAACTCAATATAATTAAAACCGCCAAAAACAGTTGCATATTGATCCTGCCAACCACCTGATAAGCTCATCACTATTCTTTCTGCATGGAATGCTAGTTCTGCAATTTCATATGTTGTATATTTATTCTCTCTAAAATTATTAAATGCACCGATAATTGCACTTAATAGTACAGCAGATCCACCCAAGCCNGATCCCATTGGTACATCACTGTATGTATAAAGACTAAAACCAAAATTTGGCTTNAGNAACTTTAATAAAGAAATTATCAAATCGAATTTTCCATCNTATTCTAGNCTATCTAGTGATTTTGCTTTAATAGTGCTNTCGAGATCGTATGAAGTGATATTAATCTGATCTGAGTTATTNTTTTCCAAAATTGCATGCGTGAATTTATTAATTGTTGCATTTAAAACAACTCCCTCCTCATTATAAAAATANGATGTCAAATCNGTTCCACCGCCAGCAAAACTTATTCNTAATGGGGATCTNGATTTAGAAATCAAGATCTCATTCTCGTTCCAGTCGATNTTNTCCTTAGAAACGATTGTGATAAATTTATAATNTTGATTAAGAATTGGTATTACTTTAATTCTATTATCTAATAATTTAAGTATATTTTCTTTTGATGCATCTTTTTCAAAAAGAAATGTGAAATCTTTATTNACNAATTTCTTAATTTCATCATCAAGACTTACCTTTTTAAGNAGAGCTCTCCGGATATCACCATCAGTAATTGTGCCTATAATCTTGTCGTTCTTTTCAATAAAGACTATNCCCATATTGTTTCTTTCAATTGACACTAACGCATCTTTGACAAAAGAATTGATGTNTATAATGTATTTACTCATTTTTTAATCCTAAATTAGGTTTTTGCATCTTATATAATCCTCGGGTATCCCAATATCTACAAATATACCATCATAGCTATATGTATTTATTATCTTATTTTTAAGATATTTCTGAAACTGATCCTCAATTGAGAATNCATCGTNTTCTGTATCATTAAGACAACCAAGGTTTCTAAAATAATAACAACCACTATTNATATGCTTAGTTGCCTTATTTGAATCTTTTGGTAAGAACTTGATTAATTTATTATNTTTNATCTCTAAAGTNTTGAATCTACTAGTATTACTTATGTCGCATGTAACTATCGAAACATCGCCTGAGGTTTTTTTAATAAAATCAATTAANTCAGGCTTGATATAAGTNTCCCCATTAAAAACTAATATTTGACTTCTTTCACTGAGCCCNAGGTTTTTAATTGCGTTTTTGATAGACCCACCAGTTCCTAAGGGGATCTGCTCTCTAATACATCTAATATTCTCAGAACTCTTAAAATATTCTTCTATAAAATCAGACANATAATGTGTTAGNAGGTAAATATCNTTCCTTGGGAAATATTTACGTATTTCATCTATTTGATAACACAGAAAAGGCTTTCCATTTATATCAGCCATGACTTTCGGTATATCTTTAATAATACTTTTAAGTCTGGTTCCAAATCCACCAGACAATATGAATATTTTTATGTCTTCATGNTTACTCATAATTAATAATTATGGCTATGTCTTCTAATTAAACCAAATATCCATTGCTTGCTNAAAATAATCTTAATAACTTTTTTTATAAATTGANATTTTGAAACNTAATGTCTATATCTTATCGCTATAACAAGCTGATCAACAAATCTATGGAAATAGTACTTTGACGTAATGCTATNAGGGTTTTCAATATATTCACCTAATATCTTATCNATTTTACAAATTTTTAATTCTGGTGATATTTTTAACCATAAATCGTAATCTTGGCTTGATTGCAAATNTTCATCAAAGTANCGGTACTTTTCAATGATATTTTTTTCTANAATAATGGCTGATGTAGAAAGGCAATTTCTCATGTATANTGATTTTGATATANATTCATCANNAAGAATACCATTTTCAATTATAGAATATTTGTCGTTAGTCCTGACATATCTTTCGTTATGAATATAACAATTGAATATATTTTTACCTTTTTTAATATTCTCAACACATATCTGTAATTTATCTTCATACCAAATATCATCAGAGTCAAGAAATGCAATATAATCATATNTTGACTCTTTTATACCAAAATTTCTTGCAGCACCAGGGCCTNGATGTTCTTGTTTAAATATTTTTACAGATGAATATTTGTTATCAAGTATACTTTTTTTTGATTCTAAAATTGATAATGTCCTATCNTTTGANCCNTCATCNATAAATATAATNTCAAAAGATTCAGAATACATTTTTTGTCTTGCTAANGAATCAANTAACTTAGTTATGTAATTTTCAGAATTATAAACTGGACAGATTATAGATATCAAAATNTTCTCTCTANAAAATGTGTAATCGATAGATTCTTANTTATAANGTTTTNATTTCTAATANACGATTTTTTATCATTGATTCCATATTTTTCAGAGTAAAATCTATACNCATCTNTAGGATTAATTGATATATTACTTGTTTTCATGTGTTTAAATACATAATTGCGTTTCANTCCCTCTATTATCAACTCATNATNATTATTTTTAAGCTCTATATTTGGATCAAAATGAAAATAATTCGATATCTTATGAGACACATNTGAATTCGAAGAGTCTTTAATAGTTACTCCTTCATCTGAGAGTATTATGGTTCGTNTAAGGTTTATAGAGTTATCTATTCTATTAAAACCTGTACATGATAATTCNATTTTTACATGAGTATCATTTTTTATACATTTGTATGAAAATTCTGAATTCCAGTAATCACTAGGCAAGTATTTAATAGATTTTGGTTTATACCCTAAGTTATTGATTAATATTGTGTTATGGCACTCTGAAAATTTTGCTNTTTGTGAGTATTTATTAGCTTTATCATAAGATGCGCCTCCTGAATCTACCANTATTGGNNNACCATTATCATGTAATACGAAACTATAAAAATCATGATGGCCNTGATGATAAGGGTTTATTATCTTTTCATCAGTTTTAAAAAAAATNTCCCAGTCTTTGAATTCTGCTTTTTCCCACATTAGATTTTATTATATAACTGGTATGGGTTATATTCCCCTGNTGTATCTTTAACTACAAGTTTCGAGAGATATTTTGGGCTACAATCAGGTGATATGTCTCCAAAGTGCACAATATGGTTATTCTTATTAATAAATTTCNTAGAAGATTTTTCCAATAANNTGAGATATTGGTCAATAGTATCTACAATATAGCCNTTTGAATATTTTTTTGAAAAATGAGAAATATCATATAACCAGTAGTATAGTAGCATCTGATANTGTGATGATTGATCTAGCGTNTATGTGTTAAAGATAAATATATTTAGTGACTTACTTAANATATTAAAAGATGTATTTTCTAAATCNTNATCATTGAAAACTANAGAATATAGTAGNGTTGCTCGTAAATTGTTAATTAAATGATTGCCAAANCCATAAGGGTAATATTCTAACTTAGTTAGTAAATTCTTCACAGAATTATTTAACAATTTATCAANAAGATCANTTGATATATTCATGTTACTTATGTGCTCTTTNAAAACTATAATATTACAAATCCTCTCACTNACTGTNTGTGAGCACCATGATAAATCACTAGTATCCATTTTNGTATTGTTGTGAACACACCATGATTTGATNATCATATTTATGAAATNAATATCATCATGAGTAATTTCATCTTCTTTTGAAAAAATNTCTCTGATCCANCGAAATCTATGAAGAGCTTCATAATCTTCNTAATCATCAAATTTCTCANTCCAGTTNACTGANGGTGATAATTCAATATATTTACTAGCTAACTTAACTCTTCTCACANAATTTTTATCTTTAATCTCCTCAATAGCTATAGTCTCATATATCATTTTCTTGAATATTCTATTTACATTATATTTAATGTCACATGGATAATTTTTTATTGNACTCATAAAAAAAACTTTATTAATTATTTTTTTAAGATTAAATATTATTAACTTATATAGACCTCCTCTAAGGAATATATATTTTATGATACAAAAGGCTTCTGATTGAGCTTTCATAAGTAGTGAAGAGTGAAATATGTTTTTATTTTTTTATATTATTAATATCGACGATATTATCTTTTTTAGGATTTCCAATTGACTCAAAGAGAACTTCTGATATTTCCTTGTGTGAAGTATTGCTGTTAAATCTTGAGAAATTATCTATCATACGCTCTACTTCATCGAATGATATTTTTTCTTCATCTGCAGCAGTTATATANGGATGTTCAGTGTTNATAATATTATCACCAATCATCAATTCCTCATAGAGTTTCTCGCCAGGACGAAGACCNGTAAATATTATTTCTATCCCNTCACTATTAACGACATTGGGGTCTTTAATAAAGTTATCACTCAGTCTGATCATATCTTTAGCCAACTCATGAATATTAATGGATTTACCCATCTCTAATATAAATATCTCGCCACCTGATTTACTTAATGATCCTGCTTGTATAACTAATTCAGCAGCTTCTTGAATGGTCATAAAATATCTTGTCACACGTGGGTCAGTTACTGTGACAGGACCACCTTTTTCTATTTGTTTTCTGAACAAAGGAATAACTGATCCTGAAGTATCCAATACATTACCAAATCTAACCATGCTAAATTTTGTTTTACATTTAATTTTAGATTGTTTATCGATCTCAACTTGCAAAGCTTGTAAGATTAATTCTGCAAATCTCTTTGTTGCCCCCATTACATTTGTCGGTCTTACAGCTTTGTCACTAGATATTAGTATAAAATTATCTACATTATGCTCTGAGGCAACTTTCGAGATAGTATATGTACCTAATATGTTTGTCTTGATCGCAGCTAATGGATTTTTTTCAATAAGTGGAACATGTTTATAAGCGGCAGAGTGATAAACTGTATTGATATTTTCTTTTTTAAATATTGTTTGCATAGATTCATTATTTACTACCGAATCAAGGTATGAAACTACCTCAGTACTTAGATTATCTCTCTGTATAATTTCAGATATTTCATAATCGATGCTATATAAAGAATATTCTGAGTGNTCCAATAGGATGAGTTTTTTAGGTTTTAAATTAAGTATTTGTCTTGATAACTCGGAACCTATTGAGCCTCCACAACCAGTAACCATTACNGTTTTATTTTCAATATTTGTTTTAAGTAAATATGGGTCAGCAACAACAGCTTTCCTTTTTAATAAATCTTCAATATCAATTTCTTTGACTGAATTGATATTAAACTCCATATTATTAAAATCGTCCATATTTGGTATTTTTCTAATTTTAATAGGACAATTATTTAATTCTATTAATTTATTTTTTAAATCATCCCCATCAGAGTTATTATCGAGTATTAAATATATCTCATGTATATTCTTCAACTTTATTACNTCTAGTATATCTTTTTTTAGATATACAGGGATATCAGATACGATTGTATTTTTATTTCTACTATCATCACTTATAAATCCTAATAATTTTATTCCAGTGATATTCTTGAGTAATTCTGAAACCCTGATACTTGTCTCATCAACTCCGTACAATAGTACATTTTTATAATTAACATTATATGCTCTTGTGATTAGAAAGTTCCTAGCGATCATCCTTGATAAAGATACAAATGCAATTGATATGACAAAGTTTATCAAGATAACGGATCTTGGAATTGCAAGATTTAGAACTGAAATCATAGAAACCCAAAAAATTGTTGATATTATTGATGCCTTAAATATTTTTATATATGTTTCATATGAAATATACCTAGTTATTGATCTATAGAGTTTGAAATATACGAATACAGGAATAGTAACTAGAGGAGATAGGAATATTATTGTGTATATATCTCTTGCACCTATATCTGCTAATGGATAACCCTCTGANGGTGAGAAAAATTCATCTGTTCTCAATGCAAGAGAAAGATAAACTGTTAAGGATAAAACGACTATATCAATCGCTATTAATATCAACCTTTTAACTGATCTTGGTAGATTTATAATATTAATCATTATCTATTGCGACCCCTGCTNTAACACTATAGCACCATAGTATATATGGAATATAGCTTAATGTGAGTAAATAAATTGAATAATTCTCTAATTTTAATACAAGAAATGCCAGAGGAAGACACCAAAGTAGATTGTAAGACATTATAAAAAGATTAACCTTGCCGTGATGATGATGCTTTTCTACGAGTTTTTGATAAAGATGTGTCTTATGTGGATTACTCAATATTTTTAGTGAATTGATCACCTTTCTATAAAAAGAGCTATTATCAGATCTAAACTTATCTATAAAACGTGCAACAAGAGTATAAGTAGAATCACATAAAAAAGCAGTAAATATTATTAANACAGGTATTATATTAGACGAATTAGCNGTAGTTATGAAATATAATATGATAACAATTAAGAAACCTAAAAGATAACTTCCAGAGTTTCCAAGAAAGATCTTAGCAGGACTTTTATTGAATATAGAGAAACAAACTAATGTTGCTATAGTATAATTCATAAGATTCATTAAGTTTGGTATGACAGATATGTCATCATAAAGTATTATTTGTAATGCAGAAAAAGTGTATATTGTTTGTAGTGTTGCAAGAAGATCTATTCCGTCCATGAAATTAAATATATTTATTATATAAGAGCATATGAAGACNAATATTATGAAAACGAAAATATTTTGCGTCATGTCAGTGGGATAGTATATTAAAAATACTGAGAATAACATTAACTGAATTACAAACCTCAATGCTACNGATAGACTATATTTNTCATCCAACAAACCAGTTAANGTCATTATGCCCGCCATTGTAATCAATATTATTAAGTTTATATTTATTATAGAAATAAATATTGCGCCAATCCCTAAAAACACTGCTAGACCTCCTGATGTAGCAATTGGCGCGTCATGCAACCCTCGATTATTCGGAATAGATATGGCAACTGGATATTTAATTAGTATCAGCGTAATAATGAATGTAATTAAAAAAGGATATAAATAATTAATAATATCCATCTATTTCCTNTGCGAATACCAATCTACAGTAGTTTTTAGTCCATNAGAAAGACTAATTCTTGGATTCCAATTTAACCTCTTTATGATTTTATTGGGTTTAGCATAATTCTTCTTCATATCACCTAATCTTTCTTTTTGATACTTTATATATACTTTTTTATCATAATTCTTATATATANCTTTTAACATTTTNAACAAGTTCTTAATCGAAGTTTCTTTTCCAGTTGACACATTATAATCACTGAAATCTGACTTATCCGAGAATGATTTATATATCGCATCAACTAAATCGTCCACATAAATAAAATCTCTTGTTTGCATTCCATTACCATTAACATAATTTACATGTCCTTTATTAATATTTTTTATAAATTTAGAAATTACACTACTTTTNTTATCAGAGTATATTCCATAGCAATTACTAAATCTGAGGACAGTTGTTTTTAGTTTAAACATACCTGAGAANGTTTCACAGAATGATTCGATGGTCAATTTAGATGAACCATATGGTGAAATAGCCCCCTTGATCGTTTTCTCAGTAAGAGGTGGTTTTGCTTTTCCAAATACTGCNCCACTAGAAGCAAAGATAAATCTTTTAACTTTTTTAATCCTTGCTGCATTTAAATAATTAAAAGCACCAACTACATTCACATTAAAAGATTTTTCTGGGTGAGATATAGAAATATCAACACCAGATTCAGCTGCCAAATGAACTATAATGTCGTCTTTGATAACAATATTTTCACTAAATTTTTTATTCAAAACATTGGCTTTTATCACCACTACCTTGTCTTTTGTTTTACGATATTGTTTTGAGGAACTNAAATACCTAAATTTACAGAATGAACTCAAATTATTCGTAGTACTCTCAGACATTTTGTCAATGATAACAATCTGTTTAATAGTCTTCTTTGCTAGCAAATATTTTGCAAGGTTTATGCCTATAAATCCAAGACCTCCTGTTATTATCACNCGCATTACCAATTTACCTTCGGCTGTATAATTTTTTTATTTATATTCTTCTTATTATTAAGAATATATTGAGCAATCTCTATTATTATCTCATCACTTAAATATGAAGCTTTTAATCCAATATCTCTCAATCCTTTATTGCTTGCGTTGTAATAATGTTTTTCTTTTTCAATTCTTGGATTTTTAATTTTTTTTATTTTTACCTTAATATTTATTTTACGCAACGCATTCTGTACTTTTCTAGCAAGTTCATTAACGGAAAATTGCTCAGTAAATTGATTATATATCGTAAGACCGCTCTTTGGTTTTTGAATAGCTAGATTTATACACTTAAGTGTATCAATAATATTTATATATCCCCTTGTTTGTGATCCTGATCCATAAACTGTGAGAGGTATCCCTGTGACAGCTTGTGTTATAAACCTATTTAATACAGTCCCAAATATGTCATCATACATCAGTGACGTCTCGAAACCTTTTTCTCTACTCATATCATTTTGCGTATAAACTCCATATACTGGACCTTGCATAAGATCAGTCACNTTTATTCCATANAATCGTACATAAAACCATAACATGTCTGTATCCATAATTTTTGATGTGTGGTAAAGACTAGATGCTTGTCTCGGATAAAGAAATTTATCAGATCGTTTTTTATGTTTTATCTTAAGCCACCCTTCTTCAATATCTATATTTGGTGTTCCATACTCACCCATGGTTCCAAGTTTGATAATATGACAATTTTTGTTATAGTTTTTGACTAAACAAGCTAAATTGTATGTGCTTTGTAAATTATTGTTAAGCGTATACCATCCTTCTCTTACACCAGCCATAGAGTATGGNGCTGATGGGAGTTCCGCAAAGTGAATCACAACATCAGGTTTATATTTAACAAATANTTTTTTGAATTCATTATAATTAGCACAATTAGTTTGATGAAAGAATATATCTTTATGATANTGACTTCTAAGATATTGTAGTTTCTTATCAATTTTTTTTAATCTTACAAGTGGTGATCTTCTAAATTTACTATTAATTTTTCTTTTNACATAATTATCTACCATAATTANTTCAGACTTCTCTGCCCAATACATAGAGGTTGGCCAACCTAAGTATCCATCAGCACCCAAAATCATAATTCTTTTCATTTCGGAAAACTCTTATAGTTATTTTTGGATAAAAACTTTTTATACCAATCAATTGTTATTTCCAGTCCTTGATCAAAACCATACGTTGGCTTCCATCGTAAAATCTTATAAAGTTTGTCGTATGTCATAAATTGATGATTTATTTCACCAACNAATTTCTTACCTTTAAATTGTTTGGAGATATCGTCAAATAAGCCTGGGTTTTGGCTGAGTTTGCAAATCATCTTAATAATATCTTTGACTTTGTAACCTTTTCCAGTNCCAGCATTAAATATTTCTCCGGATAATTTTTTATCAAGATATAGCGCATGGCTTAAACATAGATATAAATCNACTACATCTTTTACAAATAAAAAATCACGCTTATTTCTCCCATCCCCTCTTGGTACAAACTTTTTGATTCCAAGGTTTGCAGCTATACAATCAGGTATTAGTGCAGAAAAATTAAGTTGCCCGGGACCATATATATTTGAAAATCTTGTAATTATAATAGGTAATCCAAAAATTTCAGTTGAATAAGCCTTGGCTATAAGGTCAGCTGCTGCTTTCGAGACATCATATGGATATTTTGGACGTAGGTCATATTGCTCTTTATATGGAAGATCTTTGGCAGGATATTCACCATATGCTTTATCAGATGAAGCAACAATAATCGATTTGATAGTCTTNTTTTTACTTATTGCCTCAAGGAGATTGTATGTTCCTTTAATGTTAGTTTCGTATGTTAAAAAAGGGTCTTTTCTTGCTATATTTACATCAACTTGTGCGGCAAGGTGAAAGCATATATTAAATCTACCACTTTTTACTACTGATGATAGTTTTTTATAGTCAACAATATCTGTATGGGTCATTTTTACTTTACTATCAAGCTTTTCAAATATAAGGAATTTATTCTTAGTTTTGTTATTAGATATTCCAGTGACTTTAGCACCTAATTCAACTAAAGTTTTCGCTAAATTACCGCCAATGAAACCATTAATACCTGTGATTAAGACTCTTTTATTTTTCCAAAATTTTTTATTAAGATATTTTTTTGATATTTTCATTTGCGTTATCTAGTTCTGATAATGTATTGATTGTTATATGAACCCCTTTGTGTTGATAGCATTGAAGATTCTTNTCCTGTATNAGTGTGGATATAAGC
This sequence comes from Gammaproteobacteria bacterium, assembly GCA_002720195.1. GTDB lineage: Bacteria > Pseudomonadota > Gammaproteobacteria. The sequence continues at coordinate 18,689 of PBHH01000011.1, forward strand.
TCAATTATATTTTCCTTTGAATTTATTAACTTCCTATGTGATGTATTAAATAAGTAATAACCTATGTTAATTACTGCNTCAAGTGTAGGTTTCTCCGTAAATTCTTCTACTATACCATGAGAACCTAATTTCATTACACCAAATGGAATATTAATTGGATATGATGATATAGTAATCATATCATTCTTTTTTTCATGAAAATTATATAAGTCGTCAATGTTTATATCTGAAATAGTATCTCCGTAACACAGCATAAAGGTTCCTGATATTTCATTCATACCATCTTTTACTCGAGTGAGTATATCAGTATCTCCTGAGTCAATAATTGTATAGTTAATATTTGAAAAATTCTCTGACATAAAAGATGATATTTTTTCCGATTTATAACCAGTTGCTATAATGTATTTATTAAAATTATATTTCTGTAAGTGTTTTATAATATAGGATAAAATTGGCGCATTATTTATTTCAACGAGTGGTTTAGGAATTTTGTCGGTTAATGGTCTTAATCGCATTCCTTTNCCTCCACATAATATAATAACGGATCTATCTTTCATTATAGTCACCTTTAACNCTTAAATACATATACCAGAGTGCATAAGCTACTATAATCATCATAAGTTTAGAAACTTGTGGAGGATAGTGTAACGTTGATAGATAAAAAGCAATCAGAACATAGCCAAATATCCCTTTATTAAAAAAAATATCATATAATGGATATACAAAAAATAATATACTGAATAAAATTAATCCAACAATTCCATATTGTTCCGTGAACATTAAAATATAATAGTCTGATCCTAATGCTATATACGGTGAGAAGTATTCGGGTATCATACTTTTAGGCATAAATGAATACGTGATTCCTTTTCCAAAAAAGAGTAGTGATGGATTATTCTTATAATAATCAATAAATATTGACCACGGACCAGTATTTACATTATGGACAGCGTATTGTTCTTGTACTAAAACACCGTCCTTTATCGTATCATAGGTTACGAAACTTACTGTCTCGGTAGTTAAAGTTGTGAATCCTTGGATAGAGTTTACGAAACCCTGTAGCATCAAATAATCATCTGAGTATATATATTTTAAATGCTCAACGAATTTTACCGTCTCATACCCTACGAAAAATAACACTATGGAGGATATTAGAATAACAGAGAAATATCGTTTATATATAAGATAAATAAGAATAAGACTTAGGAGAACAAAATACGCTGTCTTAGATGTGCTGAAAATTATTGCTAATACACTTAAGAATGCCCACTGTTTTTGCTTAGCGTATATCATTAATATTAATGTAAATACATGAAATACTCCTAGTAATTGCGGAACACCAATAAGACTAAATATTCGGTACATCCCCAGGCTCTTTCTATCTATGTAATACGAATGAACTATACCAGAGTTAGAATATGCAGCTTCGAATAGAGATCTAAATCCTGCTAAGGATAGTAATTGTTCTAAAATGGTATATACAATTGATACCTTTGCTAAGATTATTAATATTCTTAAAAATCTCTCTTGGTCACGTAAAGCCAGGGGTAGGAAAATAAAAGGCAAAAGATAGCCAAGTGTTGATATTCTAAATTCATTGAAAATATAATAAAACACCTCATAAAATGAAATATCTAATAACAATGGTCGATATATNAAGGCAATAATCGAATGAATTAAAAGATATATTATAAACAAGTAAAAGATAATAGCTTTGTTNTCTTGTTTTTTGGCTGACTCTGANAGAAATAATAGAGAAATAGATAATAAGAGGAANACTAGGAAATACTCTANCAAAGAACCTCCTGTTTTAGACACACTTCTGAATAAATTTCCAAAAAATAGATATATAGANGAAATGATTAANAGATTCGTGTAATTAAATTTATAATTAGTAAAAATCATAATATCCTAATATTTTTTTATTTAAATCNCTGACAGTATCACTACTTATTATTTCATTCCTGTAAAGCAAATATTTATTAGTATTCGATGTATTAATCCCCTTTTCACTGGAAGCAGCAAATTTATAATTAGATTTATTGAGGATATTCAATGTGTCATCATTGTATGAACCATGTGGAAAAGAAATGCCAGGTATTGATGCATTNATTTTTTCTTCAAGGTANTCTTTNCTCTTGATAATTTCACTCAACTGATTTTCATATGAAAGTGATCCTAATTTTTTATGACTGTATCCATGACTGCAAATCGTTACATTACTTAAATCATTTATCGAAAAAAGATCTTTACTTGTAAGATATTTTGGTTGATCGATAGTATCAACTGTAACAAATAATGTGACAGGAATTTTATAATTTTCAAGTAATTCTATCGCATCTAAAGTACATATGTATCCATCATCTATTGATAATGAAATACAAAAATCATTAGATGGGATTTCATCTATTTTACATATTCTATAATTATCCGANATGAATTTTATNTGTTCTTCAAATTTATTCATAGAAATACTTATACCATATGTGTCGTGTTTCAATTTAGAACCAAAAGCATGATATATTAGACATCTNTTACCNAAACTAATTCGATTTTTTTTATAAATATTATAATATAGTGAGCCAAGNGTACTTTTCACAAACTTTTTTATCACTTTCGACATAATACTTATTCAATTAGCAATNGTNCTNATATCAAAATTCTGTGCTACNGGGAAGAAAAGNAGCATACGTAGATCCATGTCAAGCTCATCAAGCTNATTCCCCCAATTAATTACAACAGTATTTCGTNTTCTTGACCACGTTANCCATTTTTTCATTATTTTTTCAGATTTAGGGACACAAGGAAAAACATATGGACATATCTTGTCATCCACAGAATNATCATTGAAAAAAGTAAAATCAGACTCCGGAAGAAAGTTCCTCCAAGCNATATAATTATTTANTCTACTCTCTCTTATACTTTTCTCATCTCTGAGATANTTTTGGTAAATGTTGTTAGATACTTTATCAATATTAGTATTATTGGAAATATTAAAAAAGTTATCATAGCTTTTAGTTGAATCATATTTACCAACTTGTTCACCCTCCCCGAGCTTTTTTGTAATAAAGCTTGGTTTTAACGGTCTTAAGATAGAGATTAAATCAGATTTATTTAAATTCCTAGGTCTATCCGAATAGTCATGTATATTTAAATTTATATTATTATAGAATAATTGAGATCCACTAAGAGTTGGTACTATCTTTCTCATGCTATTAAAAGATATATCACCAAANCTATCGATCTTTTTCTGATTATACTCAGTAAACATTGAATGACAATTATCGGAAATCAAAAAGCATTTAGAGCTNTCTTTTATATTATTAAAGAAATCCCAATCTGATGGAAAGCCAAAATAGTTTATTANCATCACTATACACTTGTTATCTACAACAGANGATAAATACTTTTTATCAATACCTAATTTCTTATCGATATTATAGTATTTGATATTTAAGNCTAGTTTATCAATAGGAATTAAAACTTGTGGNCATATTAANGTAGGTACATANATNGTATTAATTTTNGAGTCAAAGGTCAGTAGATTTTTGAGACCATAATATAAGGAGTATCTACCAGATTTATATAATTGGTAGTCATTTTTTCCTAGATTTAATTTATAAAATATNTCGAAGANAGAGAATGGCGGTGATATTGTTATTTTTTTAGGCATTATTATTAATNATATTAATTTTCTTATCTTTAATTTCTATTATCTCNTCACATTTTGATATATAACTATTTCGGTGAGTAATAATAATTAAAGTAATATCNGGATANCAATTTTTTATATTTTCAAATATTTTTACTTCAGTTTTTTCATCTAANGCATTTGTAGCTTCATCTAGAATAAGTATTTTAGGGTTACCATATAAAGCTCTAGCCAGTCCAATTCTCTGTCTTTGACCACCACTTAACATCGAACCCATATCACCTATNCTNTGATATATTCCATTANNCAATCNATCAAGAACATCATCTAATTCTACGATTGAGGTAATTCTATTAATNCTATCCATATCGAGATCTTTTGCATTATCACAGAATGCAATATTTTTTAGAATATTATCTCCGATGTAAGATATATTCTGTGAAACATACCCTATGACAGAATTTATCGATTCAAAGGAGTTTGCTTCNATTTCTTTATCATCNATCATAACTGATCCCGANTTAATTTTATAAAAACCCAATANCGCATCTATAAGAGTAGTTTTACCGGTNCCNGTTTTACCGATAANTGCATACGTTCTNCCCTTTTTTATCTCTAGGTTTATTTTCTCAAGTATATTTGTATTATTATCATACGANAAACTTACATCTTTAAATAATATTGATTNTTCAAAAGATGTTTTTCGATTTATGTTTTGTTTNTTTATGACTTTCATATTAATTATTTTNTGTATATTATTGAAAACATNCTCTGATGATTTGATATTTGCAGTATTGGTGAATATGTTTTGTAGTTGTGGCATTATTCTATATATAGCGAAAAGAAACATNCTTATTGTCGGAATATGTATTANAAAACTCTCATTAATGGATATAAAATAGATGATGAGTGCAAAAATACCGCCAAATGTGAATATCTCAATAAAGTACCTTGGTAGAATACTTATGAGATTTCTTTTCGCATTAAGATGGGCAAAGTTATATGCGGACGTTGAAAAATTATCAATATAGAATTTCTCGTTACTGTAGTACTTTACATCTTTAACATTGTTGAATACTTCCCTAGTATTNTTATATCGATTTTCGTTCGCATCTACNCGTTTTATCCCAATGTTGTATAATATATTTCTATATCTACTGAAAATAATGATATATATAAATCCAAAAACAAATATTGAACTAAAAAATAGTTGGTAGTTGACCACAATCATAAGTACTGAAATAGCCAAAATGATNAGAGTCTTAGTAATNATTTGCATCATNGCATAAATAACACCATCTGCTAGGATNCATGANTCATCTAATACATTTTTAGANAGTACTGAGTGATCATTTTTAATGAAATANTCATATGGTTGATCTAAATAGTTNTTAAGTACAGTTGTAGATATCCTACATTGAAAATCTGCAATTACATTTATTGTNANCCATAGTGTTAATATATTTAATATATTGCTNAGAACAAAAATTATTATAATTAGAATCCCAAAAAATATCTGACTTTCTATGAGATTCATTGAATTAACANTAATTATATNAGACACATATTTATTNGAGGTGATATAACTTGGGTCTGTTAATAAGCTTATAAACGGGACAATAGAAAAAACGCCAAGCATTTCTAGTATACTTGTTAATATACTTAATAATAAGACAATAAATACCTTGTTCTTCTCATTNNTAGTGAAGATATTTACTACTTTTCTTACGAGAGCAAAATTCATATTATCAACTGATGATANTGTTTATGTGATCTTTGATAACAATGTGAGGNGGTAATTCTTGATTGTTATTCATGACATATGTTTTTGTTTTTTCTATTTCTTGATTATATGCATCAGGACTCATGNCCAATAATTTAGTCATAGACTTACTGAAATGATCATAGTCTANAAATTGGTNAATTATATCCTTAGGGTAATCAAAAAATTTNANTTCTTTGTTAAAATGAATGGCTAATGCCTTACAATCCAAGCTTAATGCCTCAACTAACATTGTCGACATAAATGAAACTGCTAAATTACAGTTTCTCAATAATCTATATGTTGATAAAGGATCAGTATTTTCTGAGAATTTAATATCTGAACCAAATATACTTCGAAAGTATTCTTTTTCATGATCTGTTCCTGGACTCAGCGCTANAATTAATCTAATAGACTGTTCTTCGCAATATCTCTTTATCAATAAATCAATCTTTCTATTTTCTAATGCTATTTTCCTTATATTATGATCAGTNATTATGTCAGGATCTCTCCTACCATCTGATGAAATTAAACATATATCGTGTAGTATATTCTTTTCATATTTATTATTATCTAGAAGCCCAACTCTCATAGATCCTACGGGATATACATTATTGAAAGAACATCCAAGATCCTNATGTTTTTTAACATCGTACATTCCANAACAAAAAAATTGATCATGATAANAATTCCTATATCTTTTATTTCCTAATGACTGTCTTATGCCATTTTGAATTGCGATATATTTTGGAGTAGTGAAATTCTTACATAACCAATGATATATACTATTATTATCTATATATGTNAGTACTACCTTAGGTCTCATAAATTGTAAAATTGTAAGATAATATATGTGATATATTGCCGAAATCTTCTTATNATATTTAAATACTAATAATAATATGTTGTATAAGTACTTTAATAAAAATNCTGGATTTATATAAATCGTATCAATAGGAGTGCTTATAGTTTCATGTTTGCATTTTTTATCTAAGATATGAGTAATAAGCTCATCGCTACATTCTTTATCGATTATAGCGACCTGGCATTTAATAGGCAGTTTAAATGATACGTTGAAAATAGTACTATACTTTTCTAAATATAAATGATTTAGCTAGCAGAAAGATAAAAGCCAAGAAGAATCCAAAAACCGTCCCAAGAAATACAATTTGTTTTCTTTTTGGGGATGTNCTNACAGATGGCTCAACCGCATATTGATCAATTGATGCAGGTTTAATATCGCTTACATTTACTCTAATCTTATCCAGAGCATCNATTCTAGCTTCAAGATCACGAAGCCCTAGAACAAATGGTGCCTCAATTTTCCTTTCTTTGAGTGAATTAATTTCAGCCAATAACGCCTCTGTTCCATACAAGTAGAGCTTACTTTGGTTTGTAATTTCATTTTGATTCATATTAATAGTTGTAGAATTATCAGAAAGCACCTGTCTATCTCTGATACCCAATTTAGTAGCAATAGCTAATGCTTCTTGCAATCTATATATTTTGTCTTTTGTGATTTTTTCAGCTAAATCTGTTTTTGATACTAAGTCAGCCTCATATGATTTTTTTCTATTAGAGATAATAGTATTTACAGTATCTGCTAATTCTTTTGATGTTCTTTGCATAACCATATCTATGTATTGATTTAATATTTTTGNTGCTACTGCTGGATCAGTGCTTACATAGGATACTGTAAGAAAANTCTCTGCCCTGGTTTTCCTTTGACTTATTTTTGCNTCTAGTTTTANCCCGATAGCNTGATGAAAGTTTTCTTCAAACGCTCTCTCAGGTTTAGTATCTGGAAAATACTTNGATATATCATTNGAGAAAAAAAATTCTCTCTGATATTTTCTAGATTGAATATTTCTTATAAAAACTGGATATACTTCTCTTACAGAGAATGCGTAATTAGATGACACGACCTCTTGAGCAGCAATATTTAGAGCTTGTACATGTCGATCTTCAGGTGGCAAAAGGTACGCTCTAGCTGTCCAAGTTTTAGTTGCGTTCAGTGCATATAACAGTGATATGAAAATATTGACTACTATGATTCCAATTAAGGCAGTTTTATTTTCTTTAATTAATCCAAGGAAATCTATATTCATATGTGTTGTATATTATCGTAAAATTGAATGTCAAACAAATGATTATGCATTATTTCTTATAATGTCCAGCCACCATCAATTATTATATTCTGACCAGTNATATACTTACTGAGTGAGCTTGAGAGGAATAAAATACAGCCCGTGATATCATCTTCTTTTGCCATACGATTCAATGGCGTTTTTTTNGAATATTTAGCAACAAATTTTTTATCTTGGTTTCTATAAATACCTCCAGGAGAAACACAATTCACTCTAATATTTGGTGCTAGCGTAGTTGCGAGCCACTTAGTCATATAAATTACACCTGCTTTTGAAACACCNTAAGCTGCTGGGTTGAATATCTTTGTACCTTCGTAAATCGAATAATCTGGTGCTGAGGAACCATATATAGATGATATATTTATTATTGTTGGATCTTTTGATTTTTTCATATACTTAATAAGTGCTTGAATGAGAAAGAAAGTAGATGTCAGGTTGGTCTCCANAGCTTTTCTCCATGCGTTTATTTTTTGTTTATCAAATGTTGTATTCCATCCTTTTTCTTTCGTAGTTCCAACCATTCCNGTTGCATTAATCAAAACATCTACAACTACTTTATCTTTAGACAGATAGCTAAATATTTTTTTTGATTGACTTGCTGAGTTTATATCNNTAATGAAANTNTTAATATTACAAGGTGTAATTTTCTTTATATCTTTTANCAGAGTATCCATTTTTTTCTTATCAATATCTATAAGAATCAAATCTGCTCCTAACATAGCAATCGATTTTGCAGCATCTGATCCAATGAATCCGGCTGCTCCAGTAATAACCACTGTCTTGTTATCTAGGCGTAAATTATTTTCAGTTTGCATTTTTTTTAATGAGAAATTCTGCTAATTCTAAATCATAAGGTGTATCAATATCTAAGCTTCGTTCTCTTGGTATCTCAAAACCACCTAATGATCCATNAAACATTGAATCTGATGTCAAAATATATTCAGGGCTAGTTATATAACATACTGTTGTTATATCATAATATGTCATTNCGTCTTGTCTCCTGGTTATCTCTTTATCNCCTAATAATATCCTATCTATTTTATTACTAGTATCTTTTTTAACCATATTAAATAATGGTGACTTTGATGATTTACATATCCCTAAAACTAAATCAAATTGATTATTATCATAAAATTTCTTCATATTGGTTATATCAGATGGTTTCCTTAAAGGACTTGTACATGGGATACTAAAAAATGTTGAGAATGAGTTAGTTTNTAGATATTTTTCAACTTCATATTTCCAACATAACCATTCAGGNGTATTATCAAGAGCTAACTCACTAGGTCTAAGTTCACTTGTTGTGATGCCATGTACACCTGCGATTTCAGCTATCTCTTTACTATCTGTGGATACAATTATGTCGTCAAATATCCTAGTTTGCTTCGCGACTTTAATAGAATATGCTATCAGAGGTAAATTATCTAACAGTTGAATGTTTTTTTTAGTTATCTCTTTTGATCCGCCTCTTGCAAAAATAAAAGCAACGTTATTTCTCTTAGTCTTAGGCATTATATCTCAACCTATTGATAATTTTTGGTAAATATGTGATATCACTGAGATTATTATCGTTATTTTTTTTAGACATATATGAAATAAAATATTTCATCTGATCAAAGTATGTATCTTCAACTGTCTGATTGTAAGAATATTTTTTAATTATTTTTCCATTCTTCAATAGAATAATACTATTTTTGTTGATGTCTAGCTGTGCCTCTAAGTCATCAAAATAAATATAGCAGATCCTTTTTTCTATATCCGATAATATATCAAGATAAATATTTACAGTTTTTTTTCTATATAAAAATCTTATTGAAGATTTTGTGTCAATATCTAAGTTATAATCATTACTTTTTGAGAATGTACTGAGTATTTGATAAGGTTTCCCAAATATATCTAGAGCATAATCTAGTTCGTGAGATAATTCAGATACTGCACCGCCACCTAAAGATGAACTTGATGTAACAGTTTTTTTGAACTTCTTATTCTTTCTCCAGTTAATAAAATTACTAAAAGCATATATGTTAGAATGGGTTACTTCCCCATATTCTTTTCCCTTTATCATTTTTTTAAGCTGCTGTATCCCATTAAGAAAATTAAGATTATATGCAATATATAAACAAGTATCTCTCGTTTTAATAATATTAAATAATCTCTTTAGTCGATTAGTATTAATAGAAAGTGGTTTTTCTATAAATAAGTGAAAGCCTTTATCGGAAAAATTAATTGCATGCTCTACATGCAGGGAAGCAGGAGATGCTATCACTACAAATGAGTTTTTTTTATTTACCTCAATTAGTTCGCTATCTTCTACAACATAATCATAAAGTCTCATTACTGAATTATCTATTCTCTTATTTCTGTAATTGAATAGTGTTATTTTCTTATCTGGTAATAATCTCTTTATAATATTAGTATGTTTAATCGCAATATTGCCTGTGCCTATTACAACCACATCAGATTTTATAATTTTACTATTTGATTTTTTGTGCTTTTTTATAATTTTCGTGGTCTCCAATATCTAGCCACTGTTCATGTAGAGGAAATACAGCAACATTATTATTTTTTATATTTTTTTCTATAATGTCAGTCATATTTATGAATTTATTGGATTTTAATCTACTAAGAATACTATTATTGATCACGTACACTCCAGCATTAATAAAAAACTTCTTAGTAGGTTTCTCTTCTAAATTAATGAGCTTAGTATCTTTCATCTCGAGTGTTCCAAAAGGGATAGATATATCATATTGTGCTGTACATATAGTTATTTTTTTCTTTGATAGTAAATGAAATTGAATCAACTGTTCATAATTAATTGACGATAAAATATCACCATTTACTACAATCGTATTTTTTGAGGTATCTTTCTCTAATAACGAAAGACATCCAGCTGTTCCGAGTGGATTATCTTCCTCAAGATATTTGATTTTAGTAGTNAAATCCTTTCTTTTATTAAAATAATTGACTATATCTTTGCCTTTATATCTTATCGAAATATAAATNTTAGTTAAATTTGCTTTCACCAAAGACTCAACTATTCTAGCTATAATTGGTTTTTTATTAGCTTGTAGGAGTGGCTTAGGTGTNTGTTTGGTAAGAGGCATTAATCGTCTTCCCTCACCTCCAGCCATCACAACAACTCTAGTGTCCTTATTCTCTTTGTCATTTTGNCTANTATTTGTCTCAATTCCTAAAATTCTTTTATCTTTGTCCGTAATTATTACAATTATTTTTTTATTCTGGACTAANTTATTTATCTTTGATATCTCATTATTAAGCGCACATTTTGGGTTCTTATTCATAATCTCTACACAAGATGAAGTTAGAGATATATTTTTTAATAAACCTCTTCTGATATCACCATCTGTAACNGTTCCGAGTACTTTTTTATTCTTTGTGATTATAATTATTTTAATTTTACATTTCTGTAGAGATTTAATAACATCTTTTATNGTATTCTTCTCGGATAATATATTGCCTTTTATTTTAGTAAACATAATTACGTACCTATGTAATTTTTTTTAATTGTAGTATATATTTTTATATCTTTTGAAGACCTCTTTCCTAAACAACTAAAGTATTCGCATGGATTTATGCCAGATCCTGATCTCATTATACCAATATTATGTTTAGTAAACTTTTCGCCGTATTTAATATCTTTTATAGCCACNAAGGTCTTTAACGATTTACTTATATTTTTTTTCTCTGACTTTGTGACAATTTTTTTACTAACTCCCAGCATTTCTTCAGTCAATCTTATATTATCAATATATCTTTTAAACTCTTGGATATTCAGTGATGATTTGTGATCCGGGCCTTTGAGGTTTTTATTTGTTGTAATGTGTGTCTCTATAATTTCTGCACCAAGTGATCTNGCTATTGACCCCGTTAAGATATTAGCTGAGTGATCTGAGTATCCTACTTTTATTTTATATCTTTCTCGTAAAGTTTGTAAAACATTGAGGTTNAGCTCATTTAATGGNGCAGGATATTCTGATGTACAATGTAGGAGTGCTATTTTCTTTTGAATAAACTTCTTCTCTACTTTATAGTGCTTTTTATGTTTTACATGACTGAATTTCTTTTTCAATAAATCACCTTTATACTTAAATCCAAACGATAAGGCTGATAATGCCAAATCAATATCGTCTATCGTAGACATACCAGAAGAGATTATTATATTTTTATTTGTTGCACCAACTTCGATTAAATATGGGATATTTTTAACATCTGTAGATGATATCTTAATAGTTTTTAACTTTAGTATCTTCACAAGATAATCTAAGCTTTTTGTGTCAAAAGGTGTTGAAATAAAATCAATTTNNATCTTCTTAGATAAAAGATAAAGTTTTTGATGCTCATCTCTTGTAAGTTGATATTTTCTTAACATAGATAGCTGTGATTCATTTGTATGTGTATTATTTACCTGATAAGGTGACTTACCTAATCTTGGTGTAACTAAAAGTTCTGGCTCAAATGTCTGAAATTTGACTGCATCAGCCCCACATTCTTTCGCATGCTTAACTAAATCACATGCCTTTTCAATGTCTCCATTATGATTAACACCAATCTCCGCAATTATATATGACTTATTGTTCATTGAAATAAGATGTACAGATATTTTTATAATCTATAAATGGTAATATGAAATAGGATTCAATATATTTTTTTTTCGTATCATGCGCATACTTAGAATTAAATGCATTTAAACCCCTATTCCAGTTCACATAATCAAAATGATCGATCTGACTCTTGTAAAGACTCATAATTTTATATTTTCTTTCAGCTATTGCTGTTATATCAAGATAACCATTACATGGCATTGTGGAATATACCTGATAACACCACACTTCAGTATCAAATTCTTCTGGCATCTCTAACAAAATTCTATTTGAGTTTATATGATCATTATGTTTATCGAAAATAAATGGAAGTAAAATTATATCTGGTCTAAATGATTGTAATTCTGTACAAATTTTTTCATATTCGATTTTACTGAGAACGTTACTATCTTCTAGACGCAAAAATTTTATATCAGTGATATTTAATTCTGATGCCACTTTAAGTGCTTCTCTCTCTCTTATCTCAATTTCATCCACACCTCCAGATGAGAGGAATATAATAGAAATTTTGCATTTATTCTTCTGAGCTTTCAGTAGAAGACCTCCGCACCCTAGTATTTCATCATCTGGATGAGGTGCTATAACAACAATTCTTTTATTTGATGGTGTAGTCTGCTCTAAAGGCTGAATATGTTTTTCTAAATATACAGAATCAAAAATGTAGTTTATATTATCCATGTATTTCTTATCGAAAGCATTTTTTACAAATATCTTAAATCTCTTCTTCGACCAGATATAATTTTTTATATTTTTTAATATATTCCTCATTTTTTTACAGTGATGATAAGATGTCGATATGATGATGATTTGGGATTAACACTCAAAGAAAAAAGTGAAATATTTAGTAACGGTAATATTGTGATATTGAACAATTTGAAAAAGTATTTAAATATAATGCTATTTGTTACCACCTCTCCATTATCTATATTTTTCTCATTTATAAGCGTATATATCATATAGTAAAAATTACCTGATTTTTTCTGGTTAAAACTTGTATAACCATGATCTTTAAGTATTTTCTCCAGTGCAAACGAGGTATATCTTAAATGATCATCAGGTACACCATTTTCGCGATAAATAAAAGGCGTGGTGAGAAAAAGTGTGCCATTTTTTTTCAATAATCTGTAGCATTCTTCGAACACAAAGTTTGCGTCGCTTACGTGTGCAATGACATCAGTCAATAAAATTAAATCAAAGGAATTGTCTTTGATGTCAGCTTTTTGATTAGGCTTTACAACATGGGTAATTGTTTCCGCGCTATTCTGTTTAATATCGAGTGTTTGATAGGTTTTATGGTTTATAAATTTTTTATAAGGACACTCCCTTGCTCCATAATCAAGAACATCATCATAAGAATCAGAACCTATTAACTTAACTATATCTCTCGTATAGGTATAGTCACTGTTAAATATTGATGTATTAGAAAATTTTTTAATCATTTAATCTCTTAGATTCTTGGATAAATCTGAAGCATCGACACGAGCTATTTCTAAGCTAGTGGGATTAATACTTCCATACCCTTCTGGTATAGTATTATCTGAACGAAAGCCACAACATATATTCATTTTTTTAAGTATTGAAAGACTATCATGATTATATGATCCTAGTGGGTGTGACATTGATTCTATTTGATAGTCTACGAGAGTCTCTAGATGATTTTTATTATTTGAATACTCACTAGCTTGGTTTTCAGCAGATAGTCTACTGAAGTTGATATTATGACTATAAGAGTGTAACCCTAATGTGTGACCATCTTTAGTTAAAGCCTTTATATCGTCTTCATTAAGCCAGATATTTTTGCTCTCTTTTTTTATAGATATATTATTATTATCAAAAACATTTTTAACCATATTTATGAAAACACCTTCCTCAGANAATGTATTTCTCAAGTATCTGTATTTAATATCGTTTTCAGTATAAAACTTGAATTTAGCAATAAGATCTTTTTCNTNTTTCCGATAAGATTCATTATCAAAATAGCTGATATCTAGATTATTCAGCAGTAANAATTCATCTAAGAAATCACTNAGTTGTTNGAATTTTGTATTNATTAGCACGTTAAAGACTTCGTTATAATCAATCTTATTAAAAAAAGTTANAGAATGGATGAAGAAAAATGCTTTCAGGTTATATTTTTTAAGAACAGGTAATGCTACGTGAACTTGAGATTTAAGACCATCATCAAATGTAAGNCAGACATCATGTTTTGATAAAGTNTTATTTTTAATCTTTTTTAGCCAAACATCTGGTGAAATNATATTTTCAATTCCAATATAATTAATGATCTTTTCAAACATGTNGTCAGATATTGAACCTTGTCCAACAACATCTGAACTCCCATCATGAAATCTATGGAACATTATCCCGTGTGCAAAATTACTATGATAACTCATTAGTCAAAATAACTTTCTAGAATACTATCTCGTACTGTATCTAGAGTAGCGCAATGAATTCCTCCACCTTGAGTATAAATATGTCGCATCCTTACTGGTATGACTGTAAATTTATATTNTTCTAATATTTTAATTAAATTGNTTTGCCTCTCATCAACAATTACAGTCTGTTGATCATATGATAGAAGATTCATCCCTACCCATGGTGATGACATTAAATTNAAGTTAGTTTCATAACCTANTTCTTTTANCTTTTCNTANGCAGGATCTCTNACTTTNTTNTGAAATTCTAANTCTTCTGCAGATGTCGGAGCTACGTCTTCAAAATAAATTTTTTCCCATTTATCAAATAAGCTAGGTAGATTTTTCTNAGATGCTCTAGCGCTGTTNACTAAAATTAATCCTGGTTTTAATGCCATAAGTGTTGANTCTATATGGCTAGATCTATAGATAGAGTCTGTTACATGTACATTATAATCATCTCCAACNACAGACTGTAACCATTTACCACCTTTNTCATTTCCCGAAGAAGATTTTAGNTAAAGTAAATCTTTTCCCATTCTCAATGTATTAGCAGCTTCAAATAGTATTTCTCGCTCAGATAATTTATGTAGCTTTTCTAATCTACCATNAGTCAATTCTANATGTTTCATGTCCTCAGANGTTAATTCTCGCTCAGATTCATCTCTAAAATATGGCTCAACTACNGTATAATTTAACTTTGGTTTAGGCCCTGCTATCCATCTAAATCCTTTATCAA
This sequence comes from Gammaproteobacteria bacterium, assembly GCA_002720195.1. Taxonomy (GTDB): domain Bacteria; phylum Pseudomonadota; class Gammaproteobacteria. The sequence goes on from PBHH01000011.1 coordinate 34,028, forward strand.
AATATTCATACCAAATATCATAAAGTGTAGTACTCTCAAAATACCGACTATGGTCATGCGATGGGCTTTCAATTACCATGTCTCCTACAACTAAATTTAAGTCACGAACATTGTAAGCATTATTACTAGTAGACTTCCAAAATGGACTTGAATATACTTTTGAAAAATCAAAAACTTCTGGTCTGTGGACTTTAACAGAAAGGTTTTTTATAGTATTTGCAAGATTATCAAGATCTTCATTAACCTCATCGTAAAACCATTTTGGGCTAGCTTCTGTCGCTATCTTCATAGCAATTTCAAATTTACTTGGATCCTCTTTTTGTTCTGACGTCCATGTTAATGTTGCATTGGTATTGTGTGCTGTCCCCACAATAATATCTTTTAAAGTATCCCATTCATTATGAGAATTTATCTTATTTGTTTCATTTTTAGTCATATAATTTTTCCTATTTTCAAATATTATTTCTTTTTAGATCATTGAAATCTTTTGTCATGAGTTTCTGAACATCACATCTATAAAAAATATCTAGTATTCCGCTAAGATCTTTTGTTGGTCTATAATATCTGTTTGATGATGATTTAACATTTTTCGTTAGTGCATTTTTTATGGATTCTCTAATGGATTTTATTGTGCGCGAGGACTTAATCACTGATTTTTCAATGGGTCTACCTTTTTGCCTATCTCCTACTATAATACTTGGAGTTGAAAGACAAGGAGCTTCAATCAAGCATGATGATGAATTTCCAATTAAAAGTTGTGCGTTTTTTACTAAGCTTAGATAAAGTTCTCTTCCTGCTGAATTAATGATCAAAGATCTAGAAGAATTAGTACTTACATACTTTTCAATCGCTGAATGAATTATCCGAGAATGCTTATCCGAATTAGGTCGTGTAAATATTTGATAGTATTCTTCGAATTCATTCAATACAGACAATATGTTGTTAATCATAACTTTATTATTTTTTTCTAAGATTTCTGGATGAATTGATATCAAAATGTATTTTTTAGGAGTACTAATATTTAAAATCTCAAATATCTTTTTTTTATTGAAATATTTGATTTTATTTAATGCTAATACACCTAATGATCCAATATTATAAATATGTTTCTTATTTTCTCCTAATTGTAAAACTCTATTCTTAAAATCCTTATTTGCTACAAAATGAAGATGAGATAATTTTGTGATGGCATGCCTTATATTATCATCTAAAACTGCAATAGTTTTTTCACCTCCATGAAAATGTGCGATTGGAATATCAAGTATTTGTGCCATTATTGCTATAGGGAGAATATCGTATCTATCACCCAAAATTACCAATATATCGGGCTTAAGTTTACTAAAAACTCTATAACTATTTGTAATCTGATTTGCCATGCAACTAACTATGCTGTTAGTAGTTAAATCATGCTGATCTGTCTTTATTTTTGCACTAATATTGAAATTATCATTCTCTATTTCTTTATATGTAAAACCATATTGCTTCATTAAATGCATGCCGGTCACAACTAACTGTAAATCTAAAACTTTTGACTTATCTAATGCAGAGATAAGCGGATGAAGGTGATTGTAATCAGCTCTACTAGAACTTACCACACAAATTTTTCTATTACTTTTATTCAACTTATATATTATAAATATTTGGTTTATATTTTTGGATATTTAACTCTAACCACTCAAGTGTTTTAATTAGGCCTCGACGTAGACCAGATTTTCCTGAATATTCAGGCGACCATGCTAAAAGTTTACGTGCTTTCTTATTGTCAGCTTTCAATCTAATTACTTCTCCGCTTTTCGGTCTAATTCTTTTTTTATCTGTAATTATGTTAATTTCTGAGGACGTGATATCCTCGATNAGGTGAACAAGGTCTTCTATCGATATCTCGTACCCAGATCCAATATTAATAACCTCGCCANTACTTGTATCGTGTCTAGCAATTTCTATAAAACCATTAACAGTATCATCAACATAGGAAAAATCACGNGTGGGATAGATAGATCCCAGCTTAATATTCTTTTTACCCGTTAAAACTTGAGTTAAGATTGTTGGTATTATTGCCCTATTGGATTGCCTTGGCCCATATGTATTAAATGGGCGTATTATGCTTACTGGTAAATCATAAGTACTATAGTAAGAATAGGCAAGTTGATCTGCTGCAATTTTAGTTGCTGAGTAAGGGGACTTTGAGATTACTTGTGTGTTTTCATTNATAGGAACTTTAGTAGTATCGCCATAAACCTCACTAGTTGAGGTATGTATAANTTTTTTAATGTTACTATCNAGCGAAGCCTCAAGTATATTCAGTGTACCCTGTATGTTTGTCTGAACATATGAATTTGGCGAATGATAAGAGTAAGGTATCGCTATTAATGAAGCTAAATGAAAAACTATATCTACTCCTTTAAGACAATTCTTAACATATTTATAATCCCTAATATCTCCACTTGTGACTTTAATCTTGCTTTTAGCTTCATTATCTAAATCATCAAGCCANCCCCATGTATTATGGGAATTATACAAAGACATTGCATGCACAGAGCAATTTAGCTTAATTAATCTCTCGACTAAATGAGATCCAATGAATCCGTCTGCACCAGTAACTAAAATGTTTTTATTTTTCAGATTGATATTNTTCATTAAATATAACTGCTAGGCAAGCTAACAGTTCTCCTCCATAAAGATAATGCATTAGTAAGATTCATCTTAGGATATTTNGTATTCATTTTTAATGTATGTAACGGGGTCCACAANGCTCTGCAAAATATGTTCTCANTATGTAAATAATTAAATAGTTTTTCTCTAGCATCTAATGATTGTACATCGAAAATAATATTATTGATCCAATAATTAGGCGTCTCTTTTTTTTGACAACCAATGATTTTACAGTGATCAATTTTTTCAAAGTTTTCCTTGTAACGATTATGAAGACTTTTTTTNCTTTTTAATGTNCTATCCAGTGACAAAAGCTGAGTATAACCNATAGAAGCGTTAATATTAGCCATTCGATAATTGTATCCTACTTTATCATGTGCAATCTCATAAGAGTGCTTTATCCTTGAAGTACTTATATCATGACTTATTGAATCAAAATCTTTCTTACTCTTGAGTAATATAGCGCCACCAACTCCGGTAGTCACAAGTTTATTACCATTAAAACTTATGATTCCAAAGTTAGACGATGTTCCAGCATGTTTATTTCCGTAAAATGACCCAATTGCTCCAGCTGCATCCTCTACTAATTCCAGTTTATATTCTTTGCAAAGTGTTTTGAGTTTTGTAAGATTAGCGCAAAAACCAAAAGCATGAACAGCTAATAAAGCCTTTACCTTTCTATTAGTTTTTTTATTATAACAATAGTTATTCTTAACTACGAAATTGATAGTTAAATATTCTTCTAGTTTTTCAACGTCAATGCATGGATTATCAGGCATTGAATCTATAAAGTGTGGGATACCATTATTATAGAGNACTGAATTTGATGTAGCAACAAATGACATTGTTGGCATTAATACTTCGCAATCCTTAATATCTAACTTCCTNAAGACCATTTCTAATGCAGATGTTCCAGAATTTGTTAAAATAACATATNTAGATTTAGTTATCTTCTTTAGTTGTTCTTCGAATTTTATTATATAACTACCAGTAGATGAGATGTCATTAGATTTAATGACTTTATTTAAGTGAGTGTTGACAGTATTGGGTACTATTGGTTCATGAACAGCGTAATAATCTCTTTTCTTGTTTATTGAGATAAGAATTGATTGCTTAATTTGCNTGAAATATGTTCTATTTATCATTNTTCTCAGATTCAGTTATATTTGTTTCAGAATTTTTTAGTTCTTTTTCAATTTCTATTAATTCTCTCTTAAGATTATCATACTCTTTACTTTTCCTATTAAAAAAGGCAACCATCAAACGTGCTTTTTCATATATACCTTTTCGAGTCANGTAATATGCATANGCTGATTTATTTTTGTTATTTTTAAAATTTCTGGCTTTAACCATNCCTTTTTCCAAAAGTGCATTAAGTATAAAATTTACCTTACCTAAACTTATACCTAAATGTTTAGCCATATCTCTCTGACTTACCTCTTGTTTTTTCTCAAGGTATCTCAGTAAATGAATATCACTATCTTCGTGTTTATTCTGATCACTCATATTTAATTGACAAAGTACTCGTTAAATTCTTTAAGTATAATTTTACTAGATTCAATTCCCTCTNCATCTTTGCTGACAATAAAATTATATTTATATTTATCATAAATACTAATATCGACATCTTTAATCAGGATGNTATCTTCAAATTTTATTGAATCAATATTAATTAACGATGATTGCAATGATTTGGAAAATTCAGAATTNGCATATTCTTCATACTCACCTATCCAATCATCTATAGTAAGAAATATGATGGGTTTATAATTAAGGACAGCATAACTTACTGCTGTACTATGATGAGATANAACATATTTTGAATTTGATATAAGCTCAGCACTTTTAAGCTTNAGTATCTCTCTTCCATTAAAATCATTCTGGCTATAGTTACTTGTAGGGTGAGCAGATATTATAACTCTTGTTTTATATTGTTTCTCAAACATATCAAAAAAACGATTAAGTGAAGATAAGTATTTATCCCGATCTATTTTTTTTAAACCATTAAGCTCGATATCCGAATTNGATACAAGATTACTATCAATAAATACAGTAAAATTATCTACTTTATTATCATTGGCTTTCTGTGAAATATACTGATCATAGTCGCATAGATTGATGTTAACCACTCTCTTAGCATTTTTAGGAGTATTTGTATAACCTCCGGCATTAAAGTAAATATCATGGATCTTGATTTTATTTAGATATTTTAATATTTTGCAGTAAAGGATCCCTGTTAAACTAGACAACGAACTAAGAAAAGGTAGCTGATTATTTTTATACATCATAAGTTTCTGAGAAAAAGTTTTTTTCTTGAAGGAAATCCCGCCCTCAGGTGTTTCTCCCCAGTTAAAAAAGACTGTATAAGGATTTATTTTTTTAAGAGTGGTATATATTTTTGATGTTTTTTTATGAAATGAAACCACAACTATATAAATAATTTTTATATGATTATTTCTAATCAACATTTCTTCAAATTTAGGATATGAGAAATTACTTAGTACTTGAATTTTATCTCTTGTACTAGATATTATATTTTTATTACTATTAGAGATGTCTGATACATCCCAAAATTCAATATCATAATTATTTTCATGTAGAAGATTTATATACCAATCACGTGATACTTTTTCACTAAATGGCATTGCACTAATATAAATTGCCTTATTCACAGATGTGGAAGTACTATTTTGACTAAATTCTTGTTGGTGGTTTAGAGGTTATTTTTTTATGGAAGAAGTTTATAATCGTATCAAAAGTAGGATCATATTTTTGTTCTTGGCACCAAAGTAGATTATGTGATATCTGCGCATCATTCCAATGACTATGGAAGTTTAATAAAGCATAAAGATAGTTAGATTCGATAAATAATTTCAATGGACTATCTTTTACTTTATCTAAAAGTTTTTTTTCATTAAAATCTATATAGTATGATTTTTCAATGTCAGTAACTTCGATCAATAAAGATGACTTTGATTTTATATCAAGTGCTTCCATTTTAGAGAATACATGTTCGCTTGCATTAGATATTACATCATCAAGCTGTTTCTTGTTATCTATTGGTTTAAATAAGAATCTTGTGTTTGGTATATCTGAATATATACTATCAGCAAAATCCTCTAGAGATGGAAGTAAATCATTAGATCTACTTATCTGAATAGACCCGTTCAATAACATTTCATCGCCTACATGTAAATAATGGCTTTGTATACCTGTGTGTGATTCATATAATCCTGTGGCTAGAGATTTATCAAGCCATTTTTGTGGATGTATCGTATAAAAGTCTTTCGCAGCGGGACCTGCTAAAGCAAAATCAGAAGAATAAAGCAATAAGTTCTTTGGTTTAAATTTTTTTATGAATTTAGATTGTAAAACCATTCTCTCGTGACTATGTTGATGGGACAATTCTGACCTTTGATTCTTAGAAAAATTAATAAAGTTAAGCGGGAAGTCAGCTGCATATCCATTATATGGCAACATTAGTAAATCAACTTTATTTAATTTTTCATGAAGATCAGTCAAGTGATCAAAATAATATGGAGAATCGTCAGCTAGTATACAAATTTTATGAAATTCTGTCGTTAGTAATAATCCACAATCTAGTGGCACACCATTGATATTTGCTTTAACCATCTCCTCTGTTTCATGCCCATACATATTCATCGGTGGTATAACATTGAAAACCATATCACCCCCAATGGAGATATCCTTGTTAATAGGAAGCATATGGATATTATTAAATCCAAGGTTATTTAACTGAAGTTTAATTTTATCATTAGGGAATATATCCGGTATATAGAACTCTGTTGTTTTTGGGAAATGCCGCATTAAATTAAAATCGCAATGATCTTTATGAATATGAGAGATGAATACATGAGTAACACCATTAATAGCTTTATCAACGTCATAGACCGGTGGATAAACCATCCATGCCTTGTCAAATATACCATTTGTCAGCCAAGGGTCACATAACAGCACTTTATCGTTATATTCAATGCGGACAAATGCATTGCTTATGTTGTATATTTTAATATCCTTATTTCTACTCATTTTTTTCTTTAAAAAACCTTTTAAATACAGGTGTTTTATTTTCCACAATTCTATTATTAGGATAATGCCCCAATACTAGAGAATTATCTGGTATATCTGTATTTATTATAAATGAATTCCCTCCGAATAAAACATTATTACCAATATTACACTCACCAATAATCGAAGTGTTACTTGATAACGCTACATGCATACCAAGCTTAGGATAAATGCCATCATTAGTTGATCCTATGGTGACATTTTGATAGATGTATAAATAATCATTATATTCAGCATGCCCAAGTATTGTGCCTAGAGGATGTGCTACACAAAAAATTTTAGGTAGGCGTACAGAATAAAAAATATCCACACTATGAAGAAGTTTATTCAAGCAATATAGTTTCTGGAGGATATTCTCACTAATATTTTTCATATATCCAGAGTTAGCAATATAGTAGATAAGAACAACCATATGATCAGTATTCAAATGATTAAAACGTGCTGAAACTCCATCGTTGAAATATCGATCGTTTACATGTGAGAAGGAATACTCTAGCCTATCTAAGCCGTCAGAAACAATTGATTCCAAAGATTTAATATCGCATGGATATGGATCTGGGAAATTACGATTCAATAAGTTTTTTATGTAATCTACTAATTCTTTTTTTGATAGGCTTGAAACCATTTTATTTTTTCATTGTAATTAGACTTGNGATGGAGAACAAATAACCAGCTNTTCTTGATATGTCAAAGATTATAGCTGTTAATGGTAGAAGAAGGATCGTTTTAATATTANTGAATTTAAATATGCCATTTGATTTAATCCTCGGNANTAAAAACCCTCTTACTATAAGATAAGTGNATACAAATAATAAANAATACTCATGAAGATATGCGATTAAGAAAAAAATACCNAATAGTATGTAAAGATATGGCTTTTGATCGCCTTTNGTTCTCCAGCCTGTTTTTGANTATGAAAATATTTTTTTANCCGCNCTTAAATAATTTTTTGCATAGTTAATTCCGTAATATGTCAGTCTAAGATCTTTATTAATTATTCTTTTGACNCCATATTCAGAGACTCTTTTTGTAAAATCAATATCATACCCTGCTCTCATATCGTATTTAAATAAGCCAANTTTTTCAAACAAGTCTCTTTTAATCATTGAGCCNGGCAGACATGGTGTAGAGTTATTGTATCCATAGGTTTGNGCAATTAAGGATTTGTCTACGCNATTTATNCCAGTGGTATAGATTTGACACGAGANTAAATCAGCATCATTTGATGTNATTTGCTCATATTGCTTTTNAAGCCAATCAANNGGGATATTCAGCCCNCAATCTATATATGCTATTAACTCCGTTTTACTTTTCTCTATGCCGTAATTAATTGAAGAGCTTGGATTNCCAAGCATTGGTTGAAATAGTTGTAGATGCAAATCTGGNTTNTTTTTCTGAAATTCTTTTATAATCTCTGCTGTTTTGTCATTTGAACCAGAATCTATCATAAAAACNNCATCTGCAGGNCTACTTTGCTCTTGAAGACTATTGAGAGTCTGAAAAATAGTACTTTCCTCGTTATAAAAAGGGATNATTACTGTTGTTTTCATTGTTTACCGGGCAGGCTACCGCATGGTGTGTTCACACCATGAACATATGATTATTNCATAGGATTTNTTAAAANACAATNAAACTAATAAGAATATTGTAAGTCAGNTATATCGACAGAAATCTTATATTCTGAATTCAATAACTTAAAAATTACNAATGCCTTGTTATTCCTCTTCTTTTTAAGGAATGTTACTTTCATAGATGTAGATCCTTTAGTGATAAAGGCTTTAGTTCCTTCTTTTAAAGTATTGAAATTTATATCTTTTTCAGTTTCCTTAATAGCTGCAATGTCAGGCTCTTTTACCTCTAATGGCATCCCAGTATCATTATCGATAATTAATTTAGATATACCCTTTGTNTAGTTGAGACAGCCTATTTTNCTAAAATTACCTTGAATNTTAATGAAAATATACCTGGGAAATAGAATTTGCTCGCGGTCNACCCACCNAGTGAGCCTGAATTTCTTAACTTTAACCTTNGGTAAGTATGTTTCAAACCCTTGATTCTCTAGATTNTNTCTAGCAAATTNCTCTTTTTTAAGCTTAGTTTGTGCTACGATCCACATGTTCAACCCCTGAACATATAATAGTCCAAAATTTGAGCGAAAACAACACTTTCTCAGGAAAGATTATTAAGTCCTANACCAATGTACGTAAAACCTTTTGAAGACATTTGNTTAGGNTTATAAATATTTCTCCCATCAAATATTATTGGGNTTTTAAGAGACANCTTAACTTTGTTTAAGTTAATNGACCAAAATTCTTTCCATTCAGTNCATATTACTAGAGCGTCAGCATCTTTTGTAGCAGAGAGAGANTCTTTCACCTCTATATAACGTTTNGTTTTAGGGATAATATTTTTCAGTGNAGCAATAGGATCGTAAGCTTTCACAGTAACTCCTTGTGATANNAACTCTNTNATTANNTCAATGCTAGGTGCATATCTTGTGTCATTTGTCTCTGGTTTNAATGCTAGNCCCCAAACTGCAATAACTGAATTCTTAAGATNCTTNCCAAAATATTTTTTNATTCTTTTGNANANNANTTTTTTTTGGTTTTCATTTACATAATTNACAGANTCAATCAATTTAGCTNTATANTTTTTTTCTTTTGANAGAGAAGAAAGAGCTTGAATNTCTTTTGGGAAACATGATCCACCGAAGCCACATCCTGGNTANAGAAATTCATAACCAATCCTNTTGTCTGANCCAATTCCTTTTCTAATATGTTCAATNTCTGCGCCTACAAGATCACATATNTTTGCCATTTCATTTATAAAACTTATTTTTGTTGCAAGCATTGCATTNGCAGCATATTTNGTTAGCTCTGATGAGTANGTATCCATATAATGTATNTTATATGATTTCCTNTTAAAAGGTTTATACATTTCATCGAAATATTCNCGTAGGTTTTCATTTTCNAGACCAATNATTATTCTATCAGGTTTCATAAAGTCACTCACTGCATTACCCTCTTTAAGAAATTCCGGNTTTGATACAACNTCAAANGAATTNGAATTATTTNCAGNTTTTATTTTTTNATTGATNATATTTTTTATNTAATCACATGTACCAACTGGTGCAGTTGATTTTTGNACTATAATTTTATGTGANTTAATAAATTTTGCTATTTTTTTTACAACTGATTCAATTGATGATAAGTCNGCTTGACCATTNTTTTTTGGCGGTGTATCNACNGCNATAAAAATTATGTCAGAATTCTCAATCGCTTGTTTNTAAGATGTTGTGAAATNCAANCTATTNTCACTATAGTTCGATTTNACTAATNATTCTAACTTTGGTTCNTAAATAGGAATAANNCCTCTTTTNAGTTTTNTAATCTTAGATNCNTCTTTATCAAGNCAGATAACATNATGNCCAACTTCAGCCAANCATGCNCCTGTAACTAATCCTACATAACCAGTTCCGATTATAGATATTTTCATTTAATTGTCCTTACCCCAAAGAATATTAGATTTTATCCCGCAAAGTGTTACCAATGTAATTACCATAAACAAAGTTAGCTGTTGATGTGACAGTATAGTATTAAAGAGCATAATAATGCAAAAACTAAATAGTGCCACTAGTCCTAGAATTGAAATAAGATTTGATTCAGAGTATAGATTATCATATGAATATCTAAAGAAACTGAAATGGCTGTAAAGTAAATACAATAATAGTACAAAACCCATAAACCCAGTTTTTACGAATATATCTAGATACTGATTATGTGCATGGTTCATGCCAGCTGAGGGGTTATTAGAATCTCTTTTGATAGGTTGTATCTGATTTGCCCTTATTTGCTCGTTCAATCCTTGTGTAAAATTATTAAGACCAATGCCATTGACAGGATCAGTTTTTATCATATTTATGGTCGCCTTCCATATATTAGCTCTAGGTACAATACTGTCTTGGTGTAAATAGTAATGTTCAGAACCCTCGGTAATATAGTTATATGTAGATTCATAGGAGTTAATGATTCTATTCATGATCGGAAGATTTGAAAATAATAAGATCAGAGCAATACTAAGGATCGATGATGTTAACGTGACTTTATTAAAGTCTAATATTTTAGATTTGGAAAAGTAGAGAGCTAGTACAAAAATTGATAGAGGTAATAGCAGGCTTCTTGACCCACTAAGAAAGATAGCAATTAGTCCAAATATAGCTGAGAAATAAAAAAGATATCTAATTTTAGGAAAATTACTATCAAAATAGTTTTTTGAACATATAGTAAACAATAAAAAAATTAAACTTATAGCACCGAAGATTGATGCACTGCTTGTGAATGCTCTGATTGATAGATTCGTATTTACGAAAAAGTATATAGCAATAATTCCAGATAGAAGAGATCCAATCATAAACGAACATATAAGAAAGTTTTTTGAAATTGGAACTTCTCTAATGGATAAATATATCGGAATGGCTAATAGAAATCTTAAATAATTATCTAATTCACTAAGAGATGTATCATGAAATGTTGAACTCCAAAATGGATACGCAAAAAAAAGGAAATAACTAGAGAGTAATCTTACTTCATATATATGCAGTTTTTTATAAGAAAAGAATACTGCATAAAATAGTGATATGAGAATCAAAATAATTGCTGATATATTATATATATTTTGTGAGATTAATATTGATACAAAAAAAATGAATAGCGTGAGATTAATTAAAATATGGAACGTTTTGGTATTTTTTAACTTATTTCTGCTTTTACTAAGTAAGCTAGATAAAAATATAAAAACACCTAATGCAAATAATGTTATCCTTAAGCTAGTATTCGGGGATCTAAAAAACTCATCGCTTGAATTATATAGATTGATTAATTCGTTAATATTAAAATCTGATATAAGTGCTTTAATTGGGATTGATTCATTGCCAAATATAGATGCAGATAGAAAAATTAGTGACAATAAAAATAAATAAAGTTTCTTTTCTGCTAATAGTGATGACACAGTAATATTATTAAAACAAACCTATAATATTACCATTATCATCTAGATCAATTTTCTCCGCAGCAGGAACTTTTGGTAACCCAGGCATTGTCATTATATCACCACAAACCATTACTATAAACTCAGCGCCTGCAGCTAAACGAACTTCACGAATCTGTATCACATGATTTTCAGGTGCTCCTCTCAAACTTGGGTCTGTAGAAAATGAATATTGCGTTTTTGCAACACAAACAGGATAGTGACCATATCCAGAATCTTGTAACTCACTAATCTGCTTTCTTATATTAGCAGGGGCATCAATTCCTGATGCGCCATAAATGCTTTTTGCTATTTTTTCCATTTTTGACCATAAATCTAATTTATCCTCATACAAGTAATTAAAATTATTTTCCGATTTTTCAATTGTATCTACAACAGTTTCTGCAAGAGCTTTCGCTCCTTTTCCACCATCTGCCCAATGCGTTGAGGAAACAATCGGAACATCTAGCTCCTTAGATTTTAATTTAAGTATTTCTCTCTCTTTCTCAGTATCATGAATAAATCCATTAATACCAACAACTACAGGCAAGCCATAATGGCTTTTTAAATTATTCACATGTCGCTCTAAGTTAACGAGACCTTTTTTTAGATAATCACAACCCTATTTGTTTAATTCAGATAATTCACATCCACCATGGTACTTTAGTGCTCTGATAGTTGCTACTAGGACAACCACTGATGGCTTCAAGTTAGCTTTTCTACATTTAATATCAAGAAATTTCTCGGCTCCGAGATCTGCTCCAAAACCTGCCTCTGTCACAACATAGTCTGCTAGTTTTAGAGATGCCTTGGTTGCTATTACTGAATTACAACCATGTGCAATATTGGCAAATGGACCGCCATGAATCATTGCTGGGTTATTTTCGAGTGTTTGAACTAAGTTTGGTGCAATTGCATTTTTAAGTAGTACTGTCATTGCGCCATGAGCATTGATTTGTTCAGCCAGTATAGGCTCTTTTTTCCTAGTATATCCGATAACGATTTTTCCCAACCTATCTTTAAGATCATTTAACGAAGTAGCTAAACAAAATATTGCCATAATCTCTGAAGCAACAACAATATCAAATCCGTCTTCTCTAGGGAATCCATTTCCAATAGATCCCAACGAACAAACAGTCTTCCTTAATGCTCTATCATTCATATCTAAGACTCGTTTCCAAGTAATTCTTCTAGTATCAATATTCAATCCATTGCCATGGTGAATATGATTATCAAGCATTGCTGCTAAAAGATTATTAGCAAGCTGAATTGCATTAAAATCTCCAGTGAAGTGTAGATTAATATCCTCCATGGGTATGACTTGTGACATCCCTCCTCCAGCTGCTCCACCTTTCATGCCAAAGACTGGTCCTAGAGATGGCTCCCTAATTGTAACAAGAGCTTTTTTTCCGATAAGATTAAGCGCGTCACCTAGACCTACAGACGTTGTAGTCTTTCCCTCTCCAGCAGGTGTTGGGCTTATAGCTGTAACGAGAATTAAATGACCATCTTTTTTGTTATCAATAGAATTTAAGTAATCAAGTGATATCTTTGCTTTATAGTGACCATACGGCTCAAGAGACTCCTCTGGAATATCAAGTTTTGATGCGATATCAGCTATCTTTTCAAGGTGCGCAGATTGCGCTATTTCTATATCAGTTTTCATTAAATACCCTCTATTTATGATATCTTAAATCCTGTAAAGTTCAAGATATCTGGATTTATTATAATGTATCTTATGATAAGAATACTATTGCAATTATACTATTTATATTTGTATCCAATATAATCAATATGTCTCACTCCAACGTATCCTTTGAATAAAATTCTGGTCTTCTTTAAAAATTTTTCCACTTTAGAAACATCTTTTGACTTGAGTATAACAAGTAATTGATTAACTTCGCTGAGAAATATATCTAATCTAGATACTAGAGGTTTGGTTAAGTTCATTTCTTTAAGTGATTTCTTATAATTCGCGACGAGATTTATGGATGATTTCAGATTAATTGTTTTTTCCGGTGAAATTGCACTTATGTGATCTGACATTTTTTTTTGTTTAGAGTAAACCTTATTGAGTGTTTTAAGATACTCTTGATAATCTTCATCATCCTCTGTATTTTTAATCATCCACAAAGCTTCAGATAATATTGAATATTTTTTAAAATTCATTATATCAAATTTATTATGTGAGTGAGTAGAATTAGAACTATACGGAAAAATAAATTTTGGATGAGAGGAATAGAATTTAATATTATTTTTATCAAACCAACTTAATACTTCTTCTACAGATGGGTCATCTTGTTGAGGAATAATCCATCTATCGAATATTATACGTCTTCTAGACCTAACTACTTTACTCTTCACAGACCTAGTAATATCATCCTTGTATAATCTCTCACAGATTTCTTCCATTTCATCCTTGTCTCTTCCAAGTGTATAAACTATATGTCTCTGAAGCATATTCTGGAAACCACCTATTTTATTTGGATCTCCAAAAATCAAATACCCACCTACTTTCAAATGAGAGGCTAATTTATCAAACGCTTTTTCTTTATTATAAGTGTGAGAAAAGACGCCGCGAGAATGTACAATATCAAATTTCTTATTTATCTTGCAATCAAATATGGATGAATGTATGAATTTATGTTTTGTATAATTTGATCCATATTTTTTGAAAACTTTTTTAGCGATCTCTATGGCCATTGAGTTCATCTCAACATGTGTTATGCTTGCACCCCAATTGGTTAGATAGACAGTTTGCTCACCTGTCCCTCCTCCAAAATCCAACATTTGTTTACCTTGAAACATCTCTTTCGGAAAATTAAAAAGATCACGATAGACATACTCCGCATTATCTACAAACTTTTTATACTCAATTTTGGATTTATCTGAATAATAGATAGAAGGGATTTCTTCTTGAAAGGTTTTTAAAACTATTTTTTCGATTGAGGCTTTATTTTTTTTCATAGCTGAATAATAATTCAATTCTGTAATATATCATGATAAGTAAGTTTTATCTAGAATTTTGTCTTATCTAATAAGTTACAGTCGCCTTTAACCGGCGCAAGGTTTTCTGTTGTTATTGTTACAGATCCTGACACTCTATTTATCAGTATTTCTTCAGAATCTTTGTAACCTAAGATATGAGTTGATGAAAATTTCACATCAAATAAACCTATCTCTTCTATGCCTACAGACTCAGAGAGAGTTTTCCTCCTCTCATTGAAAACAAATGTTCTTTCTGAATTACCGAAATTACATAGTATATAAATATTCTTATCAGATTTAGTCTGATCGTCTGGCTTTTTAGGTATTACTATCTCATCCATTTTATCTATAGTTATTTCGGGTTGCTCAATAACATCATCAGATATATCGTCTAGTATTATTGTCCTTGTTTCATCACGGTCCACGCATAACTCGAATGGGATCTTGAGTAGACCGCTATCAAAAAGATGGAGATCTACTTTATCATTATTGATTATAAAAAGGTGGGTTTTATATCCTGTAAATATATTTTTATTATTTCTAGCATTAATTGATAAACATAGTCTATATCCCGAATAAATAGAACCTATGTGCTCAATCGATAATTTAGATGGCCGATTCACAAATTCTATTTTTGCATCATTATGATTACGTATATTATTAATTAGATAATCTTTAAGGATTTTTTGATAATTACTTGGATACTTTCCGTAATCCTCTGAAGCCACTCGTCCTGAATATCGTTCTGGCATAAGTGTATTAGGTATAGGAATAATTCCACCAGAGCAACTTACTAGAAAAAAACTTAGGAGGATAAGATTTAATTTATTCATCTATGGCTGCCCAGGGCCGGAGTCGAACCGGCACGAGATTGCTCTCGAGGGATTTTAAGTCCCTTGCGTCTACCAATTCCGCCACCCGGGCTATTATAATTGTATGTTTGTAGACCATATAATTAATTTCACTCTGCTATATTTTTTATATAATACTTTATGCTTGGTAACAAATATTAAGATAACATATTGGAGATGTGTTTAGAATTCATTTTTCCTTATATGCGCAGAATTAAAAAAGACTTTTACAAGATTTAGCGTAAATATGACATCTTAATAATCACAAAGCTACAGATAGCTTTCACTCAATTCACGAGATCTACTTTTGGTCGCTGGAATACCTAGATAGATAGAATTCGAATCACAATTTTTTGTGCATAATGATTTTGATCCAATTATTGTATGCTCCCCTATGACTATATTTTGATTAATTGTAGTGGATGCTCCTATATGACTGCATAAACTTATCTTAACGTTCCCTGCGGTAACTGACCTAGGACCTAAACTAACAAAATCCTCTGTAGTATTATCATGATCAACAGAAACATTTGTTCCTATTATGCAATGTTCGCCAATGATAGTTCCATTATTAATTATAGACCCTGATAAAATAACACTTCCTTCTCCGATATGGACATTACCATTAATTACTGAATCCTCAGATATTACAGTTCCCCATTTTATATTTCGATGAATTTTTATAATTTCTTCTTTGACATTCATTCTAGTAAAATTCGTGCCTATACCTATTATGACATGTGTATCATCATTAGATAAAAAGCTAGCATTACTTAAATTTGCAATGACTTCATACGTTACACCATCTATTTTCTCTATAAGTGTTCCTATATCTTTTTCTTCATCAATAAAACCAATAACGTGGTATTTGTTTGATTTGAGAATTTCTGAGAGGATTACTCTGGCATGACCACCACAACCTACTATTGCTATTTTTTTCATATTTTATTCAATTTGCGGTTCTGTTGTTTTCATAGGCTAAGGTCGGAATCGAACCGGCGTTGACGGCTTTGCAGGCCGCTGCATTACCACTCTGCCACTTAGCCACTATTGAATTGAATATTCTATCATAATCACAATTAATACAGTAGATTAATTATAATTCATCCAATATTTGATCATATTTTTCTATTATTCTTTTACGAGAATAATCATTTATCGTAAGATTATATGTGTTTTCAGTCTTCAACTTCAGCTCATCTTCTGATGCACGTATGAATAAACTCATTGCGTCTACAAGTGATTGAGATGATTTTGGCTTACAAAGGAAACCATAGTTTTCGTCTTTGACTACATCCTGACATCCAGGGACATTTGTAGTTATTATTGGGATTTTTCTAACAGCTGCCTCCAGTAAAATAGTAGACAATCCTTCTCTATACGAGGGTAAAACAATACATGATGCTAAGCCGTAATATTTATCTATATCATCTGTAAACATATGATGAATAAGTACATTATCTCTCACGGCATTATCAACTAGGTATTTCTTTACATAATGTTTATTATTTTCATGATTACCTATCAAGATGAATTTATATTTATTGTATTTATAAAAATATTTTGCAGATTCGATGAACTCTAGCGTACCTTTCTCATTAAGAAGTCTTGAGATCATTACAAAAGTTACTGGATCCTCTTTTTTATATTGGAAATTTTCTCCTACACTTTCGTCGATACCTGCACCTGGAACTATTGATGTTATTTGATTTTTTATAATTGATTTCTCTTGATAAAATTTTTTATCTGACTTATTTGTAAACCATACCTCATGAGAGGATTTAAGAGTAATTTTAAGAGCTAATTGAATAATCTTCTTAATTAAATAATTTGAATTATTAAAGAAATACCCAAGACCAGTTATCATACTGATATATTTGATTTTCTTAATTCTACATAATAACCCACTATATATATTTGGTTTTATAGTGAAATTTATTATCAGTGATGGATTAATTTGAGATATCAATTTGTTTAAATGTATTAATGAAGTTATTTCATCAATAACAGCAATGCTTCTTCCAGAGAAATTTACACTATAACATGTTATATTTTCTTGAAATTTCTTTTCGTAGCCATCTTTTTCAGCTATCAAATAAATATTGTAGTCTTTTTGCTGAAGGTGTTTAATCACATCATATCTGAAACGATATAATGTCCAGTAATTATTTGAGATCAACGCTATCGACTTTTTATGCATTTTTTTAGTGAGCGGGAAACGAGGCTCGAACTCGCGACCTCAACCTTGGCAAGGTTGCGCTCTACCAACTGAGCTATTCCCGCAAAAATTACTTAATAATAGCATCCCATGACATTCGAACATAGTATATAAACGAAATCAATGTCAACACAGATGCTGCTTGTAGTAAATATACTCCAATTAAATAAGAATTAAAACTATAGATGTCAACTTTGTATAATAATAAGAATAATGAAACGAGCTGAAATGCCGTTTTGATTTTTGAGATCATTAGTACTTTCAATCTAAATTTATCACCAAGTTCTGCCAACCTTTGTCTTATCGCGATTACAAGAAACTCTCTTGAGATAATTATTATCACAGGGATAACAAAGAGTATGTGATTATTCTCAGTTATTAGTAAAACTAACATTGTTATGACTAACATTTTGTCAGCAATAGGATCAAGAAATTCACCAAAGCTAGTTTGCTGTTTCATTTTCCTTGCGAAGTAGCCATCAAAGAAATCAGTCAGAGATGCTGCCACAAAGACTAGTGTCGCTAATAAACGACTATACTCATAAGTTGAGAAAAAGAAATATATTATCATTGGGATAAATAGTATCCTGATTATTGTTAGAATGTTTGGTAGATTGATTGTCATTGTTCTTGTAAGTGCTTATAGATCTTTTCTGCCAGATTTTCATTAATCTTCGGAACTTGAGAAAGTTCATCAATCGAGGCCTTAAGGACTCCTTGAATACCGCCAAAGTATTTGAGGATCTCTGATTTTCTGTGTTCACCAATGCCTTCGATGCCATCTAGTTTAGAATTGAATTTCTTTTTGAGTTGTTTTTGTCTTTGACCAGTAATCGCAAATCTATGGGCCTCATCACGAATTCTTTGGAGAGTGATTACACTCTCTCTAGAGAGATCAGATGTGATATCGTTAAGGTACTCATCAAGCACTCTATCATTATCTGTTTTTCGCTTATGCCCCTTAACTACACCAAAAATTGACACATTATCAATACCGAGATCATTGATAATAGTCTTAGCAAGATTGATCTGCCCCTTACCTCCATCAACAACAAGAACATCTGGAAGCGTATTCGAATCCTGAAGTTTCATAAATCTCCTTGTAATCATTTCACTCATAGCCGCATAGTCATCTGATCTCTTTGTTTTAGATAAATTATATCTCCTATATAGAGTTTTTTTAAATCCTTGATTTGTAAACCAAATAGAGGATCCTTGTGTATTTGATCCACTCATGTGACTAACATCAAAACATACAATGTTATTAACCTCTCTACCTATATCCCTAGATAGTGGTTTTAATAGATTTAGGTCATCAGTTTTAATAAGACTATAATTCATTCGGTCATCAGTATTTTGCTGGCATATTTTAATCCAGTTGGNATATGGTTTACGATTTGCTTGTATGATTTTCACAGATTTTTTATATTTTTGCTTTAAAATACTTTCTATCAAATTTTTATCATTAATAGCTTTTGAAGCTACAATTTTTTTTGGTGGATTATTATCTAGATAGTACTGTTTTATAAAAGAATTAAGCGTGATTGCATGATCCTCGTTATTTTGTAATTTGAAATTAAATTGTTTGTTGCCAAGATTGACGCCATTGCGAGTAGCAAAGACATCAACACAAACATTTTTATCTATAGAAGATATTGTTAAAATATCAATATCATCCTGATTTTCTATTATATCCTTTGGNTTAGCAATTGTTCTTATCATAGATATTTTATCTCTAATTAAAGATGCTTCTTCGTATTTCATATTNTCCGATAGANTTTCCATTTTTTTTGTATACTGATTAATTACAGACTGATTTTTTCCTTGAAGCAATAGTATTGAGTTATTAATCGACTCTTGNTAATTTTCACTTGAAATAAAATTAACGCATGGAGCATCACATCTATTAATTTGATATTGTAAACATGGNCTCTTCCTATTAGAAAAAAATGTATCCTCACAGGAACGAATCTTAAACAGTTTCTGAAGTANATTTAGCATGTATCTTACTTTACTNACTTGTGTATATGGACCAAAATAATGACCTTTTTTAGATGCTTTATGTCCTCTGTAAAACTTAATAAGAGGATATTTATGGGTTGTATCAACAAGGATATACGGATAGGATTTGTCATCTCTCAGAAGAATGTTGTATTTTGGTTTAAACTTTTTTATAAGGGTGTTCTCTAGTATCAGNGCCTCTTCCTCNTTTTTAGTTGTAGTTATTTGTATGTCTTTTATATTCTCAACNAATTTAGACGTTTTGATACTATCATTATTTTTAGAGAAATATGAGCTTACTCTTTTTCTAATATTTGCTGCTTTTCCAACATAGATAACCTTTTTTGAGGAATCTAGCATCTTGTATATTCCTGGTTTAATCGGNAGATTNTCTAAAAGTTTTTCAATCATAAGTTTCATTTTTAACACTTGATAAAATATTAGTTAATGATTTTTTTAACAGACGTCCTGTCTGAATATTAATTTTACTACAATGATAGGAATCATATAAAACATAATCTCCTAATCTACGCTTAGTTGCATGAGCAAATCTGANCTCATCCACCTTCTTATGATAACATTTTATTATAGAATTATGAGCATTTACCCCTAATGCAACAATAGATCTAAGATTTCTCATAGAATCTAACTCATTCTTAAGATATTGCCTACATTGATTTAGCTCACTTATTTTTGGTTTATTATTAGGAGGTAAGCATTTCATGGCATTCGTGAGATAAAAGAGAGGTCTTGAATCCTTTGTATAAAAATCTGCATTGACCAAGCATTGGAAAAGAATTTTGCTGCAGAAATCACCTGTAAACGTTTCNCCAGTTTTATTAGCGCCATGAAGTCCTGGTGCTAACCCTACAATGCATACTTTTGAATCAAGATCACCTCTCCCTCTAACAGGCATGTTATGGTATGTAGGATATTTACCTCTGAGAACTTCGAAATTATTNGTTATTCTNTCGCATGAACGACACAATTCAGGACTTTTATTCATGCTAAAATTTTAAAAGTGTTGAGCCCCATGTGAAGCCAGCTCCAAATGCTTCCAACATAACAATGTTATCTCTTTTAAGAAGATTGTTTTTATTAGCATGATCGATGGCTAAAGGTATTGAGGCTGCTGAAGTATTACCATGTTTATTAACAGTCATTATAATCTTTTCTTCTGGTAAATTTATTTTGCGAGCAACNGCATTAATTATTCTGCTATTAGCCTGATGAG
Source organism: Gammaproteobacteria bacterium (assembly GCA_002720195.1). GTDB lineage: Bacteria > Pseudomonadota > Gammaproteobacteria. Next base: position 55,086 of record PBHH01000011.1, read on the forward strand.
GTATCAACCAGTCCACAGCATCAACTTTCATGTTATTTTTTTCCAAAGTTTCGCTTGCGATCCTTCCCATTGTATTAACTGCTATTTTAAAAACATCATTTCCTTTCATTTCAATGACCTCAGTGTCCGTATTAACTGTGAGAAGATCTTTATATGCTCCATCAGATCCAATAGAATTTGATAAAATACCTGGCTCATCTGATCCAGATAAAACTACAACACCTGCTCCATCCCCAAATAGAACACATGTATTCCTATCTGTCCAATCTAGCAGAGAAGTAATTTTTTCTGTACCAACAACAAGGACATTCTGCACAGAACCACTTTTGATATACTTATCAGCAATATCTAAAGCATAAATGAATCCGGTACATGCCGCATTAACATCAAATGCAAATGCCTTGTTATTATCCATTTTACTCTGTAGCAGAACAGCTGTGCTTGGAAACTTTCTCTCAGGTGTAGTAGTAGCAACTACTATCATATCAATATCATTCATATCAATATTAGTATCTTGCAATGCGTTAACTGTTGCATTGTATGCCATATCTACACTTGATTCATTTTCATCAGCTATATGACGACTCTCAATACCTGTCCTCTCTACAATCCATTCATGAGACGTATCAACAATTTTCTCTATATCTTTATTGGTATAGATCTTCTTTGGAAGATAACTTCCTGTTGCTAGAATCTTAGAAAATTTCTGCATTTGAATTACTCTGTTTACTAATTGATGTTTTAATCTGTTCAAGAATATTATTTTTTACTTCATAATAGGCTGTATTGATTGCTCTTTCAAAAGCATAAGAATCTGCACCACCATGACTCTTCACCACAATACCTTTTAAGCCAAGGAGGCTTGCGCCATTGTATCTTCTAGGATCCATTTTTTTCTTAACAGCCCTCATTACTGGATAACTTATGAGAGCAGTAATTTGTGTCAAGAGGCTTTTCTTAAATTCATCTTTTATGAAATGAGAGATAATATTTGCAACTCCCTCTATACTTTTAAGAGCAATATTTCCTGCAAAACCATCTGTTACAACAAGATCGCAGTTACCTGTAAACATCTCATCACCCTCTACAAAACCAATATAGTTTAATGGTGATTCATTTATTTTTTGTGATGCTGCTTTGATCGTATCGTTCCCTTTGAATTCCTCTGAACCAACATTTAGGAGACCGATCCTAGGATTATCAGAAATTTCAAGTGACTGGACTAATGCCGCACCCATTATTGCGAATTGTAAAAGATGGTCAGAATTGCATTCTACGTTTGCGCCTAAATCTAGCATATGCATGCTTCCACTTTTCGTAGGTAGCGCACCGCAAATAGCAGGCCTATCAATACCATCAATCATCTTTAGAATTATTTTTGACAATGCCATTAGTGCGCCAGTATTACCTGCGCTCACACATGCGTCGGCTTTTTTATCTCTAACTAATTCTATGCCTAGCCTCATCGAAGATTTTTTTTTTGTTCTTAAGGCAACTAAAATTTCATCGTCCATTTTTATAGCTTCGTCGGTATGAAGAATACTATATTTCGTGCCTTCAAGTTTTTTCATTTCAGGGTCTAATAGTTTCTCTATTTTGTTTTCATCACCGACAAGAATTAGAGANAGATCATTATGTTTTTTTAATATGCTCCACGCCGCAGGAACCGATGATGAAATATCATGATCACCACTCATCATGTCTAAAGCTATAGTGATTGTCTCTTGCATATATATAATAAGAAAAAGATTAGCTGTCTTGTGCGCTTTGCTTGTCTTTCTTAACTTTTGGTGGAATTATCTCTTTNCCACGATAAAATCCATCTTTAGCTATATGGTGTCTCATGTGTTTAACGCCAGTTGTTTTATCTGAAGAGCATGTTGGGTTGCTTAGATTGTCATGAGATCTTCGCATATCACGCCTGGATCTTGATTTTTTACTCTTTTGTACTGCCATCTTCGTCCTTTTTAGGTACCATAATTACTAGATATCTTATAATATCGATATTCTAAGCAATATTTAAGAATCTAGCAATTCATATATTCAATTTTTCAATATAATATCACTTATTTCATGGATGATATAATGATTTAAATATATTTATCATTCTGGTAATATCATCAGGATTGATTAATCCATGAAACTTATGAAAAAAATAATACTAGCATCNAGCTCAAAGCATCGTAAAAAGCTTCTAAATCAGCTTAAAATTAAATTTAGCACTATATCCCCTGACATAGATGAATCTAGGAAGAGAAATGAATCCGTTGACGAATATGTAAAAAGGCTATCAATAGAAAAAGCTAGAAAAGTTGCCGNTGAGAATAAAAATGCAATTGTAATTGGATCTGATGAAGTTGCTGTAGTTGATAAAAAAATACTTGGCAAGCCTCTTAAAAAAGTTAATGCNGTAAAACAATTAAAGATGATCTCAAATAAGAGTGTGATATTTAAAACTGGATTATGTGTTATAGATACTCAAACAAACAAACAATATAGTTCAGTTACTAATTATAAGATTAAAGTAAAAAAACTAACTAATAATGAAATACTATCTTACATCGACAAAGANGATATCCTTAATTGTGCGGGCAGTATAAAACTAGAGGGTCTTGCGATCGCAATTGTCGAAAAAGCATATGGAAATGATCCAACTTCTGTCATTGGATTACCTCTTATTAAACTGAGGGTGTATTTATCTAAAATGGGCGTAGATATACTCTAAGACTGAAAATGATCGAAACCCTGAAACTTTGGATGAATCTCCACTCCATCATTGTAATATCTTAGTTTTTTTCCTNTTACCTCNCCAATNTTTGTAAGCTTAATATTAAGTTTCTTAGAAATTGANGATATTTTTCTAGTATATTTTTTATTTGAAGTAAAGCATAACTCATAATCTTCTCCNCCGCCAAGCAGTGACTCATATAATTCCTTTGTNCTAAGTAAATTTTTTATACGTCTTGATGTAGGTATATCTTCAAATACAATTGATGCACCTTTATTACTTTGAATTAAAATTGAAGACAAATCTTTTGCTAAGCCGTCTGAAATATCAATACAACTCGATGCAAACTTGGATAACTCTAATCCTAATTCTATTCTTGGATTTGGTTTTCGAAGGTAGTTTTTAAATGAATTATAATTTTTTTTCTGTCGCTTTTTTTTAAAAATTAACGCTGCTCTAGCAAGTCCAATATTTCCTGACACATAAATATCATCACCAGTTTTAGCTCCATCTCTAAATAAAACATTTGTCGTAGATTCTCCAATAACTTGAAAAGAAATACTTAGAGGNCCNTTATTTATATCACCNCCTATTAGTGCTAATTTATACTTNCTTACTAAAGAATTAATGCCACCATAAAATCCTTTTAACCATTTCTCATCCAAAGATGGTAATGTAATTGCCATCAATAAATACTTCGGCTTACATCCCATTGCAGCAATATCACTTAAATTTGATGCTAAACATTTATAACCAATCTCCATNGGACTATAATCACTTGAAAAATGTGGTCCTAACAAAGATGTATCCGTAGTGAAAACAAGGTAGTNATCTTTTGATATTTTCAGTACCGCACAATCATCACCAATNGATTTTTTTATTCTCGGTGACACATTATTTATATTTCTCAGAATATAATTAATCAGATCAGTTTCATTTTTTATCATCTTCTTAACTTACTTCCCACTGTATCAAGTATACTGTTTATAAATTTATAAGCTTCATCGGATGAAAANTTCTTAGCTAAATCTACACATTCGTTAAGAATTACACTTTTAGGAGTATCTTTGAAGTATAATAATTCAACTGTACCTAAATATAATATCGCATGATCAATTTTGGTTATAGTTAACAAATCTAAATCTGTATGACTAGAAAGAGTTTTCGTAATATGACTGGCTTTTTTATCTGAAAATTCAATTAGTTTTTCTAAAAAACGTTTATTATAAGTACGTTTATCTTGAAAATAATGATAAATATCNGCATTTTTTTCACCAGTTATTAGATGTTGATAAATAATTTTAATNCTACATTCTCTTGCTAGAGTAAGATCTTTATTTTTTTTATTCACTTGATACTATCCGATATTTTAATCAGATCTATGATCATTTGAAGCGAAGATGCAAAATCTTTTCCTTTACGGTATTTTTTTCCAGCTCTATCAATGGCTTGCTTATAAGTAAGAGTCGTAATGATTCCATTTATAACCGCTACTTTGTATTCTAAGCTAAGATTACGAAGAGCATTAATTACTGTTGATGAAATATATTCATCATGCTTTGTTTCACCTTTTATGACACAACCAACTGCTAAAAATATAATTTTTTTCTTAGATATTTTTTTCTTGAGTTTCTCTAGGATAATTTTTATAGCATATGGGATCTCGAAAGTACCGGGAACATCTATAACGCAGACAAGTTTTTTTTGACTTTCAGGGAGATTGTTAATGAAGTCATAAGTTATGCTTGAAGTAATATTGTCATGGTAAGTACTTTTTATAATAAATATTGTTTTGGAACTTGTTTTTCTATACGCAGAAAGCCCAGACTTCTTTTGATCTATTAACTTACTGATAAGCATATTTGATTTAGTTGTCTTCTTTTGCATCTATTTACTCATATACTCAATAACATTTAATCCGAATGCATTTATTCCACGGTATTTTATCGGTCGACTTAATAAAACCATATCTTTTACACCTATGTCATTTAATATCTGTGCACCAATGCCTACTGTTCTATAATCATCACTCAAGCTTGAATTTTTTTGAGGATTTNTTCTTGTGAGGGTTTCCAATTGAATTTCATCTAGCGCATGNGAAATAAATACGAATGCCCCTTGGTCTGATTTAGCTATTTTTTTAAGAGCATTATCAAGACTCCATCCAGNAGAATGTTTCGTCTTTATTGTATCAATTAGGACATTTTGNACATGGACCCTAACCATTGTTGGTTTATTTCGATCAATTTTATTCTTAATTAATACAAAATGAATCTGATGNGTAAGGATGTCCATATAATATATCGCATTAAAATCACCATAACTAGTCTTNATNATTTTTTCTTCTATTTTCTTAATCGTNTTCTCTTTNACAGTTTTGTATTTGATNAAATCCTCAATTGTACCAATTTTCAGATTATATTTTTTTGCAAATTGAATGAGGTCTTTTTTTCTTGCCATGGTTCCATCTTCTTTTAATATNTCAACAATAACTGATGAAGGTTCTAAGCCCGCTAATTTTGCTAAATCACATCCTGCTTCTGTATGACCTGCTCTAANAAGAACTCCACCATCTTTTGCCATTAATGGAAAAACATGTCCTGGTTGAACTAATTCATTCTGTTTGCANCCACGGTCTACTNCTTTTCTAATAGTTTTTGCTCTATCAGCTGCAGAAATACCAGTTGTTATTCCAGATGCCGCNTCTATTGAAACTGTGAAATTAGTCTCTCTGGCACTCTCACCAGAATTTTTCATCAAAGGTAAACCTAATTTTTTGCATTTACTTTGTGTGAGGGTCATACATATTAAACCACGACCATGTGATGCCATGAAATTTATATCTTTTGGTTTAACAAATTCTGATGCTATAACAAGNTCACCCTCATTTTCACGATTTTCATCATCCATTATAATAACCATCTTACCTTTTTTAAGAGAGTCTATTATNTCCTGAGTAGTATTAATCATTTTTTCAATCTCTCNATATGCTTAGCAATATAGTCTACCTCAATATTTACAATATTTCCTTCTTTATAGTGTTTGATTATAGTGTTCTCAAAAGTATGAGGAATNATCATNATGCTTATAATATTTTGTGATATATCATTAACCGTCAAGCTTACTCCATCGATTGAAATTGATCCTTTTTTGACAATGAATTTCATAATATTTTCAGGTATTGTTATTTTTATTTCCCATGATTTTCCGGATTGTGTTATCGACAATATATGAGCTGTAGCATCGACATGCCCAGTAGTTATATGCCCNCTAATAAATTTATTCAAAGTCAGTGGGTATTCTATATTTACCATTGATAACTTTTGTATTTTATTTAAATTTGTTTTANTTAGAGTCTCACTTGATAAATCAAAAGTGCATAATGAATGAGAAATATTGCTTACTGTTAAACATACACCATTTATAGCAATACTTGTGCCTTGTTCTATTTTCGGCAAAGAATTTATTTGCACAATAATTCTACAATCAGAAGATGTTCTCTCTACCTCAGTAACAAGTCCAATTGTCTCTATTATTCCTGAAAACACTATTTCCCCAGCCTTACTTTCAAATCATTATTTATCGGCATTATATCATTCACTTTCAAATTTATCTTTTGAGATAGCTTTTTTATGCCATTTAGCCCAGAGAATGGTACTGAGTTATTACCGAGAATTTTTGGTGAAATATATAATAATAATTCATCAATCAACTTATATTTAAATAAACTCGATACTAAACCAGATCCAGACTCTACAAAAATTTTGTAATACCCTTTTTTATATAAATCTTTTAAAATTCTGTCAACATTGTTATCAGAACCTAAATTATCTATAACTTCTACATTTTTTGGGAATTTATTTGTATTTTTTGTTTTAGAATACATATAAATCCTTCTATTTAAAATACTGAATATTTTATATTTTTCTGATAGTTGAGATTTATTATCAATAATTCCTATATCTGGTTGTTTTGATATTTTATTTAAAATCACAGAATCTCGAACATTCAGAACTGAATTATCTGCTCTAATGGTATTGGCTGTGGTGAGTATCAGTGAAGATAATGCTCTTTCGATTTGAACATCTTTACGTGATTCTTCCGATGTAATCCACTTACTTTTACCATTATTTAGTGAAATTTTTCCATCGAGTGATATTCCAAGTTTAACTGTTATGAATGGTCTGTTATTTTGATGGTAATGATAAAATTCTCTATTTAATGCCACAGCAACATTCTTGTGGATACCTGTTGTAACTTTAATACCATTTTTTCTTAACTTTGAGATACTTTTTTTATTTACAAGAGGATTAGGATCAAAGTTACACATTACAACTCTTTTTATTTTACTCTTAATAATTAAATCAACACATGGCGGTGTTTTTCCATGATGAAAACATGGCTCTAGATTTACATATAATGTAGATCCCTCAGATCTTTTACCGGCTTCTTTTATTGCAATCGACTCAGCATGAGGCGTTCCAGGTGACTTGTGAAATCCTTGGCCAATGATTTTTCCATTTTTGACAAGGATTGCGCCAACTTTAGGATTTGGATAAACTGAAAACTCGCCTTTCTCTGCAAGTTCTAATGCACGTGCTAGGTATTGCAGATCTTCACTTTTATTCATCATCTAGTAAGTCAGTTTGTCTCTTCTTCATTTCTGGTGAGAGATTATTATCCAGGGTTTTAATCAATTCTCTAAATGATTGGGTATCATTAAAGTTAAAGTAAACAGAGGCGAATCTAATATAAGCAACATGATCTAATTTAAGCAGCTCATCCATAACATACTTTCCGATATCTGAGGATTTAATTTCCCGCTCTGAATGAGTTATGCATTGATTAAATATAGTATCTAGTGTCTTATCAATATCTAATTGATTATTATGTGTCTTCTCAAGAGCTAGAAGAACACCTTTTTTAATTTTATCCTTAGAGAATATCTCTGTTGATTTATCAGATTTGATAACACGAGGGTATGATAACTCAGATGTTTCTAAGGTGTTAAACCTGTTATTACATGCTGGGCATTCTCTTCTACGCCTAATAGAGTTTGTCTCGGCAGATAATCTGGAGTCAATAACACTTGTACCGGATTTACCACAAAATGGGCACCGCATATTATCTCTTAAGCTACAGCTTTTTTATTAGATGAATATACAGGGTATTGAGAAGTCAAGTTTGTTATCTTCTCTTTAACAGCATTTATGTTATTTTCATTTTCTATATCATCAAGAACGTCACAAATTAAATTACCAAGAATTTTTGTTTCATTTTCTTTGAAGCCTCTAGTGGTAATTGCCGCAGTTCCTAATCTAATACCAGATGTTACAAAAGGACTCTGTGGATCATTTGGGACAGAGTTTTTATTAACTGTTATATTAGCCCTATGGAGTGCTGCATCTGCAGCCTTACCAGTAAGTCCTTGTTTCACTAAACTTACCAACATCAGATGGTTCTTAGTTCCACCAGAAACAATATCATATCCTCTTTCTATAAGTGTATTTGCCAAAATATTTGCATTTGTAATAACTTGTTGCATATAAGTTTTAAACTCAGGCTGTAACGCTTCTTTAAATGCAACTGCTTTTGCGGCAATGACATGCATTAAAGGTCCACCTTGTGTCCCAGGAAATACTAGTGAATTAAACTTTTTCTCTAAATCAGGGTTAGATTTACAAATAATAATACCGCCACGAGGTCCTCTTAATGTCTTATGAGTTGTTGATGTAACTACATCTGCAAAAGGTACTGGTGAAGGATATACTCCTCCAGCTACTAATCCAGAAACATGAGCCATGTCTACTAAGAAATGAGCTCCAACACCTTTTGCTATCTCAGACATTCTCTCCCAATCAACTACCTGAGAATATGCAGAAAAACCTCCGATAAGCATTTGTGGTTTATGCTCTTTTGCTAATTTTTCAATTTGATTGTAATCTAACAATCCGTTGTCATCTATGCCATATTGTACAGCATTAAAAAGCTTACCTGAGAAATTAACTTTTGAGCCATGAGTTAAATGTCCACCAGCATCTAGACTCATTCCAAGTATTGTGTCACCTGGCTTGAGAAGAGCAAGATACACTGCAGCATTTGCTTGAGATCCTGAGTGTGGTTGTACATTAGCATAATCACAATTATATAATTCTTTTAATCTATCAATGGCTAGTTGTTCTGCTACATCTACATTTTCACAACCACCATAATATCTTTTTGCTGGATAACCCTCTGCGTACTTATTAGTAAGTACTGAACCCTGAGCTTCTAATACTCTTGGGCTAGCATAGTTTTCTGATGCTATTAGTTCGACATGCTCTTCTTGTCTTTTAATTTCTTTTTTTATTGCTTCATTTAAGTCATCATCGAAGCCAGCTATTTTTGTATCCAAATTAAACATAAAATTCTCCTGATATCTGGTTAGCAGATCAATTAAATATTACCATCTAATAGAAATTTTGTAACTAAGTTTCTATGCCAATGTTATCCGATTCATTGAGAATTTTCGGTTGTTTAAGGGTTTCTTCCTCATAAAACTTAATATTTTTAAGGTATTCTCTCGTTATTTCCCAGATTGGTTTTCCTTCCTCAATCTGATTAACACTTGCCCAACCAGATACCATGTATTTCTTATGGGACTCAATAAGGTTACCAGACTTATCTCTCAAGTTAGTTATTCTCTGGCCAATTTTATTTTTAGGTGTAATGGTATATGACAAGCCTGTTGTTCTTACCATATCTCCTCCTTGTTGCATATAAGGATCAGGGTTAAATAAATTATCAGCCACATCTTCGAGGATATTTTTTATTGTCTCACCTGTAAATTCTCTTCGGTAAGTATTTGGGTATGTTATCGCAGTTTGACTGTATATATCATTCATAGTTATATCTTCATCTGCAAGTACACTCGGCCCCCACCTAAATCCAGGTGAGAGAGAAATATCACTACCAAGAACATTAACCATAGATTCACAAATCAGTTGATCAAAAGAACCTGTAAAAGTCCCTCTTCTGTATAAGTCTATATTCGACTTACCAATGACCTCACTAAGTTCTTTCTTATAGGGCTTTGTTACATCATTGATATGCGTTGTCATTATAGGGGAAGGTTTTATAAAGTCGGACAATACCGGTAAAAGTTTATATTTATACTCAAAACCATTTTTATTTATATTCAAGTCTAATACAGAGATAAACTTCCCATTACATCCAGAGTTAATCACCAATGTTTTAGAAGTTGAGTTTGACACTATTACTGGTTTAGGTAAAACATCATGAGTGTGTCCACCAAGAATTATATCAATACCACTTACATCTCTAGCCATTTTCTTATCAACATCAACGCCGTTATGTGAGAGGACAATTACTAGTGCAACATTTTCAGTAGACTTTATTTTACTNACTAGTTCTTGCATTTCATTTTGCCTGATTCCAAAAGTTAAATTAGAGACAAGATATCGTGGATTAGCTATAGGAGTGTATGGAAANGACTGTCCTATAATTGCGATACGAACATTATTNATAACTTTAATGGTATATGGTTTATGNAAATAATTTCCGTCATAAGACTCAATATCCTCAAATATTGCNTCTTCTGTCAGTTTGACGTTTTGTGCTACGAATTCTCCATTNAACATTTTTATATTTTCTCTTAATATTTCCTCGCCATATGTGTACTCCCAATGTCCAGTCATTACATCCACTCCTAATAAATTAGATGCTTTGACCATATCTTTACCATTTTCGAATAAAGAAATTGCGCTACCTTGCCATGCATCNCCTCCGTCTAATAAAAGAGAGTTTCCATTTGCAGAACCTCTGAGTTGATCTATTACNGTTTTGAGATATGCNTATCCGCCAAACTTACCATACACTTTTGCAAGTTTATGAAANTTCTTTGAAGTAAATGCATATTTTAATAATTCAGAATCAACAGAATAATGTTCNAAAAAACTGTCACCTACAATGTGTGGTGGTTGNTTTCTATTAACACCTACTCCAATATTCACATTTGGTTCTCTAAAATATACCGGCTGTAATTGACTGTGTGTATCTGTAATATGTAGTAGTCTTAGATTACCAAAAGGACTTATTTGATAATCTATATTATCTTGGGCAAGAGATGGTTTGAGGAAACCATATGTGTAACCAATAATGAGTAACTGTAAGAATTCTCTACGATCCATGTTTTATNATTTTACTACTTTTATAGAAAACAAACAAAGTTATTAGCAAATAAAGAGAAATAATGTAAAAGTCAGCTTTTATCAATAGATAATAATGCAAGAGAGANAATATTAATATGCCATAAATTAATTTATGCAGTAGCCGCCAAGTATTCCCTAAGTACTTTTTTATTTTCTCATTTGATGTNACTACAAGAGGAAGATAGAGTATGAAGGCGATGTATCCAATCTGTATAAACGCCAAAGANAGCAAATCCTCTTTGATATANTTAATCTCGAAATTATTATCTAGGAAATAAATTATCATATGGATAGATAAATAAGCGAAACTAGATAAGCCAATAACTTTCCTGTTGAGAGAACTCATTAAAAATTGAAGTCTCGGGATCANTAAAGCAAGAATTATAAACAATAAAGCAACATGGCCTGTAAAATTGATTATATATGATATTGGGTTAATAATAAAATCAGGTATACATAATAATAGCATCAGTGTCATTATTGGTAAAAAAGAAATCANAATAGTAATCAGATTACTAGGCATCTTAGAACTCTTTTTTNAAGTCCATATTCGNATAGAGNTTGCTTACAAANTCAGAATATCCATTNAACATTTCTGTATCTCTTTTTCTAAATTCTCCAATACGTCTCTCTCGCTTTTGACTCCATCGTGGATGNTTAACATATGGATTTACATTTGAATAAAACCCATACTCACCCGGTGATTCTTCGTTCCATGTAGTGTTTGGTTTNTCTGCCACAAAAGATATCTTGACTATAGATTTAATGCTTTTAAATCCATATTTCCATGGGACAATTAATCTAATAGGTGAACCGTTTTGATTTGGNAGTACTCTACCGTACAAGCCTACAGATAANATGGTAAGAGGGTTACTAGCCTCATCTAGTCTAAGACCCTCCCTATATGGCCAGTTAAGTATATTTCTTTTCTGACCTGGNAGATTCTCTCTATCAAGTATTGATTCNAATGCCACAAATTTAGCAGATGATAGAGGCTTAGCAATCTTAATTAACTGATTTAGCTCAAAACCAATCCAAGGAANCACCATTGACCAAGCNTCTACACATCTCAATCTATAAATACGTTCCTCAAGATTAAATTTTTTTAATAAATCTTCTTTATCTAGTNTAAATGGATTCTCTACTAACCCATCAATAGTAATTTTCCAATCATCGGTTTTTAATTTTTCNGCATTTCTCATAGGATCGCGTTTCCCACTACCAAGCTCATAAAAGTTATTATATGATGTAATCTGTTTGATAGTGTTNGTTTTTTCATTCGTGCTATATTTCATATCTTTTTTAAAAGTAAGTAATTTTCTGTCTTCTGAAAATGAGTTCATTACTCCAAAGCATAATGGTGCNGTCACTANNCCTTTAATTATCTCTCTTCTTTTTTTAAAAAGATATTCATCTGTAATTTTATTTTCATTATCTANATCATATTTACTTTTCATATCATTTTAACCAATTACGAGCATTATAAAAAAATTGCTTCCATGGNGAATCTTCCCATTCTTCAGGATAATAAGAATAATTATTCAAATTAAATAACCGTTCTGGATGCGGCATCATTATTGTCACTCTCCCATCNTTATTTGTAAATCCAGTNACACCATCAATAGAACCATTCGGATTATCGGGATATTCATTCGTCTTTTTATTATNATAATCNACATAGTTTATTATTGCATCCTTATGATCATTTTTCTTTTTAAAAACGGCTCTTCCCTCACCATGAGAGACAATTAAAGGTAAAACGCTCCCAGTCATATTTTTCATGAAAANAGAATTATTTTTATTTATANCCACTCTTGATAATCTTGCCTCAAATTGTCTTGACTGGTTTTGTTGGAATTTAGGCCAANGCTGAGAACCAGGAATTATCTCAGTAAGATGAGATAGCATCTGACAACCATTACAAACNCCCAANNCAAATTTATTTTTATCNTGAAAGAATTTTTCCATTTCCTCTTTNTACTGAGGNTTGTTGAGTATTTTTTGCGACCATCCTCTTCCTGCTCCAAGAACATCNCCAAAAGAAAAACCACCACAAGCCACTANNCCATTAAATTTAGATAAATTAGATGATAGATCATTTGTATGAATNTCATAACAATCNAAGCCAGATTGATGAAATGCATTGGCCATTTCTTTATGACCATTNACTCCCTGTTCTCTGAGGATAGCAACCTTTGGCTTTCTTTTTTTGTAAACTTTTCTGATAATATTTTTCTTAAATACAAAATTATCTTTATGATTACTATTAGTAATATGACTATTAATTTTAGATTTATATTCCTGAGCTGCAGTGTGAGGATTATCTCTCAGGCATTGTATGTTGAATGCAAGCTTACTCCATGACTTTCTAAGCTCAGATAATTTGAAATTAAATTTCCTATAAGAGTTAATAGAGATATTCTGGATGTGCTTTTCGAGACTATGGCCAATATGGATAACACTATCATCATTTAGATATTTTTTAGATATTTTCAAGAATTTATTAACTTGATTTTGTGCAACTTCCACAACAACTCCGAGCTCCTCGTTGAAAAAGAACTTACAAAGATCTAATTCCGATGATATTTTTCTTGATGATAGATCAATTGAAAGTGACTTGTTACCTGCAAATGCCATTTCGGTGAGAGTAGCAAATAAACCTCCGTCAGACCTATCATGGTATGCTGTTATAATTTCTTTATTTATTAATACTTGGCTTAAATCAAAAAAATCTTTAAGTGTTTTTGTACTCTCAATTCTTGGAGTATCTGCTGAACACTTTGAATAAATTTGCTCAGCCGCAGATCCACCAAGTCTCTGATTTCCGTGTGATAAATCTAATAAAAATAATTCNCCATCCCCTTTTAAATCAGGAGTAACGATTTTTTTTACGTTATCAATCAATGAAAAACCTGATAACACTAAAGTCATTGGGCTTACAACCTCATTAGTTTTTTTAGATTTCTGCCATGTTGTTTTCATTGAAAGCGAATCTTTACCTACTGGTATAGTAATATTAAGTTTTTTACATATAGATGATAATCGTTTGACACCAAGATATAATTTTCTTAGTTCATTAGCATCAGATGATGATGCCATCCAGTTTGCTGATAGCTTTATATTTTCTATTTTTTTTATATTGCAACAAGAAATATTTGTAATAATTTCAGCAAATGCTAAATCTACTGATGCTTGAGCATCATTTACGGATAGCATTGGTCTCTCACCTATNGTCATGACCTCGCCGGTATTGGAATTATGATCTGTAAGAGTAATTGCAACATTAGANACTGGCACCTGATTTTTTCCAATCATTTGATCTCTTGATACTAGTCCTGTTACAGATCTATCTCCTATCGTAATAAGAAATCCTTTGTCAGATACGCTGGGTACTTCTAATATTAATCTNGCAGTTTTTTCAAATTTCATCTTTACGATAGAAGACTTTTCAATTGTATTTTTGCTCTTAGATATAGTTATCTTTGGTATAGGAGGCTTACCTAGAAGACTACTCATTTTTAAATCAATAACTAAATCATTATGATGAGTAAATACTCTAAGTTTTTTAGATTTATTAACTTTGCCAATTACAGCAAAAGGACAATTTTCTCTTTTTGTAATCTTAGTAAACTTTGAGAGATTACTCTTAGATATAGCAATAACATATCGCTCCTGAGATTCATTACACCAAATCTCTAATGGTGTCATTTGTCTCTCAGCTATAGGTATATCAAATAAGTTAATATCTGCTCCCATGCCAGATTCATGTACTATTTCAGGAATTGCGTTACTCAAACCTCCTGCACCAACGTCATGAATACTTTTAATAGGATTANTAGATTCAGAATAAATACATTGATTAATGACTTCTTGACACCTACGCTCCATTTCAGGATTATCCCTTTGCACAGATGCATAATCTAATTCTTCATTACTCTGACCTGAGGAGAGAGATGATGCAGCTCCACCTCCTATACCTATCAGATATGACGGTCCTCCGAGAACAATTAATAAGTCATTATGCTTGAGTTTTCTTTTATGTGCATGATTTGTATTTAAACTCCCCAGACCTCCAGCAATCATGACAGGTTTATGATAACCAATATTCGATTTTATAGATCTTGATCTTAATTTTTCTTGCTCAAAAGTTCTAAAATAACCAAATATGCTTGGACGACCAAATTCATTATTATAGCGAGCAGAACCAATTGGTGCATTAATAATAATATCAAGAGGAGTTTTTATGCGATCTGGCGTCAATAGTGATTTTTTTTCCCATACTTTTGTATCTCCTTTTATATTTAAATTAGAAAGCGTGAATCCAGAAAAACCTACTTTTGGAATCGATCCAATACCAGTTGCACCCTCGTCACGTAATTCTCCACCTGATCCAGTTGCAGCACCCTCGTAAGGTGCTATAGCCGTTGGGTGATTATGAGTCTCTGCTTTAATAATGTAACAGCTTTTAATAAATTTTGTTTTATAAATATTTTTATCAGTATACAAGAAATTTTTTTTGTGAGATGCAATGGCGGAACAATTATCTGAGTATGCAGAAATAATATCTTTNCTATAATTACGATAAGTATCTTTAATAAGGGAAAATAATGTTACTGGTTTCTCTTTGTTGTANNTGANAGACGAATTAAATATTTTATGTCTACAATGTTCTGAGTTTATTTGTGAAAACATCATTAACTCTATATCGGTTGGATCTCTTCCAATTTTTTTATATATANCATTGAGGTATTTTATCTCTGGCTCATTTAAAGCTAATCCCATTAATTGATTATAATTTTTAAGCNNCCTCAGAGGNATAATGCTATGANNTGATTCTTGAACTGAAANATTATCTTTAAAAAGATATTTTTCAATGCCATTAGATCCAAAAATTACAGATTGTGTCATTTTATCAATGATTTGATCTTTAGATTTATAGAANTCTCTCGCATATTTAGCATTTCCTCCAAAGTCAATATATGTAAGTTTCTCGATATCAAATTCNTGAGAGATATTACATGATGATAGTATTTGGTATGACTTTTCAGACCAAGAAGACAAGTTAGCAGATCTATGAGCTATTAATATGCTGGAGCTATTGAAGTTTTTGTTTTTGCTTATCTGTTTCCCGTCAAGNATTGTTCCCAGCTTATCTATGATATTTTTGCTGAGTCTTTCATTACTACTGATTGCGTAAAAAATCGATGNGGTGACTNTTACATCATATTTTTTCAAAAAGTTAGTTAAATCAGAGCTTACTTTCTCAGATTTACCGCTGAAAATATATAGATTTTTTAACATTTTTATAGATATATAATAATATATATTCATTGATAATAGTATCACTTAGATATAAACTCATCTAACATATCGGGGGCGACCTGGTTTCGACGTGGGTTGCAGAACTTGAGGAGCATGTCGAGCTTTCAGTAACTCGTAAATCTGCTGAAAAACAATAAACGCTGAAAATAAACCTTTAGCACTAGCAGCCTAACTGCCGCTAGCTTCACTCAAAGTAGGCTTATATGCTTTGTACTGAAGTCATTATGATAAGACCGCAATATATATGCTCGTTAGTATATTGTTAAATTAAAACGAGACCGTTATTGAGTAGACTGTTTGTTGTAGGCTTGATAATTAAATTATGAACAAACTAAACATGTAGCGCCAAAGGAGAAGTGCTTTCGGACGCGGGTTCGATTCCCGCCGCCTCCAATAAAATTTCTGATTCAATTTAACAAATTGTGAAGTTAAAATATAATCATTGAGAATAACGATATATTGCAACTTAATACAAGCCTAGACGCAGCCAGTTGGTTTTGGCAGACCTCCATACTTTGCTATTTTTTTCATAGGTCCAGACTTAAATACTTCATATAGTTTTGTTGCTTTGCGGTCCATGCCGAATTCTTTTGCAAAATCTCTCATTGCAGGCACAGTTCCTGATTGACTAAACATCTCCCGTGCTTTTAAGATGTATTCTTTTATCTCATCTGTGATTTCAAAATCATCTTCTTTCGCCATTTGATACATGAGGGCTTCAGACCAATCATTGATATTTAATAAAAATCCATCTCCATCTCTTTCCATGTTAGTACTACACGCATCCAGTAGGTTTAGGTAGTCCTCCATATTTAGCTATTTTCTTCATTGGTCCNGACTCGAATATATCATAAAGTTTGGATGCTTTACGATCCATCCCATATTCTTTGGCAAACACTCTTATAGCTGGCACAGTTCCAGTTTCATTATACATTTCGCGTGCCTTCATTATAAAGCCTTTTATTTCGTCAGTAATTTGAAAGTCATCATCACTGGCCATTTGGTACATGATTTCCTCAGACCAGTCACTAGTATTTATNAAAAATCCATCACCATCTCTATTCATAATTATATTATAGCAAGTTTTTATTTTTAGAAAAAATCATTTTTAATAATTCTCCATAATTCCTTGAAGATGTAGTTCTAGAAGTAACATATTTGATATGTGCATTATTATCCGCAAATTTATTTAACTCAATTGACCATAACGGCAAGACTTTATTTGGCAATGTAGAATACCTTACATCAATAATTTGCATTGGATTATTAGGATGGACGGATAAGTAATCATCTGCAAACCAACGAAACCTCTCTATGTCTTTAGCCTGTTGAGATTTTTTGTCAAGCCACGGGAATGATTTACTNATGTCTAGTTTCGCTATTGATGTTCCTCCCAGGTATGAATTTGTTACCCCTGCCCTTACAGCATCAACATAATAAACATCTTCATGTTCGTATATAATTTTCCATACTATTATATTGGCAAAACTTGGTTTTACTAATAGATTACTAGGGACATGCCCTCTCTCTTTAATAATTTCTTCCATGATGGAGCTCACTCTCTGTTCTTGCATCTTCCCAAGAGAATAGTAAAAGAAAATCCANATAACTGATAGTAAAGACAAAGTATAACTTCGCTTAGATATAGAAAAAATAAGAAGTATAAGCACGGGAAAAGTAAAGAGAGGATCAACAACAGATATTATGTTAAAGGAAACTCTCTCATTACTAAAGGGCCAATATAATTGTGTTCCATAAGATGTCGTTGCGTCTACGAGCCCATGAGTTGAATATGCTAATGTGCATACAACCAACGTACTTATAAAAGAAATTCTGCATCTTTTAGCAATCAGATAATAAAAAAATATCGAACATAGGAGACCGCCAATTGGTATAAATATTAGTGAATGAGTAAATTGCCTATGAAATTCGAAAAATAAAAGTGGATCTGTTTGTGATCGAAAAAAAATATCCAAATCTGGNCTCATCGCGGATAAGAATGCAATCAAACTCATCAAAAGTATTTTTTTATTTTTGATATATAAATGACTAATAGAAGTTCCTACAAGTCCTTGTGATAACGGATCCATTTAACTCTCTCAATTTGTATACATAATTAACTATTATTTACTAATATTCAACTATATCATCATCAATAACTCTCCANATATACCAGACAGCCACGGTTCTGAAGGGCTCCCATTTTTTTGAAATCTTGAGAAGTTTCTCCGTTGACGAATTTTCTATTTTGTATACTGTATTCATACTATTTACCAATCCAACATCTCCTAATGGAAGTATATTGGGTCTCAATAACTGAAATATCAGATACATCTCAGCCGTCCATATACCAACTCCATAAAGTTTACATAAGCTTTTAATAGCATCNTCATCAGACATTTTCTCAATTGAACTGAAGAAATTACTATTTTCGTCTAGATGGTTAGCCAAACCTTTCAGGTATTTTACTTTTTGACCTGATAGTCCTGTTTTCTTAAGTTGCGCTGATGATGATGTTAGAATGTTTTTTTTATTAATCAAACCACAAGTACTCCTAACCCTTCTTGTTATACTCTCTGCCGCCGCAATTGATATCTGTTGACCAATGATTGCATTTGATAGNGTTTGAAAAGGTGAACAAGTCCTCTGCAGAAATTTNTCGTCACTGACATTATTGATTATAGATTTTAATACTCTNTCTTTTGATGCTAGATATTTCTTTGATTTGTCCCAGTAATCAGGTTTTGTTTTTAATTTCATCGANACTAAAAAAAGAGACGCTTTTNGCGTCTCTTTATATTAATTNATATACTTCTGTTATTGACCTTTATTGGTNTTTATACCGAAAGGTAAATAAAGTGGGCACCATCCTAGTGAACCAGTAAGTATAGGAATAATTCCTATCCATGCCCATAGTGGCATACCCATGCCCATACCTATGTAAAGAATAGCGATACCTGCAATTATTCTTGCTATACGCTCCATTCCACCTACATTAGTTGGCATAGTTTTTGGTGTTGTTGACATACTAAGGCCTCCTCAAATATTATTTATTAAATACTAACACTAATATATGAAATAATTATTAGAATTTCAATAACTAGTCACTTACGTTTTTTCTTATAGTCATCTATTGCTGCGCTAATTGCATCTTCAGCTAAAACTGAACAATGTATTTTAACAGGCGGTAAAGCAAGTTCTTCAGCAATATCAGTATTTTTAATAAGTGATGCTTCTGTTAAACTCTTGCCTTTTACCCACTCTGTAAGAAGCGAGCTAGATGCTATAGCTGAGCCACAGCCATAAGTTTTAAATTTTGCGTCTTCTATTATGCCCTCATCATTAACTTTAATTTGAAGTTTCATTACATCGCCACAGGCAGGTGCACCCACCATACCTGTGCCGACAGAAACATCCTCCTTATCGAATGAACCAACATTCCTAGGATTTTCGTAATGATCGAGGACTTTATTGCTATATGCCATTAAGTTCTCCCGTTATGTTTGCTTATGCAGCATCCCATTCATCTTTCACTAAAGATTCTTCTGTAATAATAGATTCCTCAGTAACTNTGTCATGTTGATCAACAACATCGACTCCCTCGCTGATAAGTGAACCTAGTGTTACAGTTTCAAGATATTTGCATAGCTTATCACTGAATCTCTCCCATATTAGCTCATCTTTTTTTTTGATGATCTAATGAACTANTGGTATCAGAATTTATTGCGTTTATTATTTGCGCAATAGTTATCTCGCTTGGATCTGCAGATAGCCTATAGCCACCTCCAGGTCCTCTAACACCAGCTACTAGATTGCCCTTTCTAAGAAGTGCAAACAGTTGCTCGAGATATGAGAGTGATATTCCTTGATGTTTTGAAATCTCCAACAACGTCTTTGGNGTGCCGGAATCATTCATTGCAATGTTTATCATAGCCTTTATGGCATATCTTCCTTTTGCTGATAATTTCATCATTTCTCTCCATAGTAGTTAATACCTTACCAATATGGTATGGTATCGTTTACTATATTTCAAGTGTGGGATAAAAGATACATTTATTATCAGGAAATCTTATACATATAAACCATNCATTATTTTTTACATGTAAACTATTGATATTTATAGGATTTGTNAATTATATTCTTAAGCCAATAATAAACTCTCAGATTTAGNCTAATCTTTTCAGTTATTGAGCTATCAAAAGTTTTAAATTCTCTAAGAGATTTTGCTTCCAAGAGTTTTGCATCAGTGTAAAGAGTGTATATTAAATGTGGTTTTAACGCATAAGAACCTACCGCATGATTGTGGTCTTTAAACTTATAATATAAGCGAAATATATGCGTGTATTTAGTGATTGAAATAGGCTCGTACTGAACCGAATTATTATTAAGAAAAACTGTGGAAGATTTATTTTGATCNCCAATAAAAGAGAGTGCAACTTTGAACTGATGATAATTTTTCTCATAAATTTGCATCAAATGATTAAAATTGAGTACTCTGTAGGTGCTTCTTAAATCATGGTTATTAATCAATTTATCCATAAGTATTTTAAGTCTAAATTTGTTACAATAGTAATAATTTACAATTTAAATAATATTATGTCAAAAGATGAGCAAATAGAGATGTCGGGGAAAGTGATTGAGACTCTTCCAAATACTATGTTTAGAGTGGAGTTGGAGAATGGTCATATTGTTACCGCACACATCTCGGGGAAGATAAGAAAACATTATATTAGGATTCTTCGTGGAGACTCTGTGATGGTTGCTCTAACACCTTATGATTTAACTAAAGGTAGAATCATTTTTAGAGACAAATAGTTACATATTATCAATAACAGCGTCACCAAATCCTTGGGTGCTGACTAATGTTGCACCAGGAACAAGCTTCATAAGTTCTTGTTTNATTTCTTCAGCCGTATGTTTTTCTTTCGATTTAGGTCTAATGAATTTTTTTCCAGCTCTAGCTCTTGCCAAATCAAATGTTAACTGTTTTTTTTGTATTGCGCCGATAACTCCTTTTAATACAAAATCTGCAGCTTCATCCCACCCCATATGTCTTAGCATCATTTCTCCAGACAGAATTATTGAGCTTGGATTAACCCTATTTTTCCCAGCAAATGATTCNGCTGATCCATGAGTTGCCTCAAAGACAGCATAACCATCACCAATATTAGCACCAGGAGCAATACCTATCCCACCAACTTGAGCGGCTAATGCATCAGAAATATAATCACCATTGAGGTTGAGAGTCGCTATGACTTCATGTTGTTCTGGTACTAAGATAATTTGTTGTAAAAAATTGTCAGCAATACAATCTTTTACTGTAAGTATATGTCCGGATTTAGGGCAAGTAATTGAGTAGGTACCATTTTCATTTATTGTTCCATTATATTTGTTTTTAACTAAGTCATATGCCCAATCTCTGAATGCACCCTCAGTGTATT
Organism: Gammaproteobacteria bacterium; assembly: GCA_002720195.1. Classification (GTDB taxonomy): domain Bacteria; phylum Pseudomonadota; class Gammaproteobacteria. The sequence continues at coordinate 76,787 of PBHH01000011.1, forward strand.
TCATGATGTTTCCCTTATGCACGATAGTAAGAATTTCTTTTTTTTCATTCAGAGCAAACTCTATGGCCATGTTAATCAATCTTTCAGATCCTTCTCTTGAAACAGGTTTGATTCCAATTCCGCATTCATTTTCAAAACGAAATGGTGATTCGCCAAGTTCCTTTTTTATAAACTCAATTATTTTTTTCGCACCTTCTGAATTTGGTTCCCACTCTATACCAGAATATAAATCTTCCGTATTCTCTCTAAAGACAACCATATCTGTCAGATTTGATTCGACCATTGGACTGTTTGTTCCTGGAAAATATCTAATTGGTCTTACACAAGCAAAAAGATCTAACTTTTGTCTTATACTTACATTAATGGACTTAAATCCATTTCCAATTGGTGTAGTAAGTGGGCCTTTAATGGAGACTCTATATTTTTTCATAGCGTCAATTGTCTCTTGGGGAAGTAGTTGACCACAAATATCAATTGCTTGCTGACCTGCATATATTTCCATCCACTTTATCTCTTTTGAAACACCATATGCTTTTCCAATTGCATAATTTAAAACTCTCTTCATTACAGGTGTGACGTCAATACCTATGCCATCGCCAATTATATATGGGACTATAGGCTTATCAGGTGTTTGAATCATACCATCTTTGAATGATATTATTTGACCATCGCTTGGTTCATTAAATTTAATCATAACAATTTAGTAAAAAATATTATTAATTTTACTTTTCAAACTGCTCTTCTTCTGTAGAACCTGTAAGAGCTGTGGTTGATGACGT
>PBHH01000012.1 GCA_002720195.1 Gammaproteobacteria bacterium
CCATAAATATCTGCATCTAGAATTGCTGTGGTGGCTCCCTCTTCTTTGAGTGCTAATGCAATATTCACAGCAGTGGTGGATTTCCCCACACCACCCTTACCTGATGCGACAGCAATTATATTTTTTATACCTTTGACTCTCTCTAGGCTCTGTTGAACTGTATGCGGAATAATTTCATATTTTAGGTCAAGTTGTAGATTAACATCAGGATAAGCATCAAGAATTTTCTTGGTTAAATTCGTGTGAAATTCCTGAATAATACCCTCTGCAGGCCAGCCAAGAACTATTTGTATCGCAACATTTTTCCCATCAATAGATATATCTTTGACAGTGTTGCCAGATACTAAATCAGTACCCATATATGGGCAATGATAGTCCTTTAATACTGATTCTATGTTTTCTCTCTCCATGTGCCTATTTTATATAAATTAAGTTAAAATATACAATATATCTGCAATTGCTATATTATAACGAATTACAACAAACACATAACATTTTGAAGATTTATTTATGAGAAAAATACTAGTTACAAGCGCACTACCTTATGCGAACGGCTCAATACATCTTGGGCATTTGGTGGAATATCTTCAAACTGACATGTGGGTGAGGAATCAAAAAATGTTGGGTAATGAATGCATATATGTTTGTGCTGATGATGCACATGGAACGCCAATAATGCTTAAAGCAAGAGAGTTAAATATTTCACCTGAAACACTTATTAAAAAATCTAAATCTGAACATACGAATGACTTTTCGGACTTTCATATCGAGTTTGATAATTATCATACTACTCACTCAGAAGAGAATAGAGAGTTATCGGAGTTAATATTCAAGAGACTCTCAGAAAAAGATAATATTGAAAAAAAATCAATCGAACAATTCTTTGACGTAGAACAAGAAATGTTCCTGCCAGATAGATACCTCAAAGGTACTTGTCCAAAATGTAAATCCGAGAATCAATATGGTGATTCATGTGAAAGTTGTGGGGCAACTTATTTATCAACTGATCTTATTAATCCGATATCTGTAATATCAGACTCTAAGCCTATAAGAAAAAAATCGGATCATTTGTTTTTTAAATTAGGAGACTATGAGAACTTTCTAAAAGGATGGCTTGATGGTAATAGAGTTCAGAAAGAAATAAAGAATAAAATGGACGAATGGTTATCAGACGGCTTGGAGAACTGGGATATCAGTCGAGACAAACCATACTTCGGATTCAACATCCCAAATGAAAAAGACAAGTTTTTTTATGTATGGTTAGATGCACCCGTTGGATATATTGCCTCATTCAAAAATTTTTGTGAGAGGAATTCTCGTGATTATAAAGAATTCTGGGATAAGGATTCCGAAACAGAGCTATATCATTTTATCGGAAAAGACATAGCATATTTCCATGTACTCTTCTGGCCATCTATGCTTGAAGGTGCTAATTTCAGAACGCCAACTGCAGTTTTTTGTCATGGTTTTTTAACTGTTGATGGGGAGAAAATGTCTAAATCAAGAGGAACATTTTTTAATGCACGCACATATTTAAATCATCTCAATCCAGAATATTTACGGTACTACTTTGCTAGTAGACTCACACATAATATCGAAGATATCGATCTGAGCCTTGATGATTTCGTAGCCAGAGTAAACTCTGATTTGATAGGGAAAATAATTAATATCGGTAGCAGGTGTGCCAGATTTATCAATAAAGACTTTGATGATTTTTTATCACCAAAGATAAAGAATCAAGATTTGCTAGATGTAATTTTAAATAGCAAAGAAATAATTGTGCAGAATTATGAAGAGAGAAATTTTTCAAAAAATATAAGGATTATCTCTTCACTGGCGGATGACATTAACAAATATCTCGATGATGAAAAACCTTGGGTTAAAATTAAGGATGAGGTAAATAGAGAGTATGTACATCAAGTCTGTTCTGATGGCATGAATATGTTTAGAGTACTTATTGGTTTCTTGAAACCAGTTACTCCTAAAATAGCTGAGAAGGTTGAAAATATTCTAGATTGTGAAAAGATTAATTGGAAGAATATTGATAATATTCTAATTTCGAGAAAGATTAATAAATATGAGCCAATAATTGGCAGAATAGATAAGGAATCTGTTGAGGCAATGAAGAAAGAGGCTAAAGGAAATAAATGACAAGTGAGAAAATTACTATTGAAGATTTTACAAAACTCGATTTACGTATAGGTAGAGTTGTCGAAGCAAAAGAAGTAGAAGAGTCGCGTAAAATGCTTGAATTAAAAATCGATATAGGTGGTGAGATACGCACAATTTTCGCTGGGATAAAAAAATCTTATTCTCCAGATAATCTAATTGATAAAAATGTAATAGTAATAGCAAATTTACTTCCAAGAGAAATGAAATTTGGTACCTCTGATGGTATGGTACTTGCGACCTCACAAGAGGATGAAATAGTTTTAATTAAACCAGAAAAAGATGTAAATCCTGGCGCNAAAATATCATGAAAAAGAATATTAATAACTTAAATAAAATCTTACAAGCATTGCCACAACTGCAATGTAAGAAGTGTANTTACGANGATTGTGANTCTTACGCAAGAGCAGTTTTAGATCAAACAGAAACTTTAGATAAATGTGAGCCTGGAGCACAGGTAACAAAAATTCACCTTCAAAATATATTTAAAAATATAGATGATTCAAATAAAGCAGAGATTAATAAATATAAAATCGCACAGATTGAATTTGATAATTGCATAGGTTGTACTATATGTGTAAATGTCTGTCCTGTTGATGCTATAGTTGGTGCAAAAAAACAACAGCATTATATTATTNATGATAAGTGTAATGGTTGTGAGTTATGTATCCANCAATGTCCAGTTGATTGNATGNAAATGATTGAACATCCAAGNAATAAATCATGGACATGGCCATCGGAACAATCAGAAGCATCNAAAAATGATTATAAAAATAAGTTAGANCGAATTAATGAAAATAAGAGGAGTAAAGAATACTCCAAAGAGGANGGCAATATCAAACATTANCTTAAAAAAGCAATTGAGATCGAATCTAANAGACAAAGAAATGCCAATAATTACGATCTTTAAGATACTAANCAATATTAGTCTANTCTAATTATATTTTANAATTACNCTGGTCNGTATTAGATGAAAAAAATAGAAAGAGCTTTAATAATCAAGAAAAAGCTAGATAAGCTCTATCCAAAAACTCCCTCTCCACTAACACATAGAAATAATTTNGAGTTACTNNTTGCAGTGTTATTAAGNGCCCAATGCACTGATGAGAGAGTGAATAAAGTCACGCCAGGCTTGTTCAAAAAAGCAAGCAGTCCACTCNAGATGAGTNCTCTCANATATAAAGAGATTCATGATGCAGTAAAAACATGTGGTTTAGCTCCTAAAAAANCTCGAGCAATATTGTCTCTCTCAAAAATACTTGTTAATGACTATGATGGNAAANTCCCTTCCAGTATAGANGAACTAGAAAAATTACCTGGTGTAGGTCATAAGACNGCAAGTGTNGTNGTATCTCAAGGATTTGGTGAACCTGCATTCCCAGTAGACACTCATATCCATCGATTAGCTCAACGATGGGGGCTGACAAATGGGAAGAGTGTTAAATATACTGAGAGAGATTTAAAAAANATTTTTCCTAGNTCATCCTGGAACAAACTTCATTTACAGATAATTTTCTATGGNCGTGAATATTGTAAAGCAAGAGAGTGTTTTGGTTTAAAATGCATTATTTGCAAAACATGCTATCCNAANAGAAAAAANCCAATTGTTACGCTCAAAGCCTAANATAGTTAAATTAAAATAACTTAAATCTTTTTATTCTTCAGTTTTTCCCACAACTCACTCATTTCCTCAGGTTCAGCATACNTCTTATTCTCCNTCTCTAACTGANTCTTGATCAACTTATATCTTTGTTCGAATTTAGATTTTGCATCNTGAAGAATGATCGTTGGATTCATATTTAAATGTCTTACCAATGAAAGGTANGTAAATAATAAATCTCCAAGTTCCTCGCTAATTAAATCAGATTTACCTGTTGATATTGCTTCCTCAACCTCTCTAGTTTCCTCAAATACTTTGGACATTACNCCTTTGATGTCTAACCAATCTANACCAATTTTTTTTGCATCTATTTGTATTTGAATAGAATCTGAAAAAATGTCTTTTACACTCATTCTAATAACCTCTGTTATCATTATTTTTATCAAAAAAATATAATATCATGTAATATTAACAAATGGATAAAAAAGAAGAAGGAATCATAATAGACTGGATAAAAAACTCNTCTAAAGAAAAATTTNAGATAGAACTTGCCTCTTCAGATGCAAGTTTCCGGACTTATTATCGAATAAATTTTAAAANTGGAAGCAAAATAGTTATGTATGCTCCACCTGATAANGAACCGCTAACTGATTTCATTAACATAACGANAAAACTCAAAGATGAAAAAATATCAGTACCTGAGATATTTGATATTAATGAAGAGAAAGGTTTAATGTTAATAAGTGACTTTGGAACTGAGAGATATTTAGATAAACTTAACGACGAAACTGTNTATTGCCTATATACAGATGCTATCGATGTCATTCACATNATGCAAGAACGAGTTTCGACAGATAACATGAANTATTTTGATCTANATNNACAACATGATGAGTTAAATCTTTTTATAGAATGGTATCTTTGCAAACACTTGAAGATAANCAANGATANTATTCGAGATTACAAATTTTATGAGTGCTGTGATATGNTGCTTAATCAGATTCAGAAAATCCCCACAAGTTTCATTCACCGTGATTATCACTCCAGGAATTTGATGCACATGAATAATGGTAATCCTGGAGTATTAGACTATCAAGATGCGCAAATTGGTCCAATCACATACGATCTTGTNTCACTATTAAAAGATTGTTACATATCTTGGGATCAAAAAATTATTGATAGTATGATCAAGACATTTNATCAGAGAAATTCAANCAACAATGTCTCTCTAGATGAATTTGAATACTGGTTTGATATTACAGGTCTTCANCGCCATCTTAAGGCCATAGGAATCTTCTCTAGACTCTTTTACAGAGATGGTAAAGAAAACTATTTAAATGACATTCCAAGAACACAAAAATATGTAAATGAGGTTTTAAACAAGTACACTGAATTAAAAGATATGAAAGANACTTTTCACAAATTAGGTTTGNNTNATTAAATGGTATCTTGTGCGATGATATTGGCGTCAGGTAGAGGTCAGAGAATGATGCCACTAACCAGAGATATNCCAAAGCCTATGCTAAAAATTGGTAATGTGACATTAATTGAAGATAAAATTATTAAATTAGCNGAAATAGGTATTAACAAAATTGTTATAAATACTGGATACTTAGGCGAGTANATAAAAGATCATGTTGGAGATGGGTCAAAGTTTGGTGTAAGNATAATNATAAGTGATGAAGGGGAAATGCCNATAGGAACTGCTGCTGGTATCAGGAAAAACCTTGATGTGTTTAAAAATGAAAAATTTATAGTGGTAAATGCAGATATTTGGACTAACTATTCATTCATTGATTTAANAACATATGATTTAAAAACTGGACTAGGTCATTTAATTCTTACNCCTAGACCAGATTACTCTGATGGTGATTTTAACTTGGATCAAGGGANAGTTTGTGCTGGGAATAAATTTACATACACTGGCATAGGACTATTTATGCCAGAGCTTTTTGAAAAATATAATGAAAGAGAATTAGGCGATATCTTNTATAAAGAGCCAAAAATTACTGGTGAGATCTATAGAGGAATGTGGAGTGATATAGGAACACCAGAGAGACTCAAGGAGGCAAGAGAACAAATATCCNTATAGAAAGAAATTATATTGAAAATAAATATAATCCCCAGNTTATAAATACAATNCCCGTAAAATATCTATATTGATATGGGAATTTTACNGAAAGTTTTTCAAAGAGAACAAAGATAGTCAGTATAACAACCCACATAATATTCATGACGCCAAGTGCAAATAATGTCAACATAAGAAACCAGCAGCACCCAACACAATAAAANCCATGTTTGTACCCAATTAAAAAGGCGCCAAGATTCCCCTCTTTCCAATTATTCATCATGAAAGTTAATGGTGATTGACAGACAGATAAACATGCATCTTTGAATGGGGTAAATTGATAAATACCTGCTCCTATTAAAACTAGACTACCCAAGACTGCATGTGTAGGCTCCATCATTGGATTTAGAAGCCCACTCTTGTGGAGACCATATTGCGGAAAAGTAATAACTAAACTAAAAATAACCCAGCTCATCAAATAACCAAAAAGTAAGTTTAATGGGTTTGCCGAAGGCTTATTCTCAAGTTTGTTTTTAGAATTTAATGTTGTNAAAAGCATAATCATAGGAAGTATAGAGGGAGTCATCATCGCAATCATCATNACGGCCCACATTAANAATAANAGAATAAAATCTGTGATTAGCCACTCTCCACTCATCGGCGGCATCCACGTTAAAATTGATTGAAGCAAACTTGGTTGTTGCATGTCCATGCCCATGTCCATTTGNCCCATATCCATTTGNCCATCCATCTGCATGGGCATAGAAGATGAAAACGGTAAAGTTCCCATGTNCCATCCCATTCCAATTATATATCCCCATGATACNGCCAAGACAATAATGACTCCAATATATACAGTCAGNCTATCTTTAAAGGGNGCTCTCTCTAGATTTAATTCAGATTTCATATCTTNAAACAAAAAAATAGCCTGTTTTANCAAACAGGCTAAGATCTTTTAAATTATGATTTTTCTANAGCAGTTTGTTTATTTGCACCATCCATATAAACAAATGGTGANCTCAAACCATTACCACCTTCNTAAGAATGATCTATNCCGTGATCACTGTATGTCATCTTTGATGCTCTGCTTACAGTAATTGGAAACGGTGGTGCAACAGCCAATGGTGTATCATGAACNACAACAGGTCTCCCCGCGGCACCAGCTAATTGTTCCATTTTGTTTTCACCAACACCCGCTATTACGAGATGTCTATGNGGTGAGTTAACTGTGTATGATATTCTAGCTGAACGTGTTGGAAGGAACTCTCTTGGTCCACCCTCTGATCCTTTAGCTAAACTNGCNACTACTCCCAGATGGCCACCNTGTATTCCATGATATGCTTCNGTTAATGCTTTGCGTTGAGAGCTACTAGCACTCTTGTCTACATACAGTGCCATTGTAAAACCACCTTTCAAAAGATTATCTGGNGCATGTAANAACATTGCTACTTTGGTTCCACTAACATCTACAGTGCCTACATGTCCTTTTTCTATATCCCATCCAAGCAGAGCAGTGCAATACCCTTTTGTTGGATCGAGTAATAAAAGACAAGGNCAAATTGTCTCACAAGTACAACTCTCAAAATAGGTTCCTCTCAAATACATTGTGTGATCTGCTAATGCTGCATCAGCATCTTTGCTTCTGAATAATGAGCCTATCACAGGTGTTGCTGCNGCTACAGTCGCGAGGCTTTTTATAAAAGTACGCCTAGAATCTGAGACCTTANTCAAAATGCTTTTCTTATTATTTTCTTTAATTTGNTTAATCATATCCTACCCTCATTTAATCNATATATTTACCATATCANAGAAGCAGATACCTGGAAATCCATAAATACCTAAATGTATATTAGTATTNACTAATATATGATGTGCTNAAGATGCTAATATTTCCAATGTAATTTTAGGCAAAATAATTAAAGATTGAGTATTTAAATATATTTTTTATGATATCCTATTTANGTGACTTACGAAAAGTTACACAAAACCTGGCCAGTAAGGGGGGCAAATGAAAAAATTCAAAATACTGTCTGTCTTTATGCTTNCATCTGTCTTAACAGCATGTGGTGGTGGAGTTGGCACTCCTCCAAGTGAGTATACCGCTAAAATTTATCCAATCGAAGGCGACTTCGATCGTTTTGAAACTGTAGGACCATTTTCGTCAAGAGATGAATGTACAGCAAAAGCAAAAGAGATGAATGCAGCAGCATATTCATGTGATCCAAAGACAAACTAAAATTTAGTTTAAAAATTTATACCACTAACATATCTATGTTAGTGGTATTACTTATAGTGATGATATGAATTCAGTTATTAAATCATATGATTTGAAAGAATTGCCACCTACTTTACCTGACCCAATAGTTTTACCGTCTATTTCTACAATGGGTACACAGTAATTTGTTGATGATGTGCACCATACTTCATCAGAATCTATTAGATCCTTCCGAGAAATATCGCATTCTTTAATTTCCACTCCGTTCTGTTTGAGTAGGTCTATTAAAAGATCTCTTGTAACACCAGGCAACAGATCTGGGCCTAAGTTAGGTGTCATCACTTGTTGGCCTTTAGATATAAAAACATTACTTGCTGATCCTTCTGTGAGTTTTTCATCACGAATTAATAATGTTTCATAAAAACCATTTTGAGATGCATAATTTTTCAACATCACATTCCCTAAAAGTGAAATACTTTTGATGTTAGATTTAGTCCACCTAAAGTCCTCTTGAAGACATCCGTTGAACCCGAGTGATAGTTTCTCACGAGGGAATATTTGATATTTCTCACCCATGACTAAAATAGTTGGGGTAACATCTTCTTGATAAACATGATTCCTAGAAGCTTGAAAACCTCTTGTTATCTGAACATAAAAAAAATGATCCTGATATCCATTTTTTTTTATTAATTCCAATAGAATTTCATAGAGATTTTCAATGTGCTCATTATCTGACTTCATACCGATAAGAGAAAGGCTGGATCTTAACCTTGATAGGTGTTTATCTATAAGAAAAGGCTTGCCTTTATAAACAGGTATTAACTCGTAAACACCATCGCCAAATAGGAATCCTCTGTCCATAATCGAAATTGTTGCATTTTCCTTTTCAAGATAATTACCATTTAGAAATATAATGTCACTCATATTAAAAATTTTTCAGTATTGAGTCGAGTGTTCTTCTATAAGCACTCCCTAGTTTTACATCTTCTCGTGTGTACAAATTAATTTTAGTAATAACTTTGTCAGCTAATTCAACTGAAATATATCCCACATTTTCTCCTTTTTGTATTGGAGCTGTGAGATTTTCATCTACAACGAATCTGCTCTTAATTTTTTTTATCGATCGCCTAGGTATCGATATGTAAGCAGATTCTGAGACACCAAGTTCAATCTCTCTCTTTTCTCCATCAAAAATTCTAGCCTTGGTAACTATATCCTCTATTTCATAAATTTTATGAGTCTCATAAAATCTAAAACCATATTCGAGGAGAGATTTTGAGACAGTTGTTCTTTGGTCTGGAGACTTTGCGCCCATAACAACTGCTATGAGTCTTCTATTTCCTCTTTTGGCTGATGATACTAGACAGTAGCCTGCTTTTTTCGTGAACCCTGTTTTGATTCCATCAACACTGTCATCTACATAAAGAAGCTTGTTTCTAGAGTATTGTTTAATATCATTAAAGACATACTCTGTGCGAGAATATAATTTGTACATTTTTGGGAAATCACGTATCAAATTTCTTGATAATACAGCAATATCCTCGGCTGATGTGTAGAGTTTATCATTAGGTAAGCCAGTCGAATTTACATAATTAGTATTTTTTAATCCCATATTTGCTGCAACCTGATTCATGTAAATTGAAAATGTCTCCTCATCTCCTGAAATATGTTCAGATAGTGCAACACTCGCATCATTGCCTGAAGAAGTTATGATTCCTTGTAATAAATCAGAAACTTTGATTTTTTTCCCAACCTCTATAAACATTTTTGACCCACCAGTTTTCCATGCTTTTTTACTGACAGTAACCACATCATTCATAGAGAGAGTGTCATTATCTAATTCAAGAAATGCGATATATGAAGTCATGATTTTCGTAATACTCGCAGGTGGTAATACCAGTTCAGGATTTTTAGATGCGATGATCATCCCGCTATCATAATCCATAAGAACGTAGGATTTTACGTTTGGATTTGGCGGCTTAGGTATAGGTGCAGTGTGCGCCTGTGTTATGGTAAAAACTAAAACCAAGTTAACAATCAGAATTTTCATTGTAGTCCACATAATCTGATGTAAATTATATCACAAATTATAATCTTTCCATCTCTGTTTTAGCTTTCCTCAATTCTACACTTAAAAAATGAACAGCAAGTGCATATAACCTACTTCTGTTATAACGCGTTATCACGTAGAAGTTTTTGTGAGCGAAACTAAATACTTTATCATCTGGCTCATTTCTGGCAATCAGAGATAGTTTTTCATTCGGCTGTATCATATTCAAAGCTTCAATTCCTTTTTTTTGGTATTTTTTATATTCAGTCGTAGGCTTATATGATTTCTTTGACTCATTTAGCAAAATATTTTCTGCTCCTTCAGAGATCTCAGATAAGACGGGTTGATTTGTTCTCCAACCATGCTTGTTGAAATAATTAGCTACACTTCCTATAACATCGTCATTAGACGACCATAAATCNACTTTATCGTCGTTATTAAANTCAACAGCATAATGCCTGTAGCTACTTGAGATAAATTGTGGCTTACCAAGTGCACCTGCATATGATCCTTTAATTAGTCTTGGATTCAATGCATTTTCTCTACAAAGTAATAAAAAATTTACTAACTCTGATCTATAAAATTTTGCTCTTCTACCTTTGTTTGGTCCGAGCGATAGTGATGCGAGTGTATCAAATGTTTTAAAACTTCCTGTCCTGCTTCCATATTTACTCTCTATTCCAATAATCGATATGATTATCTCTGGGGGAATGCCGTATTTTTTCTCAGCTTTATTAAGTGCGTCTTTGTTGTTTNTCCAATACTCTAATCCCCGGGTAATATTATTCTTAGTAACAAATAATTTCTTATAATTAGTACAATTTTTATTTTTTTCATCGCAGCCATTCCACAACAATGTTCTCTCTGGAGCTTTTTTGATATATTTTTTTATCCTTTNTTCNGGTTTTATTTCCGAAAAAAGCGTGTTNAAGATTTTTTTGTCATAATTATGTTCAGTATGCATAAAGTTTATAAACTTCCGCACCTCATTTTTGCTATAACCTGAATCAGCATGTACCTGTGGCATAAAAATGAAAATTAATATGTAGAGTATTCTCATTATCATTTTCTTAGTATTCTCTGGTGTGATTTTATTGACATTATAATACCAACTGTTGCAAAAAGAGTNACCATCGACGTGCCTCCATAACTCATAAAAGGAAGTGGTGCGCCAACAACAGGTAAAAATCCTATTACCATACCTACGTTCACAATTACATAAAGGAATAATGTTAAACTTAAGGTCCCTGATAAAATTCTACCAAAATTGTCACTTGCCTTGACAGATATACTTAAACCCCTTAGTGCAATAAAAAGATACAGCGACATTAATAATAAAACTCCTAAGAATCCAAATTCCTCACCAAACGCTGAGAAGATGAAATCTGTAGAATGTTCTGGAACAAAACCTAACTTAGATTGAGTACCGTTGAAGAAACCTTTNCCNAAAAAACCACCGGATCCTAGAGCAATTTTTGATTGTAATAAATGATAGCCTGCACCCATAGGGTCAGATTCTGGATCGAAAAAAGTCATGACTCTTTGTTTCTGATAGTCATGCATATTCATCCATAATATAGGAGCAAATAAAATAATTGAAATTGTACTCCCGAAGAAGAATCTAATAGATATACCTGCTAGGAGGATAGCAATAGCCCCCGACATCCCAATCAGAAGTGCTGTACCCAGATCGGGTTGTTTCATAATCATCAAAACTGGAAGTATTACAATTAAAACNGCTACAAATAGATACTTCGTTCTNGGAGGTAATGGTTTATTAGAATAATAATATGCAACCATTAACGGTACGAAAATCTTCATTAATTCAGAGGGTTGAAATCTTATAAAATACAAATCTAGCCATCTGTCNGCTGTATTTCCCACGCCAAAAAATAAGACTAAAACTAATAGGATGAACGANAAGAAATACAAGAAGGGTGCAAATAATCTTAGGTTATCTGGATGTACTTGAGCGATAAACACCATTGTAACAATCCCAATTACGATTCTTGTAAATTGTTTGAGAACCAAACTCATATCACCAGATGAGCTGCTATATATAGTCATTAATCCCAATATCGTAATAAGAATGATGGAAATAAATATTTTTGCATCAATTTTTAGAATGCTCGATAAACCTCTGTATCTTCCATTATCACTATCAATATAATCATTCATTTTTCTGATACTACCTCTTGTTTTGATTTCATGTAAAAATCAATCGCGTCTCTTGCAATTGGTGCAGCTGTGGAAGACCCTCCACCTCCGTGCTCAACAATAACTGTCACCACTATTTCTGGATCAGTGAATGGAGCATAACTTATAAACAAGGCATGGTCTTGTAATTTTTTCTTGTCAGACTTTCCAGCATCAAGAGAATAAACTTGTGCNGTTCCGGTTTTTCCTGCAAATTCCAAACCAGAAATTTTTTTAAGGTTGGATGCAGTACCAACACCTCTTTCATTAGTAACACGCCACATTGCATGATGTACGATGTCTAAGTAATCCAAATTAGTATAAGAAGTGTTAAATTGATTCTTGCTGTGCTCATACATTGATTGTGTAGATGTCTTTGAGTCTATTGATTTTAGAAATAAATGCGGGGTAAATGTTTTACCAGCTGTCGCGAGTGATGCAGTGGCAAGTGTTAGTTGTAGTGGTGTAGCTAGAAAATAACCTTGTCCGATACCAACGTTAAGTGTTTCTCCAGGATACCAAGATTGTTGTTTAATTTTATACTTCCAATCTCTACTAGGGATTAAACCAGTAGATTCATTGTACAAATCGATATATGTTTTATTACCAAAGCCGTATTTGTACAATTGCTCACTAATGGTGTCTATTCCAGTGAGTTCTGATATTCTATAAAAAAAGACATCACATGATTGTGTTAAAGCATATGATAAATCAGTAGATCCGTGTCCATCTTTTTTCCAACATTTAAATGGTCTTTTATGGTTTGGTAATTTATATGCTCCGCTGCAAGATACAAATTTACTAGATTGGATAATTCCCTCCTCTAGTGCAATCAGACCAACGAAAGGCTTTAAAGTAGAGCCAGGTGGGTATTGACCATTTATAGCTCTATTTATCATTGGTTTTCTTGGATCATTTAATAAACTACTATAATTTTTTTTAGAGATAGATTTTGTGAAAAGATTTATGTCGTAACCTGGAGCGCTCACAAAAGCAAGGACATCTCCATTACTTGGATTCATTACAATAACACTACCCTCTTTATCTCTCATAAGTGAATAAATGTAGTTTTGAAGCTTAATATCAATAGTTAAATAAATATCATCTCCTCGCTTAGGTTGCTTTGTCTCGACAGTCCTAATTATTTCTCCTAAAGCATCAGTTTCAAGTTTCTCATAACCAGATTCACCGGATAATATATTTTGATAAAACCTCTCTACGCCAAGTTTGCCTATCTCAGTCATTCCTTCCTGAACTTTTACTACATCAGAATATATATCTGAATCAGATACCTTTCCTAGATAACCTAAAACATGCGATGTAGATAGAGGGTACAGGTATTCTCTCTTGGCTTTAGGGTTAAGTTCCATTTCAGGTATAAGATGTTTATCAACCGAAATGTGTGAATACTCCTCTAAACTTATATCCTCGATGAGAATAATATTCTTATTTCTTTTATTTTTATATTGTTCTTTAACATATTCAACGTCTACTTTTTTTGCAGAAAACACTTTGTTTAGGGCGTTTATAAAGCCATCTATTTCTTGGACATTCTCTCTCTTTATAATCAGATCAAATGTGCTTATATTTTTTGCAAGAATTTCTCCATTACGATCAAATATGTTGCCTCTTAGAGCTTGAATGGGTCTTATTCTAATTCGATTGGAATCTGATTTCGTAGCATAGTACTCATATTCTGATATCTGAACTTCATACAACTTCAATACATATGTTGTAAATATAGCAAGGACAATTAATGAGGCAATGATTGCTCTAATGCCGTGCGAACGCCTCTCCTCCTCGGCATCGTTCATCCGATCCCAGCTATATTTTTCTTCAATCTTATTCCTTTTTCTGATATTGTCTTTTCGAGCTTTAGTTTTCATGACTTGGTTTTATGAATATATAAAGGACTATAAAATATAACACTTAGATGTAATCTAGAGAAGAGGATTTTTATGATTAATTTCGAACTATTACCAATTTTTCTCGGGTTTTTTGGCCTGATGACTGCTTATATACTCTATAAATTTGTTTTAACATTTTCTGCTGGTGAAGGGAAAATAGTTGATATTTCAGATCAAATTCACCTGGGAGCAATGGCGTTTATCCGAAAAGAATATAGTATTCTATTCATATTTGCTCTAATTCTAATTGCGGGGATTTATTACGGACTTGGTGTATCTAGCACTATAGCATTTATTGTTGGAGCAGTTTGCTCATCGGCTACAGGATTTATTGGAATGTACACAGCTACAAAAGCAAATGTTAGAACTACTAATGCAGCAAACAAATCTGGATTATCTGAGAGTCTCGTAATTGCTTTTTTCGGTGGCTCAATCATGGGGCTTACAGTTGCAGCGATGGGCCTACTNGGTTTGGGGGTTTTATATTTTCTCTACGGTAGTGATCCGGAGACAGCCTCAGTTATCCATGGTTTTGGAATGGGTGCCTCAACGGTTGCATTATTTTCAAGAGTTGGTGGTGGTATTTTTACAAAATCTGCTGATGTAGGTGCGGACTTAGTNGGTAAAGTAGAGGCTGGGATACCAGAAGATGACCCAAGGAATCCTGGTGTGATTGCAGATAATGTTGGAGATAACGTCGGGGATGTTGCAGGTATGGGTTCAGATATCTTTGAGTCATATTGTGGATCAATTATTGCAACAATAGCAATTGCATCAACAATAAGTATTTCAGTTATTGACATTTTAGGCCCACAAAAGTCACTAATGTTTCTCCCTCTAGCTTTAGCATCACTTGGTTTACTGTGTTCTATCGCTGGCATACTCATTGTCAAATTTTTAGCGAAAAGCACATCGACTGATAAAATTAGTGGAGCGCTAAGAGGTGGTACATTCTCTGCGGCTATTATATTTATTGTTACCTCATATTTTTTAATTGACTCACTTGATTTAAATTCTCATATTTGGCTAGCAGTTTTATCTGGAGCTGTTGGTGGTGTAGTAATAGGTCTAGTCACTGAATATTACACAGGAGGATCACCTGTTCGCAAAATTGCAAGCCAAGGAAAGACAGGTTCAGCAACTGTCATAACAACAGGACTTGCGACAGGACTAGAATCTGTAGTTGTTCCAATAATTGCTATTGCTCTTATTATTTTCATATCAAATGAATTCGCTAATTTATACGGTGTTGGAATTGCCGCTGTTGGAATGCTTGCTACGGTAGGGATAACAATGGCGATTGACGCTTACGGACCAGTAGCAGATAATGCAGGTGGGATTGCTGAGATGGCAGGATTAGGTGAAGATACTAGAGAAATCACAGATAGTCTAGATGAGGTAGGTAATACTACAGCTGCTATCGGCAAAGGATTTGCTATTGGGGCAGCAGCTTTGGCGGCTCTCGCTATAATTACAGCTTTTGTTCAAGAAGTTAATCATGGTAGAGATGCACCCATAGAATTATTACTTACTGATACAAATGTTCTAATAGGTTTGTTTATTGGAGGTATGATTCCATTCCTTGTTGCATCTTTAACTATTACTGCAGTAGGTGATGCGGCTTTTGAAATGATCACAGAGATAAGAAGACAATTTAAAGAGATTCCTGGATTACTTGAAGGAACAGGTAAGCCTGATAATAACAGATGTGTAGAGATAGCAACAACGGCTGCACTAAAAAGAATGATTTTACCAGGAGCTATAGCGATCTTTGCACCAGTTATAATTGGGTTCAGTTTTGGACCAGAAATGTTAGGTGGTTTACTCGGCGGTGGCTTATTGAGCTGCGTTTTACTTGCTTTAACAATGTCAAATGCAGGTGGAGCATGGGACAATGCAAAAAAATATGTGGAACAAGGAAACTTAGGCGGGAAAGGATCTGACACTCATAAAGCAGCAGTTGTTGGTGATACTGTTGGAGATCCGCTTAAAGATACATCTGGACCATCTATGAATATTTTAATTAATGTTATGGCAATAGTAAGTCTGGTTATAGCACCACTATTGTAAATAAATTAGGGGGAGAAAATGAATATACTTTTTTTAGGTGCACCTGGTTGCGGTAAAGGCACACAATCAAAAATCTTAATTGAAAGATACGGCATACCACAAATCTCTACGGGTGATTTACTCAGAGAAGAAATGGGTTCAAAAAGCGATCTCGGAGCAAAGATTAAAGATATTATGGCAAAAGGCGAATTTGTTGATGATGAGTTAGTTTTGTCACTAGTATCAAAAAAAATTGAAAGCGAAGAGTGCAAGAAAGGTTTTATACTTGATGGGTTTCCTAGGAATCTGACACAAGCCAAAAGCTTAGATGTATTGTTATCTAGAATATCAAAAAGTATCGATTATGTAATGTTAATAGATGTGCCTGATGAAGTGCTTATAGAAAGATGTACTGGTAGATTGTTATGTGACACATGTGACTATATTGGAAATAAAGATAGAGGGGAAAATGTTGGAGATCCGTGTCCGGTGGCTGAAGGGACACTCTATCAGAGAGATGATGATAAAGAAGATACAGTCAGAAACAGATTAAAAGTCTTTAAAGAACAAACCTCTCCTATAATTGATTTTTATCAAGATAAAGGCATTCTTCAGAGGTTAGTGGGTGGAAATGATCCAAAATTACTTTCAAATAAAATAATAGAAATCCTGGATAAATAATCCTAAAAGTTTTGAAAAATACCCAATTCTGATAAAATCTATATGATTGTTGGATTTAAAAATATGCCTTTATTAAAAAATATTATTTTTTCGTTGACTATACTCTTTTCGAGTATTGTTGAGTCAGGATGGTTACCATCTATTCCAAAAGTAGATTTATTTGAAGCTATTACAAACCCTAAATCATTGATACCTGAGCCATATAAAATACCCATAACACAGGGGACTCTTATACCAGAAGAAAATATTTCGAGGCTCCAAGTTGGTTTAAGTAAAGAGCAAGTCAAATTCCTACTAGGATCACCATCATTTATCGACACATTTCACATTAATAGGTGGGATTATATTTATTCTACAAGGGATGACAATAATACAAAAAAAATAGCGATTATATTTGTAAACGAGAAAGTAAGAGAAATAATTATTGGAAGTGACTCACTGATTGCAAAAGAAAGTCTCTCAAAAGATGAATATTTGAAAAATGCGCCTGTTCTCATTGATACTGATAATCCTGATAAACCACTCCAGGAGGTAGTTGTAGCAAAAAGAGAAGATTATTTGACTATGAGAACTCTTAATAAGCTTCCAGTATGTATTGACGACGAATTTGAAAATTACGAATCGCAAAAGACCCTAGTTGAGGCTGATGAGGATACTTTAGAGGTACGTTCAGATGAGCAAAATCAGGATGAGAGTGGGATATTTTACGCGACTGGCAATGTTGAAATTGAAAGAAAGGAGGATATGGTTAAATCTGATAAAGCTCAATATGATGGTGATACTGGAGTCTTATTTGCAGAAGGTAATGTAAAGTACCTTACAGAAGATCTAACACTTTACGCGAGTAAGGGCGGGTATAATAGTCAAAATGACACTGTCAATTTTTCTTCNACTAGCTATTATTTTCCTGATCAAAAAAAACCAGGAAAAGGGAAAGCAGAGGAAATTTTTATAGATGATGATGGAGTTGTCTATTTAACACCAAGTAGTTACACTACCTGCGCAATTAATAATCCTGACTGGGAACTTGCCTCTTCCAAAACTATTCTTTATAGAGAAGATGACCGTGGACATGCGTATAATATTTTTCTGAAATATAAAGGCGTTCCTGTACTCTACTCTCCATTTGTTAGTTTTCCATTAAGTAGGGAGAGACATAGTGGTTTTTTATTACCATCTGTAGGAAGCTCTGGTGAAAGTGGCACAGTAATATCAACTCCATATTACTTCAACCTTTCTGAAAACTTTGATTTAACATTAACTCCGACAAATTATTCAGGAAGAGGGCAAATGTTAGAGAGTGAATTCCGACACAAATCTGATTCAAGTAATACAGTCATCGAATTAGCAAATCTTGATAATGACGATATTTTTAGAAAGAACAGGCATGCATACTTTATCAGAGACAATAGAACTTACAAGAACACCCTTGAACAGAAAGAAAATAAATGGGATGGGACTTTAGTTACTTCTTTGATTAATATAGGAGGTATATCAGACCTTAAATATTTTGACGATTTCGGGAATACTGTTTCAAGAGTGGGCAGAACACATATTACACGAGACTTCATTTTGACCAGACTTGACTATAATAAATATGGGAGTTTTATTTATACTATCGGAGCAACAGACTATCAACTTGCAAAAACTGGACTGACTGAACAGTACAGTGTTCTCCCAAGAATGAATTTTCAATATTCGAACGATCGAGAAGATAGAAGCTTTAATTATAATTTTGANGGAGAGTTCGCGGATTTTGACCATACTCTTCCTACCAAGGCTACAGGTTACAGATTAGTATTGTATCCATCAGTGGAGTATCCAATAACGAACCCTGGTTGGCAACTTACTTCTAAAGTTGGTCTACGACATAGTAATTATCAACTATCAGTGAATAAGTCTAATCAAACAGATACAGATATTTCAAAGACAGTTCCTATTTTAAGTTTGAGAGGAAAAATGATATTTGAAAAAATGTCATCAAAAAATATTTTGCAAACACTTGAACCAGAGATGTATTTTCTTTACATACCTGCGAGTAATCAAGACAGTGTTCCTATATTTGACTCAGGCACGATTGACTTTAAATATAATCTTTTCTCTGAAAATAGATTCTATGGAAAAGATAGAATTAATGACGCGAAACAAATTACTTTGGCATTATCATCAAGTATGATAGACACGAAAACAGGTAATGAATTACTTCGTGGTACAATAGGTCAAATTTTCTACCTAGACGATAGAACGGTTGGTATTACAAATGATTTCCTGGATAAAAAAAATACATCAAATATTGTAGGATTAGTTAATGCTAGATTTAATGACTATTGGAGATTATCAGGCTATACAGAATATGATCCTCACAAAAATTATGGCGAAAAAAATCAGATAAGATTATCCTATAAACGCCCATATGGAAAACAGAACCAGATTTTCAATACAAGTTATAGGTTTAGTAGAGGGACACAAGAAGAAATCGACTTATCAGCGGTACTACCATTTAATAGCAGAATGTCGATTATAGGAAAAGTCAATTACTCATTTAATAATCGGAGAAGCCAATCTGAGGATGTATTAGAAAAAATGATAGGTGTTGAATATGAAAGCTGCTGTTATGGTATTAAAATAGTAGCGAGAGAATACTGGAATGGAACCAAAAAGGACGATGTACTATATTTTGAATTCCTACCAAAAGGTATTGCTACGTCAAATAACACAACTGCTGAGTTATTNAGAGAGGGTATACTTGGATATCAAGATAAATTCGATTATTAAAATGTTTAGATTATCGTTCATACTATTGCTTGTCTCGTTTTATTCCCTATTCTTCTTTTGCTGAAATGTACGATGATAAAATAATGGTGATNGTAAACGATAAAGTCATTCTTAAATCAGAAGTACAAAATGCTATAGATAACCTATCTCCAGATGAAATTACAAGGGAATATAGCACACTAAATGATCGTGAAATTATTAAAAAAGTCATAGANAAAATGATTGATAAGAACCTAATACTTCAAGCTGCTGAAAGATTCGATATTAGAATATCTGATATTGCATTAGAGAATAAAGTGAAAGAGATAGCTGCCAGAGAAGGATTGAATGTTAATGAATTAAGGAATAAAATCATGGCTTCTGGACAAAATTACCAAAAGTTTTTAACTAACTTGAAGGATGAAATGACTGTAGATGCGTTATTCGTTACTCAGTTTTACTCACGAGCAAATGTTACTGAAGAGGAAGTAGATAACTTTATGCGAAGAGAAAAAATTAATGAATTTGGCAATATTAAATATGACCTAATTGAATTTGTTTTAATAGATGAAGATAAAATCATCGAAGATGAAACTATAAATAATATTTACAAATCTGCNGTCGCTAGTGGTTTTGTGAAAGCAAAACAAACATTTAGTGATTATCAAATAAATATAAGGAATATTGGTGTAGTAGAAACAAATGATCTTCCGGAATTATATGCTGANGCACTTAGAAACACTTCGGATGGAGATTTCACAAGATTAATAAAAACTTCTAAGGGTTATCATATCCTTAAAATAAATTCTGCTGAAAATCAGTCGATAGCTTATGTAGATGAATATAAAGTAAGACATATATTGATTAAGCCAGACCCAATGACATCAGACAAAGAGGTAAAACAAAAACTCTTTGATTTACGTGATAAAATTACTAGCGTAGAGGATTTTGCTGCTGAGGCCAAAAAACACTCCGCTGATTTTGCATCTGCTTTCAATGGAGGTGACTTAAATTGGCAAAGATCAAAAAATCTAGTATCAGAATTTTCATCCGTAATGGAAAAAACGCCAATAAATACTATCAGTGATCCATTCTCTACACAATTTGGGTGGCACATCTTATATGTAGAGAACACCAGGACAGTAGATGATGCAAAGGCTATAATTAGAGGCAATGTTGCAAATGCCATCAGAGCAAATAAAGCTAAGAGAGAGAAGAATGATTGGAAAGCAAAATTAAAAGATCAGGCATTCATTGACATAAAGGAATTTTAAATTGAAGAAAATTTTGATAACTCTAGGAGAGCCAGCGGGAATAGGTCCTGATCTCGGAGTACTTCTAGCACAAAGACATTTAAACAAATCTACAATAGTGATTGCTGATCCAAAACTCTTAACTGAGAGTGCGAAAANCCTAAAGAAAAAGATAAAAATTAATGTTCTCAAAGACGTAGATTCAAATTCAAAAAGTGGTAATCATGTCATAAATGTTCTTCCAGTTAGACTAAATGTAAAAAATATTCCTGGTAAATTAAATCCTAAAAATGCAAGTTATGTACTNGAGACAATTAAGATGGCTGCAAAATTGTGCATNTTAGGGAAAGCATCTGGTATGGTCACAGGACCAATAAGCAAGGCTGTTTTGAATGATGGTGGATTTAAAATATCAGGACATACCGAGTTTTTGGCAAATTTATGTAAATGTAAATCAGTAATGATGCTAATGAATAAAAAAATGAGAATTGCATTACATACTACGCATGTTTCAATTGACAATATTTCAAAAAGTATTACAAAGTCAAAAATCAAAAATACCATTAATATTGTTAAAAATGACATGAGAAACAAATTTGCAATCAAAAAACCAAAAATTTTGGTTACGGGATTAAATCCTCATGCAGGTGAAGATGGTGTTCTTGGAAAGCATGAAATCAATATTATTAAACCAGTTATAGATGATTACAAAAAACAAGGTTTACACATTGATGGTCCCATACCTGCAGACACTGCATTTTTGAAAAAAAATGTTGAGAAGTACGATGTCATACTCACTATGTTTCACGATCAAGGNTTGCCTGTAATTAAATTTGACAATTTTAAAACGACCGTTAANGTTACATTGGGTCTTCCGATAGTAAGAGTATCCGTTGATCATGGAACAGCACTTGATCTTGCGGGGACTGGAAAAGTTGATATATCGAGTTTCGTTGAATCAATTAAAGTAGCTAAAAAACTTAGCGATGCACAAATATAAGAAATATCTGGGTCAGAATTTTTTATTTGATAAGAATGTTATTAANAAAATTATTAGAGCAGTCAAACCACAAAACACTGATACATTCGTAGAAATCGGTCCAGGTCAAGGAGCTTTAAGCCTACCTCTATCAAGATCTGTCTCAAAATTAGTTGTAATAGAGAAAGATAAAACTCTATTAAAGAGTCTAAAAGAAAAACTCAAAGATAATTCTATAATAATTAATAGCGATATTTTGAAAACAAACCTTTGTGATTATGTGGAAGAGGAAATAAGAATCTTAGGAAATCTTCCTTACAATATATCTACTGAAATTATTTTCAAAATAATATTAGATCACTTAAAGATTAAGGATGTACATTTTATGCTACAGAGAGAAGTGGTAGATAGAATAGTATCAAATCCAGGTAATAGACAGTATGGACGAATAAGCGTAATGTGCCAAACATACTATAAGATTAAGAAATTATTTGATATACCTCCTACAGTCTTCTTTCCTCAACCAAAAGTTTGGTCCTCGTATATAAAACTAATACCAAGGAGAAATATTTTCTTAAACGAAGANCATGAGAAGAATTTCAAAAATATTGTGAACCTTGCTTTTATATCAAGAAGAAAGATGCTNAAAACATCATTAAAAAAAGTTATAAAACTTAATGATTTATGTCGTATAATAAAAGACCCATCTGTTAGACCAGAGCAACTTACTTCAGATGATTTTTTGGAGCTATCTAAATATGTTTAAAAAAGTGCTGATGTATATATTATTTTTTTTGTCAGTTTATAATTTCGTAGTATTTTTTGATTGGTACCTTGGAGATAATCAAATGATAATTGAGGATGCATTGACNTTATCCATAAATAGTTCGATGACACTTTTTATTTTTATCTTTGCAATTCATTTGATTTATCATAAGAATGATAAAGATGCAGCTCAAGTTATTTCATATCCACCTATAATATTTTTATTTTCGTTTAATTGTGGATTCACCATGGCAACACTAAACATATATCACTTTCAATACTATAAGGTCTCAATGATTTTTGACTTTCTTAGAAACCAGGAAATAGGTTTCTCTCTCATNATAATNGCATTTCTAATTGTTGCGAGTGCATTAAGNGTTTTTNGNAAAAATGATGAAGACCCAAAACCGACTTCTCCATCGAATTTGATTATCACTGATGGTATTTATAGATATACAAGAAATCCTATGTACTTAGGTCTCCTTATACTTCAAGTTGGTTTAGGGATGATATTAAGTATGACGCATATAGTCTTTTTCACATTTCTTACATACGTGTTATTTAGATATGGGGTTATCAAAAAAGAGGAGTATTATCTGGAAAAAAAATTCGGATCTACTTACTTGGATTACAAAAATAAAACCAGGAGATGGTTCTGAATATTATTGATTTATTATGACGATATAAGATAATAACAATGTTATGGATGATTACTTACTAGAAATTTTAAGATGTCCGAAAACGGGTGGGAAACTCAAATTTATCGAGACTACAAAAGAATTGGTGTGTCAAGAATCACGCCTAGCCTACCCTATTATTGATGGAATACCCATNATGTTGATNGATAGAGCNAGAAAAATTTCGGAGGATGAATATGAAAATTAAAGAAGGCATGAAAATTAAGAATTTTGAACTTGAATCAACGTCTGCAGGTAAGAAAAAACTATCAGACTTTTTGGAGAAAAATTTAATTTTATATTTCTATCCAAAGGATATGACGCCAGGATGTACAACCGAGAGTATTGAATTTAATGAAAATATCACGAAGATAAGACGGGCAGGATGGGACGTTGTTGGTGTCTCCAGAGATTCACTAAAATCTCATGAAAAATTTATTGAAAAACATGGCTTCAAATTCCATTTAATTTCAGATCCAGATGAAAAAATATGTAAGATTTTTGATGTTATCAAAGAAAAAAGTCTATACGGTAGAAAATATATGGGAATAGATAGAAGTACTTTTCTTATCGATAGGAAATCGAAATTGCTAGGATTTTGGAATAACGTCAAAGTTAAAGGTCATGTAGATGAGGTAATAGAAAAGATTAAGGAACTAAATAAATGAAATTGATTGCATTACTTCTTTTTATAATGATTGTCCTAACTCTTATGAATGGTATCATTTTCTTTAAAAAGCTCATTAAACTCCAACAAGAGAATAATAATCTAATGAAAGATATACTAGAAAAGATTAGTCCAGATAATGATGATGGTAAAAAGAACAAAGCAATGCCATCTGCAGACCTTGAGAAGCTTAAAGCAGAATACATGAGAAATAGAAAATATTAATGAGTGAAAATATATTTCTGAAAATCATAAATAAAGAAATCCCTGCAGATATTATCTTTGAGGATGAATATACTATTGCTTTTAACGATATTAGTCCACAAGCACCTGTCCATATTCTTGTTATTCCGAAAAAAGAAATTAAAAAATTATCAGAATCAGAAGAAATAGATAAAGAACTTCTGGGTCATTTGATGATTACAGCAAAGAAAATTGCCAGCGATTTGAAACTCAATGACTATAGATTAGTGGTTAACAATGGGGCTGAAGCTGGACAAACAGTTTTTCATTTACACATACACATTCTAGCTGGCAGACCTTTTGGATGGCCGCCTGGGTGATTATTTTTTAAAAAATCCAAGAATTTTATCCATAAAATCTGAAAATGGATTTACTCTTAATTTCTCTGACTCTACTGTAATCTCATCTACACATTTTACAGATCTAGCTGCATAAGGCCCATGTGATGTCTCTTGATAGAGGGCCACGTAATCAAAACCCTCTTCTAAAGTGTGTCCTATTTCAAAGTTCTCTTCTCTAGATTGGACCTGGCCTGTCATTAACGTTGGCATTAAAGCCAAATAAATAGGCTCACATTGCTTTGTTTTTGCTCGCTCCACTACTTTCTCATCAACAATGATTTTTGAGTCTGTTTCTATCATAGCAAAATCACATACCTCAAAATAATCATCTGCATCATCGACCGAATCAGTTTTGAGAAATCTAACACAGATCTTACTGTCTGATTCTATTTTAGTAGATAAACCACGGAAAAAATCCAAACCTAATGACTTTGGAAATGTAACTATGTCTGGTTTAACGCTATTTGAGAATGCAATATATTCATCGGTGTTTGGAGACTCTTGGTCTGTGTCTAAATATATTCTCGTTGTAAGATTACGTTTTGTTGACTGACCTCGAAAAATCTCTATTCTATTTTTTGCAGTTTCCTCACCATCACTGTGTAATACTCTCGCGATATCTACTCCTTCAATC
Source organism: Gammaproteobacteria bacterium (assembly GCA_002720195.1). GTDB lineage: Bacteria > Pseudomonadota > Gammaproteobacteria. The sequence goes on from PBHH01000012.1 coordinate 25,249, forward strand.
CATTGTCGAGCTATACCAGCCATCAGCATAGTAATTAATTCTTTTTCATTATCAGTTGAAGGCCCTAGGGTGGCAATTATGTAACTAAGTCTGTGTCTTCCATCATTTGACATATATATTCCTCATTATTATAGGTTTTACATCCTCAATTATAATTATATCTTAAATTGTACCACTCCTCCAATAGTAGTCTTACAAATTTAAAAAATGTATACTTTAACAATGATTGATGTGCTCTTAAATTTAAAATTACTATTTTTTGTTGTTTTCTTCTTCATTTTTTTTGCTTTGGAGTTTTTTTATAATCAAAGGAATACAGAAAGGAAATTTTCTAGACTTCTGTTTCATGGGACATTTGCTATATTCAATACAATTATAATGAGGATTCCATCCTTATTCCTACTACTACCCATTCTTCTAATTACAAATGAAAACAAATTCGGATTACTGAATATCTTAAATCAAAATTTTTTGGTTGAATCGATCCTAGGTTTCCTATTACTAGATTTCTCATTCTATTGGTTTCATAGGCTTAACCACGTAAATAATTTTTTGTGGAGGTTTCATAAAGTTCATCACCTTGATACGCAAATGGATGTTACCACATCTTTAAGATTCCATTTCGGAGAACTAATCATTTCCTCGCTATATAAATCTGTTTTAATCTTACTCTTTGGCATACCAATTGTATTATTTATTTTCTATGAGATACTTTTATCATTATCTGCGCAATTCCACCACTCTGACATAAGATTACAAGATAAAGCAGACCACTATCTCAGCAAAATAATTGTCACACCAAAATATCATACTAATCATCATACGGTTGCACTTACAAGTAGAAATGCTAACTATGCATCTATTTTGACTATTTGGGATTATATGTTTTTCTCGCAGAAAGAGGCTGATCCTAAGGATCGAGAATATTTAGGGACCCAGGATAGAGAGAAACAGTTTGGATTCATCACGAATTTGAAGGAACCTTTTACTGATAATTAGTTTGACATAAGTAGACCTTTTTGATGTAATAAACATACGCCGTTTTGATATCAGCTTGCCGGCGTAAAAAAGCTAAAGCGATCGGTAACCACCAATGCTTTAGTATAGGTGGTTTTTTTTTGGTAGTTGATCTTCAGCTTGTGACCAAACCCGATCAGGTAAACACTAAAGAGGAGAAGGATACATGACAAAACTAGAGACTAGTATTGAGCTTGATAATCCATTAAGCTCGGTCAAAATNGCTGCAACCACAGGCTATGTTAAGGTTGGGTTTTTNAATNAAGGCANTNTAAACAAAGATATACCNACTGTTGATATNAATGATCAACTCAGGACNGTGATATGCAATAGTAAGGTTAAAATAAACCCATANAATATATCAAAGAAAAATGGACAATTTGAGATTNTTCTTCCTGAAAATATTAGAGGGAGTCTTGCTAACCTAATAATAGTAAAAACACTTACNAATGTAGGACTAAAATATAAGTGTNACAGTTGCAAGTTACAGGTAGATGGAACTGAAAAAACAATATGNTTTCATTATTNANCTAAAAAAAGAACACCCCCTCCNANGAGGGGGTGCATCAAGTCCATTTGAAATTTATATTTCCTATAAATTCTTAACTTTCAGCAGGGAATGAAAGCTCATCACCGTCGAAACGTGTACCTTCGTAACCAACTTCTTCGTTGANTCTCGCAGCTATACCTTTCTCCGCGTCTGTTGCAAATTTCTCATCCCATGTTGCAAGTCTTTTTCTCATGTACCAGTGCCATAGTGGTGGTACNAGCGCNAATGCGAANATTGTNAAATAACCCCAACCTGTGTTAGGNGCNCCCACATTNTCAAGCTCCCAGAAATGAGTCTCNCCNCNATCATGATGNTCTGCTTGACGGCCGATTTCAATGAAGAACCAGCTTGTGAATAGTGTGTTATTATCCCAGTTATGGCGATAGTCAATTGGCTGATCTTTAACACGAATTAAGCCGTAGTGCTCAAGATAGTTCAATGCTTCTAATTCGAAGTTTGAAACAACCCAAACTACAGTTAACGCTGCTACACCAACCCAACCGCCTGCTGCAAAGAACAATGCAACTGAAGGTACTGACATTAAGTAACCTCTAATCCAACGGTTTTGCCATGAGATGAAAGATTTACCCATACGTCCAAGTCTTTCTTTTTCCATGTTGAAAAGGAATTTTGACTGACCTACGTATGAAAGCAGGTAATGACCATAGATCGTACGACCGCGAGGCGCAGTTGCAGGATCATCTTCACTTGCTAACTCTAAGTGATGGTTGTATACGTGTGCGTAACAGAAATGTGCTGACCCTGAAAGTGCCATTGTTGCTCTTGAGATTAAGAACCCTAAGCCTTTCGTGTGTGAAAGCTCATGACCGTAAATGATACCTATACCAGCAAATATTCCAGTTGATAGAGTTGCACCAATAAGATCTAAACCTGTTATACCTGAGGTAACTGGAATTAGGCCAAACAACATTGATGTTACTTCTACTGGCATACCTGACATGTATCCGTAAACTCTCCATGCTAATGCAAGTTGTAGTAATACGAAAACAGGTAACATTAAGTACATTACCAAGTTTTGGAAACCAGGATTTGCTAATGTATTTCCGTTATCATCGTGCATTCTGCTTGAAGCTTGCTTTTTAATTGCTGTATCTATAAAGATACCGACAAATAGAAGAATAACGCCTGTCCACGCGAATACACCGCCAATTAACACTCCTGCAAACGCAACTAAGATTAGCGACGGTGCAAGTAAGTATTTCATATTGTGTAAAATTTTTAACATAACTACCTCCTAAGTAGTGGATATGTCCATGTTTAAACGAACAACTATATTAAAGTATTAGTATTGTCTAATATATTTAATGTTTGTTCATATTCTGTCCATAACAATATATTGACAGATAGGATATGTCAAGACAATAAATGCATTAATTTAAAAAAATAGGGTTATTGAGGAGATTTCCTCTAATTTACTGATTATTTGGATTTGTATTTACGTCTGAATTTAGCCACACGACCTTCTTTGGTCTCTATTCTTCCTTTTCCAGTATAGAATGGATGTGATTCAGATGAGGTTTCTACCTTATACACAGGATACTCTTTACCATCCTCATATTTCATTGTCTCTTTGGGATTTAACGTAGACGATAATAAAAAGCTTTTATTACTAGAAACATCGTGAAAAATCACGGGTTGATACTTTGGATGAACGTCTTTTTTCATAACTCTGGTAATATAACATAATATTTAGAGACTAATAGTGTTTTTATACGAAAATTGACAAGATAAAATATATGAAAAACAAGGGTTACACTAAAATAATACAGATGACTGATCTACACTTGTGTGAAGATAAAACGCGAATATCTTTCGATATAAACACGTTTGACTCGGCAAAGAAAATGATAGAGCACATACATGAAAATGAGGTCGATTGTGATTTAATAATAATATCTGGCGACATATCTGATGATGAGTCTGATAACTCATATTCTCATCTTACTGAGATAGTGAGCCCAATAGAAATACCATTTTACCTGATGCCAGGGAATCACGACTCTGTTGAGAAAATACGAGAATTTTCTAGACATAAGAATCTGAACTCTAAACTTTACCTTGAAGAAGACCCATGGTTTATCTTTATGTTTAATACCAAGAAAGATGGTTCCCCAAATGGCTATCTAAAAAACGATGAGATTGAGATTTTTAAAAAGATACTTGATGAAAATAAGGAAAAATATTTTATGATTTTTCTTCATCATCATCCTGTAAAAATAGGATCCCCATCAATGGATAAAATGGTAATAGAAAACGCAGAATTACTTCTAGACGCAATAAGCAACACAGAATCAGTCCGTGGTGTTTCTTGGGGGCATGTTCATAACGTTTATGAAACACAAATTAATAATGCACGATTATTTTCAACACCCTCGACTTGCTATCAGTCAAAGCCTAAATCCAAGACATTCATCATCGATGAAAATGAGAAACCAGGTTATAGAGTTATTAAACTATTCGACTCTGGAGAATTAGAATCTCAAGTTATAAGATTAGCCTAATTTGAAGTGAGCTAGTTGTTATAACCTTTCTCTCCATGCTCTGTGAGATCAATCCCAGTTTCTTCACTCTCATCAGAAACTCTTAATCCCACTAGGTTATCGGTGATTTTAAGTGCAATGAATGTAAGCGTACCACACCAAATAATGGTAAATACAATTCCTATAAATTGAATTGTTACTTGTTGAGATATTGTATTCTCTAATCCAACACCACCATAAGTACTTGCAGCAAAAACTCCAGTTAATAAAGTGCCTAAAATTCCGCCAACGCCATGTACAGGAAATACGTCTAAAGAATCGTCTATCATCAGAACTTTTTTAATGTATTGTGTTGCTTCATAACATACTAGTCCAGCTGATATTCCTATTATCAGAGCGCCCATTGGTCCTACAAAACCTGATGCAGGAGTAATAGTGCCAAGGCCTGCAACCATACCTGTTACAATTCCAAGAACACTAGGCTTTCCTTGTTTCATCCACTCACGAAACATCCACGCTAACGAACCAGCAGCAGCGCCTATATGGGTAACTAACATTGCCATACCTGCAGACTGATCGGCTGCAAGTGCGGAACCTGCGTTAAATCCAAACCACCCCACCCAGAGCATCGATGCCCCTGCTACTGTCATTGACAGGTTATGAGGAGGCATTGGTGTGTTAGGGAAGCCTTTCCTTTCTCGTAACATTACAGCTGCAACAAGAGCTGCGACTCCAGCATTAACGTGAACTACTGTCCCACCAGCAAAATCCATTAAACCTAGATCAGCTAACCATCCACCACCCCACACCATNTGGCAGATNGGTGCATAAACAACAGTCATCCAAATAGTGCTNAATATAAGCATGGCAGAAAATTTCATCCTTTCCGCAAAACCACCTACNATCAANGCNGGTGTTATAATCGCAAANGTTANTTGAAACATAGCAAANACTGTCTCTGGTATATCNCCNGANAAACTNTCAGATGTAANAGANGANANAAANAGNTTATTAANNTTACCCACAANNGANTTTANTGAGCCNCCATCACCAAANGTCCAGCTATATAANTANACAACCCANAGNAGAGAAACTAAGCATGTGAGNGAGAANCACTGCATTAANACAGATANAACATTNTTGCTTCTTACTAATCCTGCATAAAANAANGCAAGTCCTGGNAATGTCATAAATAGNACNAANACAGTTGATGTTAAAATCCANGANGTATTAGCAGCAGATAATTCTNCTGCNGATNCTTCNCCNNAAAANAANANACNNNTNAAAATNGNAAGACTGNAGANTATNGTATTGAAAATTCANTTTNNTCANAATATNNCTCCTCTATGGCTAATGTTCNTTTACATATACATGCATAAAATNTGCCAANTTATTATTATTTGCTNACNATNNAATCATCAAGTAATCTTNANATATTGAGANGATANTATTAAGNGTANNCNNGACAATGATNAANAACGAATTAGNAATTNCTGCACANAATGACTACNTNAACGCACTAAAATGATACATNATNANGCTAATTTTGATGTGATAATAGTNGGNGCAGGCCCANCTGGCTGTACTTGNGCCCANTATCTTGATCTTANTAATTTAAAAATTCTTCTTGTTGATAAAGCTTCTTTCCCAAGNCATAAGCCATGTGCTGGTGGGATNACTATGAAAACATTTAAGCATTTACCTATAAANATTGATCATCTTNTACAACATAAAGCNANNAAAATGAGATTTACATTTGACGANAATAGGACAGTAACGCTTAAACATGAGAATGGGTCATGTGCTATGGTTNTAAGAGATGAGTTTGATAATTATTTTTTTAATGAAACAATAAAAAAAGGNGTANATTTTAGNAAAGTTACAAAAATTAAANATATTGANAGAATANATAATGGTCTTATAAAATTGAATATTGACGGGAAAGAGGTACATACGAAGTTNCTAGTTGGCGCNGATGGAGCAAACAGTATTGTTAGAAAGTTTACATCTAANGAAAAACACTCACANCCAGTATCTGCATATGAGGGCAAAGTTCAAAAAAAAGACGGGGAGTCTATAACTGAATTCGTATTCAACGATAGTGGTTATGCATGGATATTCCCTAAGTCTGATCATTACAATGTGGGNATAGGAAACCTAGTNGTAGATAAAAAAATTAGAAAANGAAGTAAAGATGACTTATATGATTTCGTTAANAAGAGATTTCCGGGCGANGAGATTANAGACATCACNGCATTTCCAATTGGTACTGAAGGAATAANATATCGATCGAATGANAANATATTTCTTNTTGGTGATGCAGCAGGTCTAGCTGAAACACTTTTAGGAGAAGGNATTTATAATGCCGTGTTATCCGGTAAGCATGCAGCTCANTCAATCAATAGATCACTGGAGTCTGAAGAACTTGCATCAATTGAGTATAATGACTTTTTGCACAAGCTTACAGACGAACTCTCNCTCTATANCAAAGGNNCTAAGATTTTATATAAATTTCCNAGGCTTAGTTATTTTGCAATGAAGTTATGGCTGGGTGAAAAATTTATGAGNGGNTATTCTGAGGGAAAAACATTATCGGAGATAATGGGAAAAAAGNGGTCTGTCATAAATTAATTACTTCTTTCTAGTTCTACATAGATAAGCAATGTTAATTAATGCATCACGATACTTGCAGTCNGATAATTTTTTTGCATGATCAACTGCGNNTGCAGTGTGTTCATCAATTTTTTTCTGTAAATATTCATCTGAGCCATATGAAATTAATAATTCTATGATCTTTTGACTCTGATTTTCAATATTCTCATCTACAATTGCTTTCTCAATCAATAATTTCTCTTTAGAGTTACATTTTNCTAAGGCNTGAATAATAGGTAATGTCACTTTNCCTTCAGATAAATCCTCAGTAAGGTTCTTTCCTGTCATAGATTTGGAGCCAAAATAATCNAGATANTCATTNCGAAGCTGATACGCAANACCAAANTGGTATCCAAATTTTGCCATATCGTCTATCTGTTCAGAACTACACGCGCTTATAATCCCACCTATTTTAGCTGATGCTTCAAATAATATTGATGTTTTTCGGTAAATAATCTCCATATAATCTTTCTCTGTAAGTTTTGTATTCTCAATATTCATNAATTGCATNACCTCTCCTTGAGCAATNGTATTAGTTGTATATGCCAAAGTTTCNTANATTTGAGCATTATTTATTTCAACTATAATTTCAAAAGCACGTGAGTATAAAAAATCACCAACCAACACTGCNCCTTTATTACCCCAAATAGTGTTTGCGGTATCTTTGCTATGTCTTATCTCTGACATATCTACGACATCGTCATGNAGTAAAGTTGCGGCATGNATAAATTCTATGACAACAGCCGAGTCAATAATTATATCCTTGCTTTCCTCGTCTGCGANCTTNGAAGANAGGATGAGAATTAAAGGTCTAAGTCTTTTNCCCCCACTNTCTATGATGTGGTCNNCCAGTTTGTTTATTAACGAAACATTTGTTTTTGATCTAATTTTAAGCCTTGATTCAACTGACTCAAGGTCAGCACGCACTATTTCTNTGATTGAACTCAATTCCATATGGATATATTACAGATCTTGCGGAAATTTACAGCAAAATAAGACCATAAAATGAGCTCAAANATCACAAAAATGTTTATTAAATGTTCAATAAAAGGTAGAATTTATGCTTTCAGGAAAGAATATGATAGCTATAATCAAAAATGGGTGCCAACAATTNAAAGTTACAGAAGGTGACTACATAAAAGTCATGCCAATNTCTTCACCTGAGGGATCTTCAGTAAGTTGTGGTGATGTACTAATGGCATTTGATGATAAAAATAAATTGATACCAAATGATANAGCATCTAGTCTNAAAGTTACTGGTANTATCAAAAAACATGGGAAGTACAAGAAAATAAGAGTTGTCAAATTCAAAAGAAGAAAACACTANATGAGATCACACGGACACAAACAAGATTACACAGAAATAAAAATAGAATCGATTAAATAGGCANATACTATGGCACATAAAAAAGCTGGCGGAAGCACCAAAAACGGAAGAGATTCAGAGTCAAAGAGACTTGGGGTCAAAAANTATGGNAGCGANTTNGTTAAAGCTGGAAATATTATTATTCGCCAACGTGGNACACCAGTNAAGCCTGGCGTCAATGTCGGGTGCGGGAAAGATCATACCTTGTTNGCAAAAGCAGATGGGTANGTATCGTTTCAGANAAAAGGGCCTAACAAACATAAATTTGTTAGTGTTCTTCCTTCAAAATCTAACTAGAAAATCTAAATTAAGTATTTACGATGAAATTTATNGATGAAACCGTTATATCGGTTAAAGCTGGNAATGGTGGCAACGGGTGCTTGAGCTTTCGTAGAGAAAAATATATTCCATTTGGAGGTCCTGATGGCGGGGATGGTGGTGTTGGTGGTTCTGTAATTGCCATAGCTAAAGATGGATTAAATACTCTAGCTGACTTTAGAAACAGAAATGAATTTAGAGCGAAAAATGGAGAAGGTGGTGGTGGAAAGAACAAAAAAGGCANGTCNGGCGAGGATCTTGTTATTGAATTACCNGTAGGATCAATAATATTNGACGANGATTCTGGAAATGAAGTTTGTGATTTAGACAAACATGGNAAACGTGTTGAGTTAGCAAAAGGTGGAGAATTTGGNTTAGGNAATACAAGATTTAAATCCTCTACTAATAGAGCNCCAAGAAAGACAACNNANGGTGAAAAAGGTGAAGTAAGAAAATTAAAAATAATNCTCAAAGTNCTTGCCGATGTTGGGCTTGTTGGNTTGCCAAATGTTGGNAAAAGCTCAATACTTGCCTCTGTGACAATGGCNAAACCAAAAATAGCAAACTATGAATTTACCACCCTGCACCCAAATCTGGGTGTGGTCTTANTTAATGACTACGAAAAATTTGTNATNGCAGATATNCCNGGNCTCATTGAAGGCGCCTCAACNGGGTCAGGTCTTGGGATCCAATTCCTAAAACATATCTCTAGAACAAAATTATTGCTACATGTTATTGATGTTTCAGAAAATGATNTTGATAAAATATTGTCAGATCTGAGAACAATCGAAATTGAACTGGGAAACTTTGGTGATGATCTTACTAAGAAAGATAAATGGCTTGTTTTTAACAAAATTGATCTTCTTAAAACAAATGAATTAAGTGAGTTGAAGAATAAGATTGCAAGAGAATTTAAGAATAACGTCTATTTTACCTCAGCTATCAATAAAGATGATTTGGATATATTATGTCAAGATATCTGGGATTATTTAAGAGAGGCTTATAGTGAAGAAGTATAGAAATGTTGTTTTGAAAATTGGTAGCGCATTGCTAAACGAGGATAATCATGATGTAAAAGATTTTATCGATAATATCTGTCAACAAATCAAAACTGCGATGGATTCTGGTGTTAAATTTACGATTGTGACTTCTGGTGCGATAAATGAAGGACAACAAATCCTCGGAGTGAATAAAAGGCCCAAACAACTTGAGAGCCTACAAGCCATGGCTGCTATTGGTCAGCAGAGCTTAATGAGAAGATACGAGCATTCTTTCAAAGAACTAGATTGTTTCACTGCACAGGTGCTACTCACACATGATGATATGAATAATCCAAATAGATTTCTAAATGCAAAAGCTACTCTTGGAAAAATACTAGAGCTGGAGATAGTGCCTATTATCAATGAGAATGATGTTGTTGCAACAGAAGAGATAAGATTTGGTGATAACGATACACTAGCAGGAATGGTAACAAACTTAATTGAAGCAGATCTTATGATTATTTTAACAAATCAAAAAGGTTATTATGATAAAAATCCAGATCGTTTTCCAAATGCTAAATTAATTAAGAAATGCGATATAAAAACATTAGATAAAATAGATTTTGATATAAACGATAAGAGCGATGAAGGCACCGGAGGGTTCAAAACGAAACTTAACGCAGTGAAGATGGTCACAACTAATAATACCACATCAATAATAGCGTCTGGATATGAAAAGGATACAATTAAAAAGATTCTTTCAAATAAACAAGTAGGAACAACTTTTTATATTTAAGTTGTTATTTGATTGCTTTTATCTGTTTATTAAGTCTTGATTTATGCCTAGCCGCTTTGTTTTTGTGAATTAAACCTTTTGTGACTAGTTTATCCATAATAGAAGTGGCCATTATGAAATCCTTTTTAGATTGATCAGAATTCTTTTCAGCAAGGGATTTTAGTACTTTTTTAATACTTGATCTAAATTCAGTCTTCTGAGATGCATTTCTCTGTCTAGCTTTATTTGCCTGCCTTACTCTTTTTCTTGCTTGACTAGTATTTGCCAATGTAATCTACTCCAATAAACGTTAAAATAAAACAAGATTATCTCAATGAAGATGATTACTGTCAACATATAGATGTAAAATGGTAAATCCAATGAAAAGGAATAATACTAACTCAATATTAAAATCCTCATATATTGTGGGCAGTATGACCTTTATCTCCCGAATTTCAGGATTTGCTAGAGATATAATATTTGCTAATATTTTTGGTGCCTCTTCAAATACAGATGCATTTTTTGTGGCGTTCAAAATCCCAAACTTTTTCCGACGCCTTTTCGCGGAGGGAGCATTTATACAATCATTTGTCCCAGTCTTAAATGATTATAAAATCAACAAATCCGGAGATCTTAAAAACTTCTTAAGCTATGTGCAAGGTAATCTGGCTTTAATTCTACTTTTCATAACGATATTAGGTATTACCTTTTCGGAGACTATAGTTAGTTTGTTTGCACCGGGTTTCACGGAAAATGATACGAGGTATGATTTGGCCTCAGAAATGCTTAAGATAACTTTCCCGTATCTTTTTTTTATATCACTTACTGCGTTTGCTGCTGGTATTTTTAATACATTTGATAGATTTTTACTTCCAGCAATAACACCAGTGTTGTTAAATTTATCTCTAATTAGCTCTGCCTTGTTTTTGACCGGAGTGTTTAGTAGTCCAATTTTATCACTCGCTTATGGTGTTCTAATCGCTGGTATCATACAGTTTCTGATACAAATACCTCTACTGAGAAAAATGGATTTGCTAGTTTTACCTAAAATCTCTTTTAGATTTGATGGTGTAAATAGAGTATTAAAACTCATGTTACCTGCAATGCTAGGTACAGCTGTTGTACAAATAAACCTCATAGTTGATTCAATAGTGGCATCACTTCTTGCTGCAGGAAGTATTAGCTGGCTGTATTATTCAGATAGACTAGTAGAATTTCCATTAGGAATATTTGGTATAGCAATAGCTACGGTTATTTTACCTGCACTATCAAGAAAATTTGCTAAAAAGGATCTTGCGGAATTCAAAACTATGTTAAATGATGCACTTAATATTGCGATAGTCCTTAGCTTGCCAGCAATGGTTGGTCTCATTATTTTATCAGAGTATATAATTATAAGTTTTTTCCAGTATGGTAGTTTCTCATCTGATGATAGTTTAATGAGTGCGATGAGTTTAGTTGCTTACTCAATAGGGCTACCTGCATTCATATTAATGAAAGTTCTCCTGACAGGTTTTTTTTCACGAGAAGATACAAGTACACCGGTAAAATACGGTGTAATAGGAGTTCTATTTAATATAGCGATGAACTCATTGGTCGTGGTAATCTACCTAAGAAATCCTTTTATTGGCGCCCATGCATTCTTAGCTTTAGCGACCTCTCTATCTGCGTGGATACAGGTAATTCTTTTGTACAATAATCTTAGAAGAAATAATTTGATTGAAGATGGCATATTTGTAAATAGTTCTACTTTCAAATCAATCATAAGCTGTTTTATAATGGTGCTTGCTCTGACATATTTGTTAAATGATGTAACTTTGTGGCACCAAGCATCGTATTATATGAGGGGGCTCAAGATAATTTTATATATCAGTTTAGGTGGTTTACTTTATTCATCTGTGATGTACTTACTCGGATATCGGGTAAAGAAAATATATGAATAATTTAGTATCAGAAAATTACCTTAGAATCGTTTGATGATATTTTATAAAAGACTATGAAATTATATAAAAATTTGGATGAAATTAAAAAAATAGAAAAACCCTCGTCAATTACTATTGGTAATTTCGACGGTATGCATATTGGGCACTTAGAGCTATTAGATTCAACAATTGAAAATAGAAAACTTTGTGACAAAGAATCAAATGTAGTCGCTATTACATTTAATCCGATGCCTCAAGAGTTTTTCAAAAAGAGTGGCTTTTTTAGAATTATGAATGATCGTGAGAAATTAGAGATCTTTACGGAGAAGCAATTTGATTATGTTGTATCTCTGCCATTTGATGAAAGGTTTTCTCTCATGAGTCCTGAAGACTTCATAGAGAGGGTTTTGATTGATAAATTAAATATTTGTCACCTTACGATTGGTGAAAACTTTAGATTCGGGCATAAGAGACGAGGTGATATAAATTTACTGAAAAAATATTCTAATAGTAATTTTGATTTATCAGTAGTTCCGCTTATAAAGAAATTCAGTGACCAAGAAGGTGATCAGCAAATAGTAAATAGTACTCTCATAAGAGAGCTTATCGTAAGTAATGATTTCAAGAGAGCTAATAGCCTCCTGAGAAATAAAACATCTATTACTGGCAGAGTGATACATGGTGAAAAAAGAGGAAGGAAATTGGGTTACCCTACGGCTAATATTAACGTATGTGAATTTTGGCCAATTAATGGTATATTTTTAGTCGAAGTAGACATCAATGGATTTGACCAAAAATATGGTCTGGCTAGCTATGGTAATAAACCAACTTTTTCAGGCAGAGAGAATACTTTAGAGGTATTTATTTTTGATCATAATCAAGAAATATACGGAAAAGAAATTAAGATTGTTTTTTTAGAGAAAATTAGAGATCAGGTTAAATTTACATCTGAACAAGAATTAATAGAACAGATGGACAACGACTATCAGAAAGCACTTAAAATTTTAAAAAATAATGACAGATTATAAAGATACACTAAACTTACCTTCAACAAAGTTTCCAATGAAGGCAAATCTTCCTAATAGAGAACCTGAGATCATGAAGTACTGGGATCAGATAGATCTATATAATGAAATAAGAGAGAAGAGTAAAGGTCTAGAAAAGTTTATATTACATGATGGACCGCCATATGCTAATGGTGACATACATATTGGCCATGCTGTCAACAAAGTACTCAAGGATATTGTTGTTAAGAGTAAAACTATATCAGGACTGGATTCACCTTTTATCCCTGGCTGGGATTGTCATGGTTTACCAATAGAACTAATGGTAGAAAAGAAATATGGTAAATCGAAATTTAAAGACAACAAAAACGCATTTAGAAAAGCATGTAGAGAATTTGCTCAAAAACAAGTTGATAAACAAAAAAAGGATTTCATTAGATTGGGTGTTAATGCTGACTGGAATAATCCTTATTTGAGCATGGATAGTCAATTTGAAGCGTCAACAATTGAGAGTTTAGCAAAGATTATTGAGAATAATCATGTTTACTATGGATCGAAGCCAGTGCACTGGTGCTTAGAATCTGAATCAGCATTAGCAGAAGCAGAAGTAGAGTATCAAGATATTACATCGAATTCCATATACGTGATTTTTGAATCAAAGTTTGATAATAAGAATATAAAGATAATTATCTGGACAACTACCCCTTGGACATTACCGGCAAATAGAGCACTAGCAATCGGACAGGATATAGAGTATGTCCTTGCTGAAAATGAAAATGGAGTATATTTATTTGCTGAAAATCTGCATAAGGATATAGAAACTGAAATTGGAAAAACATTTAAGGTGATAGGTAGGTGCAAAGGGAAAGATTTGATCGGTTTAAAAGCAAAACATCCTTTCTATGAATTCAATGTTCCTGTCATCAGTGCAAACCATGTTACTACTGAATCAGGCACTGGCATTGTTCATATTGCTCCTGGTCATGGGCAAGAAGATTATATTGCAGGAGTAAACAATAAATTAGAAATATACAATCCAGTTGATGGGAAAGGGTTTTTTCATGAATCTCTTCAGTATTTTGGAGGATTGAATGTAAGACAATCCAACAAGCCAATTATTGAAAAAATCAAAAACAATAATTGTTTATTAGGTATAAAGGAGTATCAACATAGCTATCCTCATTGCTGGAGATTCAAAACACCATTAATCTTCAGGGCCACACCACAATGGTTTATCAGTATGGATGGGAATAATCTTCGTGAATCAGTGAATGAGGCAATCAAAAATGTTGAGTGGGTACCTGAGTGGGGTCATGAGAGAATTAGCAACATGATAGAAAATCGACCAGACTGGTGTATTTCAAGACAACGATTTTGGGGCGTGCCGATTCCGCTACTTGTGCATAAGGAAAACAAACAGATCCATCCAAAAACTGCCGAAATATTACATGAAGCAGCAAAAATTGTGCGCGCTGGTAATGTTGAGGCTTGGTTTGAGCATAATAAATCTTCAGTATTAAAAGAATCGTTGGATGATTACGAGTTTATAACTGATACCCTTGATGTTTGGTTTGATTCAGGTATCACACATATTTCAGTTCTAGAGGAGCGTGAAGGTGTCGATCAAGCAGATTTATATTTAGAGGGGTCGGATCAACATAGAGGATGGTTTCAATCCTCATTACTTACATCTCTCGCAATTAAAGGAAAAGCTCCATATAAAAAAGTCTTAACTCATGGGTTTGTTGTTGATTCATCAGGTCAGAAAATGTCCAAATCCCTCGGAAATGTGATATCCCCTCAAAGTGTAATTAAGGATAAAGGTTCTGACATACTAAGATTGTGGGTGGCAACAACTGACTATACCAAAGAAATGAATATTTCAAAGGAAATAATCGACAGAACAAGTGAATCATACAGGAGAATAAGAAATACATTAAAATTTCTCTTATCAAATATTAATGATTTGAAAGCTAAAAATCATGATCCTAGCAAGATAAAATTTACTTTACTAGATCAATGGATACTTCTGGAAACAGAAAAGTTACAGAAAAAAATAATTAATAACTATAATAAATATAAATTTCACCAAGTTGTTCAAGAGATTCAAAACTTTTGTACAGTGCAACTTGGGGGATATTATCTCGATATTATAAAAGATAGATTATACACGACGAAATCTGATTCAGATGCCAGAGTATCATGCCAATTGACGTGTGAAAGAATTTTAAAAACGTTGAATCTTGCAATTTCTCCAATTCTCTCGTTTACTGCAGAAGAAGTATACAAACATTATAGCGACGATAAGAAATCAATCTTTCTTGAGCAATGGCAAGATATGAGCATCAAAAAAGATGATAATGTATCCAAAGTAGGGGATTTACTTTTTGAACTTCGAAATGAAATATCAAAAGAATTAGAGCTATCGAGAAATTCAGGAGAAATAAAATCATCACTTGATTCAGAAATCACCCTTACAATTGATTCTGATAAATATAAATTATTAAAAGATTATGAGGATGAACTTAAATTCATTTTCATCAGCTCGAAGTGCAATATTAAACAATCAAAGGACAATAATGTATCCGTAGAAGTGAGTGTATGCTCGTATGAAAAATGTGATAGATGTTGGCATCATAATGAGACGGTTGGAAGTATCAAGGAACACAAGAGTATATGCAAAAGATGTTTTTCTAATATTTTCGAAAACGGCGAAATTAGAAGATTAGGTTGATGCGTCTCAAATTTTATTTAATTGTTTTGATGTTGGTCACAATTGATTTAATAACAAAATATTATATAGACAATATGACAGCTATCTACGATCCAATTATTATAAACAATTTTGTTATATTTAATAAAGTTTATAATAAAGGCTTAGTATTTGGATTTGCTCACTCCGAAAGTGTATTTATAAATTATAGTCTTACTTTTTTGATGACATGTTTATTACTTTATTTAATTTACTACGTAAATAAAATTCTTACTGAGAATGAAAGAGTATCAAAAATTGCATTTGTTGCGTGGAGTCTTGTTCTTGGTGGTGGATTGGCAAATTATATTGATAGGGTGATTGATAACAAAGTAGTTGATTTTATCTTGGTGCGTTATGAAAATTATTATTTTCCTGGGATTTTTAACGTTGCAGATATATTTATTTCGCTAGCCTTAGTTATATTTATATTTATAATGTTTTTTGAAGATGAAAAAGAAAGTAAACTATAAAAGTAAAATTGATCTTCACTACTCAATTGAAAATGAGAATGGTTTAGTCTTTGAATCAACATTTGAGAAGAAACCTATATGCTTTACCATAGGAGACGGAACAATTCCACAGAAACTGGAAATAACTTTGTATGGGATGGATGAATCATCTACTCAAGAACTAACATTAGATCCAAAAGATGCTTTTGGAGTACATGACGACANCAAGAGTAAAATNGTGAAAAAGAATATGTTCCCTAATGATGATATGATTAGAGTNAATAATGTAATTGAGATTGAGACCAAGAACTCAAATGGAGAAATAATGCCTAGTTTGGCTATAATTAAAGAAATTGATAANGAAAATATAATTTTAGATTTGAATCATCCCCTAGCTGGGATTACAATAAAATTCAAAGCAGAGATTGTAAGAATATATGATGAATGAATTAAANGATTTAAAAATTGTACTTGCTACACCAAGAGGTTTTTGTGCTGGTGTAGAGAGAGCAGTTGGCACTCTTCAAAAAGCTATCGACTCTTTTGATTGTCCAGTTTATGTAAAACATGAAGTAGTACACAATAAATTTATTATCTCAGATTTTAAAAAAAANGGNGTTAAATTTATCGAGGATATTGANCTTGTNCCTGATAACTCTATTCTAATATATAGNGCTCATGGTGTATCAACAGAGGTCAAAGAGGCAGCNCGTTCNAAGAANCTTAAGATATTTGATGCNACATGNCCATTAGTTACTAAGGTACATATAGAGGTTCATAAACACGCCAGAAATGANACTGATGTTGTACTGATAGGACATAGCGGACATCCTGAAATAGAGGGCACAATGGGGCAATATGACTCCGAAAAGGGGAAGATTNACCTAGTTGAGAATGAAAATGATGTAAGGGNNCTTAAAATTGATAATGAAAATATTGCCTACGTNACTCAAACNACTCTCTCTNTGAATGACACGAAAAAAATTATCAATTGTTTAAAAGAGAAGTACCCTGAAATTAGATCACCCGCAAAAGATGATATATGTTATGCAACNCAGAATAGACAAGATGCNGTCAGTTCTATTATCAAATATTGTGATTTCTTGATAGTAATTGGTTCTAAGAANAGTTCAAACTCGAAAAGACTTGCTGAACTTGGTTCAAAAAATTCNATTCCTTCGTTATTAATTGATGGTAAGGATGATCTTGATATTGANTTACTCAAAGGGAAAAAAGTNGTTGGNATAACTGCTGGTGCCTCAGCGCCAGANATTTTATTNACTGAGCTTCTAGATTATCTTGTTGCNCATGGTGCANCAATTGAAGATTTTGGACAAGATAACAAAACTGAAAATATTACATTTAGTTTACCTAAAGAACTTAGGAACTTATAAATCATGAGTGACATTATCATCTAATTCATCATTCGGTGGAGTAAAGTTAGGGTCATTTGGATTCAGGAAAATAAACTCCTCNTTATTCTTNTCTATCTCNACATAATCCAACTTACAATTTTTAAGGTTGAGCATAGAATCTGGTGAGATAATAATCTCAACACCATTAATCTTTAAGCGTAAGTCTTCTTCTTTNGATTGATCGAAACCCATTAAATAATTATATTTACNATTATCNACCTTAACTGCAATTCTAAGTGGCCAACCTTTTGAATCGGACATTTCAGATGCCTTTNANATTTGCTTTGCAGCGCTATCAGTTATCTCAAATATTTGTTTTTGTTTCATTTTTTATATCTCTCACAAATTTCAAAAAAGGTTTAATCCATCTAGATTTACTTGAATCTCTTAAGTGACTATAAGATGCAACCAAATTTTTAATAATTATGCCGTCATNCCTTTTATTTATTCCATAACCTCTATTNATATGAAATGCGAATCTTGATTTCGATTGTGTAATGTTAATTTTTGAATGATGAAATTCATGACATGGNATAACTTTATCNCTCTTCAACCATGGATGNTTCTTNCTTACTCTCATATCTACATACCCTCTNCCAACAGGTTTTTCGTGTAAGANAATATTTCCAGGTATTGCATTTACCATTTTATGACTAGTTTTATTTAATGTTATTGANTTCGATAAGTACATTANNCCTCCNCATTCGGCGTAGACNGGTTTGCCAGCTTGNATAAAATTCTTTANGTNNTCTCTCATTAAATGATTAGNGCTAAGATCCTGTAAATGGTGTTCTGGGAAGCCTCCNCCAATAAACAAGGCATCTACCTTGGGTATTTGTTTATCTTTGAGAGTANTAAAAAACTTTATTTTTACACCATACTGCTCAAATTTTTCTAAATCATCTCTATANTAAAATCCAAAAGCCGCATCCTTTGGTATNCCTATAGAAATTTTACTGAATTCACTATTATTNATAGTTNCTGGGACCTTTGATTTTTTAGAATTTGATATTTTCTTTTTCTTAAAAGAATCAGTATCTACAGAGGATTTTATAGTTTTTGCAATCAACCTAATAACTTCGGANGTTTTTTTATTTGAGAAAGTTGGCTCGAGACCCAGATTTTGTTCAGAAATATTTAGTTTATTATCACGCCAGATACTACCAACTATCCTCATATTCGTGTATTTTTCAACTGCAGATATTAATTTCCCCTCATGTCTGGAGCCATTTACATTGTTGAATATTATTCCATGAAAGTTTAGCTTGCTATGGAAGTTCTCGTATCCCTGAATCAAAGGAGCAACTCCGCGTGTCATACCCTCACAGTCTAGAACCAAAACAATCTTCAAACTCAGAAGGTCAGCAAGTGCAGCATTGCTATCATTACCATTAAGATTCATGCCATCAAAAAGTCCTTTATTAGCCTCTATTAATGATAGCTCCGAGTTCAATGATTTCTCATGAAATAATAATTTAATCTCTTTTTTGGTCATTGTATTAAAATCAAGATTATAACAAGGTTTTTTGCCAGCCTCACTAATCCAAAGAGGATCAATATAGTCAGGACCTTTTTTAAAAAGAGAGATATTTTTATAGGTTTGCGAGAAGATCTTTGACAATCCTATCGATACTATTGTTTTACCTGATGACTTTTTTGTTGACGATATAAGATATGAAGACAAAATATCTACTCACTAATTGAATCTGGATTTTCCTGACTGATAGATGCTTCTTGGTCGTTGTTTCCAGGAACATTATCCTCTTCTTTTTTATGACCCTTTATAATACTTGGTAAAAAATCGAGGTTTGTTATTCCAACCAGAACGATGATTAATGCTAATGCTACACCGCCTAGTCCAAGACCGAACTCATAAATAGAGGGTATATAAGAATGAACAACATTATCATAGAAGCTACTTTCTACTATTTCATAGTTTGTAAATATTTTGAGTGGATATGCTTGCCCAGCAATAATTATGACGTACATTGCAACAAAACTTCCGATTAGAATGAGAAATGTTGCCCTCATTAAACTCTTTTCTGATTTGGCATGATCATTTAATATTATATATATTGGTAATACAAGACCAATTAGAACTTGTCCAATCCAAAAAGATACTGTATAAATTCCGCCATTCAATAATATAAATTTTTCAAATTCAAAATGTTTGGATATATAAAGATTCGTCACATGGTAAAGAATGAGAAAATAAAGATTAGCAAACAGAAATAAAATAGTTAGCTTTCTTAGGTTTTGCATTATTTCTTCTGAGACAAGTGTTTTTTGAAAGTTATTGATGGTTTTTAAAATAAGATAATAAACAACAGTTCCGTACAATAGCGACATTATAATGAATAGTGGTGCAAGAATCGCAGTTCCGTAAGCCTCACGTGAAATCAGAAAACCAAAAATTGAACCAGTACCTGTTGTAAGTATAATTCTCCAAGTAAATGCAAAGATTCCAGCTGGTCTTGAAAATTTTTTAACATTTCTATCCAACATTGTCCAAATGTATATGCCTAAAACAGCAGCAAATCCGGAGTAAAGAAATATATTCCAAGCAAAGATAGATTTAAAGTTATATGTGGTCATGGCGACAATTAGCCTATCTGGCCTACCTAAATCTAGAACAAGAATTGCAAGTCCGGAAATAAGAAATGCCATCGCTAGTAGAGCAGACAGAGGTGCGAGTGGCTTGTAAAGTTTCTTATCAAANACTGAGGAAATCGAGGCTATATTAAGTACTCCTGATGCTATAACAATTAGCAAGACAGCAAATATGTGTGGCAAGCCCCAGACAATCTGGTTGTTCATGCCTGTAACATAATGACCCTCAGTCTCCATATAATGAGAACACAGGAAGCCTACTAATATNAAAAAACCTAATGATAAGAATATGGNCCAAAATGTCTTTGGTTCTATTATGAATCTTTTAAAAATTATTTTTTCCATAATTAGATATTTGAATATGTAACACGTTGTTTTAGAGCCAGATCAGATCTCAGTCTCCTNTTCGTATTTTGTNTTAGGGCTTTATTAACTCTNCTATTTGGATCNGAAAGATCACCAAAAGAAATTGCTTTATGNCCACTCTCNATACAAGCTTGCTCACAAGCTGTNGTGGAACTTCCATGATCAATTCTATTTACACAAAAATTACAGCTCTCGACGCATCCTTTCCCTCGAGGTGCATTAGTTACTTGTTCTGTAAGATTTTCGTGTACAAAAGACCTAGCTTTAAAGGGACATGCCATCATGCAATATCTACAACCAATACACGTATGCTGATTTACCATAACAATCCCATCNACTCTTCTAAAAGATGCTCCGGTCGGACAAACATCACAACATGGAGGATTCTCACAGTGTTGACATAACATTGGAACTACTTTGATCTTATCAGTCTTGTTATCTTTGANTGTTAACTTTCTGATCCATTGAGAATCTGTTTCTGGTCTATCAAATCCATATAATCCATTCTCTTCAATGCATGCATCNACACACGCTGTACAACCATCNGCACATTTGCTTACATCAATACTCATGCCCCATTTTGTTTGAGATGTTACTTCTTTGTCGAGGGGTTTGGCGGCATTTGCCTGTGAAAAAATATCAGGAATGAAATANATAGTAGAAATAGCTGTAAGTGATTTTACTAANAATTGTCTTCTATTTAAGCCGCTATTACTAGTCATTACCTTTTGCCTCTACAAATTCAANAATTTCATTTGCTTTGTTGGAAATAACATCAGCAGGGTGATTTTTTAAGAATGCTTTTGTCATTGCTTTCCTACCTCTTGGNACAGACGCATGACATGAAAAACAATCNATATTGACTGCCGTTTGAACATGGCACGTTTGACAAAATTGACCTTCTGAGTTGATTGGTATGGGGGTTCCTTTGTTATCNTAAGAAACATGGCAGTCGATGCAATTAGCAAAACTATGNTTNTTAGTTCTAACNCCTTTNATTACAGTCTTATCACGTTGATGATANAGAAACACAAAATGCTCTTTTTGCATTATCTCTGTTGGTTCTACGCACTGCTCTGCTGAGTCTGCCTTTGATGTACCTTTNNTNCTNTGAGGTATGTTGTCATGACTGAAAGAAGATGNTGAAGCTAAAAATGCTGCCAACAATAGGAATTTTATCGCTGAATAATGCACTGTCTCCCTCCCAAGTTTTCCCAANTTATGGGTAATTATTCACCAAGACCCATCTTTATGTAACCAGTTGGGCAAACGTCTGCNCATATATGACAACCGATGCANTTATTATAATCAGTATCAACATACCTACCAGTTGTTGCTTGATCTTTTTTNACTCTAAATACCGCATCTTGAGGGCAATAGATAACACAATTATCGCATTCGAAACACATTCCACANCTCATACATCTTCCAGCTTCTTTTATTGCCTCTTCNTCNGTTAANCCAATGATCCGATCCTCATAATGATCAATCACATCATCACCTGANGGGACAGCCTCTCCTCTTTTATATCGTTCTTCGTGTTTNTAATGNCCTAGGAATAANTCTGTTGATGGAATAACTTCTTGACCAGAGCGATCTTCATAATTATGTACAACAGCATCGTTGTGATCACTCCCTCTAAGTTTATCAGGATCNTCTATTTNTGGNGCATACTCCTNNGGAGCTAGGTCTGTNTCTCTTAACTTGTCTAATAATTTAAAATGATGAACATCNACTTTAGGTCTTCTTTTAAAGTCATCATTTTCAAAATAACTTTCAATCGTATCTGACACAANTGANCCTTGACCAATAGCTGTTGTAAGCAAATGTGGTCTTATAATGTCACCCGCAACAAAATGACCTTCTTTTGTTTTNTGNCTATAAAAATCATCTACATCNAAAAAACCTCTCTCATTTCCCATCTCTTCATACCCTTCGATATCTGGAGATTGGCCAATNGCAGANATTATAAGGTCNGCTTCAATCCTCTTCTCTGTTCCTTCAATTGGTTTTGGANCATTTTCNTCNAAAACACAATCAGCAACNACTAGTGCAGTAGCNCGTCCATCTTTATCTTGTTCAACTTTTATAGGTATTACNCCATTNANTATNGTGACTCCTTCATGCATTGCATCATTAACTTCTTGNTCGGCTGCTGTCATCTCCTCACGNTTGAAGAGNGATGTCAGTGTGACTTCAGCGCCCTCTTTTATAGCTTGCTCAGAAACATCTTGCGCNACATATCCATGNACNACAGCTTCTGGCTTCTCTTGTGGATTCATATTTGAGATGTGNCCTAATCTTCTTGCAACCGATACTACATCTATAGATGTATCACCACCACCTACACAGACAACTTTTTGNGCTCCAACTTTGAGTCTCTCTTGACTAAAAGCCTCAAGNAATTCAACTCCATTTAAACAGTTTTCNGCATCACTTCCTTCTACTGGNAATGATNTTCCNTTCCAACANCCTATTGTCCACAAGACNGCATCATGTGATTTTTCTACATCTTCTAGAGNNACGTCTTTTCCAACTCTTGTATTGAGCACAACNTCTATATCACCAAGNTCAAGTATNC
This sequence comes from Gammaproteobacteria bacterium, assembly GCA_002720195.1. Classification (GTDB taxonomy): domain Bacteria; phylum Pseudomonadota; class Gammaproteobacteria. The sequence continues at coordinate 48,510 of PBHH01000012.1, forward strand.
TATCAATNTCNGCNTCTAATATATCTCGAGGAGTTCTATAATTTGGAATCCCGTATCTCATCATACCGCCAAGCTGTTCTCTCTCTTCGAAAACGGTAGATGCATATCCTTTCTTTCTTAACTGATATGCGGCCGACATTCCTGCTGGACCACCGCCAATAATTGCAACTCTCTGTTTTTTTAATTTTGGTGCTGGATCAAATTTGAATCCTTCTTTAAAAGCAGTGTCACCTATGAATTGTTCGACAGCATTTATCCCAACGAAATCATCTACTTCATTCCTATTACAACCACTTTGACATGGAGCTGGGCAAACTCTACCCATTTGCGATGGGAATGGGTTAGCTGTAGTAGACCTTCTGAAAGCGTACTCAGACATTGTCATCCCTTCGGGTGCTTTTTCAATTCCTCTTACAATTTGCAACCAACCTCTAATGTCTTCACCTGACGGACAGCTACCTTGGCATGGTGGTGTCTTATGTATGTAGGTTGGACACTTGTGAGATTTATCTTCATTGAATATATCCTGAGAAAAATCTTTATATTTATGATCGCCATCAGAGAACCTTCGGTAAGTGTTCTCTTCCTTCATTAAATTGACTGTCTCTTCTAGTTTAGACATTTGTTTCTCCCTGTATTACCTCTAAGTTATGCTACCTGTATCACCTCTCAATATTAAGTCCATTTAATATCTTGATTATTTAATTAATTCTTTAAATCTCTCACTAAATATAAGCTTATTACTCTACTCTAATATTCAAATTATAGCATACGGAATATCAGCCTAAAGCTCTTTTTTATTCATTATTAGGGCATTACCTACCAACTGATGAAGGCTAATTATTTGGTCTAATTCAAAACCATAGTAACTTAAGGCTTTAGCAAACTGGCTCTTACATATTGCGCAAATAGCTGCCATATGAGTTACCCCATAATCATCAACAACTCGTTTAAGTGCCTCCATCCTAGGAAGTGCTCCTTTCATACGAAGCTCCATTAGGTCGTCTGTTAGAAGCCCTCCGCCTCCACCACAACAGAAAGTTTTTTCTTTAATCGTGCTCTCCTCCATATCATAAAAATGATTTGTAGTAGCTTTTATAATATCTCTTGGGATCGTAAACTGTCCTCCAATAATATCCCCCATATTGGATGCCCGTGCGACATTGCACGAATCATGATATGTTATAACCATGTCATCATTTGCAGATTTATCAAACTGGAGAACGTTTTTCTGAATTAAGTCAAAAGTCACCTCACAAATATGCTGCGGTACAGGATACTTAGGGTCCAGAAAATCGAATGGACCAGCGAGAGTATTCAAAAAACTATACGCAACTCGCCAAGCATGGCCGCACTCACCAAAAACTATTCGTTTGACATTCAACTCTAGAGCAGCTTCTCTAATCCTCATTGCAAGTTTACGCATATTTGCGTAACTACCGATGAACATACCAAAGTTAGCTGCCTCGCTAGCGTGGGAACTTAATGTCCAGCTTAAACCAGCTTGATGAAAAACTTTACCATAACCTATTAGACCATCTACATGAGGTTCGGCAAAAAAATCTGCGGATGGAGTCACTAACAAAATATCGGAATCTTTCTGATCCAATGGATATTTTACATCTATTTCAGTATCCTCTACAACATCCTCTTCTAGGCCTTCTAATGTATCTGCAAGTGCTGGTTCAGGTAAACCTAAATTATTTCCTATTTTGTGAACTTTGCCGATTATTTCATTACAATATTTTTGCCCAACACCAATAGAATCCATTATCTCTCTTGCTGCCATTGAGATTTCTGCTGTATCGATTCCCATCGGGCAAAAAACAGCACAACGTCTACACTGAGAACATTGATGATAATATGTATACCAATCATCTAAGACTTCTTTTGTTAGGTCAATGGCGCCCACAAGTTTTGGGAAATACTTTCCTGGTAAAGTAAAATAACGTCTATAAACACTGCGCATTAAGTTTTGTCGACCTACAGGCATATTACTAGGATCTTTGGTACCTAAATAGTAGTGACATTTATCAGTACATGCGCCACATTGTATACAAGAATCTAAGTAGACTCTCAATGAGCGATATTTTTTTAATAAATCACCCATCTTATCTAGTGCAACATCCTCCCAGTTTTCAACTAGCTCTCCAGGATAACCCAGTGATGATTGAAACTCTTCTTTAGATTTAAAAGGTGCTAAATGAGCAGTTGCTTTATTCTCAACTTCAGGAACATCTGTGTATTCTCTTAATTCAGGTTTTTCGAATTCTTTGATGGCCATTTTATCTCTCCTGTGACTCTAGATTCCTCGCCCAGTCTGCAATATGTCTAGAATCACGAGCAGTATCAGTTTGATTCCTGGTTGGGCTGAAAAATAAACCAGGGGCATGAAGAAGTTTACTGTAAGGAAAAATAATCATAAGTAATAAGACTAAACCAAGGTGGAGTAAAAGCATAAAATCAGATGGTAGTTCAGCCCAATTAAAATAGATTAATCCTATAAAAAATTGTTTGAGGGCGAAAATGTCAGTTGGGTACCATTTCATCAGTAGACCAGATAAAGCTATCCCAATAATTAACACTAATATTAAATAATCTGACGGTGCTGATATATACCTTACACGATCAACAAATATCCTTCTTGCCAAAAGACCAAATAAACCCAACAACATCATGTATGCAGCGTAGTGGCCTGCGGCCTGTACTATCTCCCACGAAACCCAGAACCAGACGGGGTCAGTCGCATATCTAAGATGTCTGAAAAACGCTAAGAGTAGAGCAAAATGGAATAACCAGCCAAATAACCAGGTCCATTTAGTTGCATGAAAGAGACTCTCAAAAAAGACTACTTCACGAAAAATCCTAACTGCAACTCCTTTTCTAGTTTTAGGAGCAGGAGGCGTCGGAATTTTTAGAGGAGCTGGGATAGTAGCATATTCATATATTCTATATGCTAACCCTACAAACAATATTAAGGTTGCAAAATAAAACAACGATCCATATATTATTGTCACAAGTGACATGCTCCTCTCCTCTCACAACCTTTTCTAATCTCTTAGACGCAACCAGTCGGCTTCGGTAATCCTGCAAATTTACATGCTTGCTTACCTGGGCCATATGGGAACAGCTCATAGAGATATTTACTATTTCCTTTATCTTTACCCAGCTTCTTGCCCACAGCTTTCGTTAAAATTCGAACAGCTGGTGCAATCTGATACTCTTCATAGTATTCACGAAGAAAGTTGATGATTTCCCAATGGTCTGTTCCAAGGTCAATATTGTCCTCTTTTGCCATTACTTCGGCGATGTCTTTGTCCCAATCACTCAAATTGGAAAGATAACCTTCTTCATCTACTTCTATACTTTTACCATTTACTTCTATAGGCATAATTTACTCCTAGTTATAGCCAGTTTTGAACTCTTTCATTCTCAACGGCAAGTTTAACAAAATCTTGATAATCTATAATCTCTATATTATTGATTAGAGAGTTTTTATCAAGCCCTCTGGCCATTAAATCTGGCCCTAAGACATACATTTTTACTGAGGTAATTGCTTCGGTAACAAGTTGCTCAATCTTTGTCCCCTTCAGAGCACCGTAGACACCATCCTCTATTAGCAGTATAGAAGCTGAGGAGTCAGATAACCTGATACATGTTTCTAAGCTATTTTTTTCAAACGGAGATTTATTTACTGTATGAAGCATCAAAAATTTAATATAACCTCGCTATTTCTAATTAATTCTTTCATCTCTGAAGAGGGGATGACTTTAACCTCTACTGATAAGTCGCTCTCGGATAAACCTCTCTCCTCTAATGATTCTCTTTCAACATATAGTTTCTCAACATCGTACATTTCTAGGGCAGAATATGTCTTTGTAAAATTCTTTGTTTCAATATGTTCAGTGTTTTGATTTTTTTTAAGCTGGAAGACTCCGTCATCAATAAAAGCCATGCTTACATCTTGTTCGAAAGCTGCCCCTATAAGTACAACTTCTAAAGCCTCATGCGCATAGATTGTTCCATGAGGAGCTTTACGATTTATGTAAAGAAATTTCTTAATGACGCCGCTTTGAACTTCTTCTTCCATTTAATCACCAAAAGTTATAAATCTATCAGCTTGAATACCAGCCTCAATGAGTTGTCCTAAACCAGATATCCTAAAGTTTTCAGCTATATTATCAGCATCTTTTTTATTTCTTTTCATTTCATCTGGATCTACCATGCCTCGTCTTTGAGCTGCTGCAACACACAATACGAGATCAATATTATGGTTTTTGGCTAGTTCTGACCATCTATTAGGGATGTGACGGTCATCTTGTGGTGGAGATGCTAATCTTGTGCCATTGTTAACACCATCATGATAGAAAAAAACACGAAATATTTCGTGACCTTGCTCTATAGCTGCTTTTGCGAACATGTATGCGCTATCAGATGCTTGATGAGTATATGGTCCTTCATTTACTAGAATTCCAAATTTCATATTATTCTCGTTAGAATCTAACGTATGCAGATGAATTAAGTGTTTTCCTTCCACCACGCCAGTTGTCGATGTGGAATTTCGTGAATGGTAGTTCAGTGAGTTCAAAAAATCTTGGCCAACCTATACGTTCAACCCAATCATTAATTCGTTCCCAGTCTTTTGCGTCTTCTTTATATACTTTAAGAATTCTTTTTACTATAGCAGTAGCCTCTGGCCATCTAGGTGGATTATTCGGTATACCAGCTGCAACAAGTTTTTGGAATGTTGGTTTGCCACGTGCATTAGAGTGATTGCCGCCTACCCATATTGCAAGCTTACTGTGCTCAGGATCATTTATCTGCATTGGTGGACAAGGAGGAAAACATGCTCCACAACATATACATTTCTTTTCATCTACTTCAAGTGAAGCTTTACCGTTCACCATGGCAGGTCTAATGGCCGCTACAGGGCATCTAGCAACCACGGATGGGCGTTCACATACATTAGATACTAAATCATGGTTAATTTTTGGTGGTTTAGTGTGCTGAATATTAATAGCAATGTCACCTTGACCACCACAATTGATCTGACAACATGATGTAGTCATGTGAACTCTGTTTGGCATTTCATTGCCTTTAAATTCGTCTATAAGCTCATCCATCATGGCTTTTACAACTCCAGATGCATCAGTCCCAGGAATATCGCAATGTAACCAACCCTGTGTATGAGAGATCATAGCAACACTGTTTTTTGTTCCCCCAACCACAAAACCCTCTTTTTCAAGAGCCTCAATCAATGGCTCGACTTTGTCAGCATCTTTTATCATGTATTCAATGTTGCTTCTAATGGTAAATCTTACGTAACCATCTGCGTACTTATCACCGATGTCACATAATGTTCTGAGAGTAAACACATCCAGGATCCTCTGAGTTCCTGCTCGAACTGTCCATATCTCTTCGCCACTTTTAGCTACATGTTTTAAAACTCCAGGTTTAGGATGTTCATGATATTGCCACTGACCATAATTCTTACGCATTGTAGGATGCATATATTGAAAACCATCTGGTGCCCCAGTCTCAATTGGCGCTCTCATCTCTTGTTTTTTTTCTTCACTCATAAATACTTCCTGTTATGCCTTATGCTGTCTCTTTTTTTGCGTCTGCTTTTTCGTACCATTTTACAGCTTCATCATCCCACTCATCTGTTCTTACATATGAGCTTTCTCTTGGATTCGCTACCATGTTCGGGTCTACATCTACACCAATGCCCTCGAGGAAATTAACGAGACCAATCCTCTCGATCATTTCACCGCATCTTTCGTGTTCAAGTGCATTGTCAGCCCAGAAGTCAATGGACTCCTCAGCAATTTCTACTAATCGTTCCCAGTCTTCGTCTGTTTCAAGTTTCATAAATGGAACTATAACCGTACCCATGAGATCTCCGATCTTAAGTGTTCTTTTGCCGCCAATTAGTATCGTTACACCTTTATCATCACCGGGGTGAAGTGCTTTTGGCACAACGTTCAAACAATGCATACACTTGACGCAGTTTTGGTTGTCTATAACCACAGAATCGTCGTCATTTAGAGATATAGCATTAGTTGGACATCTAGTGACAATATTATCGATAACATATTTCCTGCCCTTCAGGGAAACATATTTCTTAAATTCTTCTTGATTGACTTGTATGTCATCTCTCCATGTACCAATTACTGACATGTCAGCTCTCTCTATCGAGTTCATGCAATCATTCGCGCAACCAGAAACTTTAAATTTAAACTTATACGGAAGTGCAGGCCTATGCATATCATCCATAAAATTATTTACCAGTAAACGCATTGCTTTTTGTTCGTTTAAGTTTGACATCTCACAACGTCCGGCTCCTACACAGGCCATTGCTGTTCTTACACATGGTCCAGCACCACCAAGATCAAAACCATAATCATTGATCTCATCGAAGAAATGCTGTGTGTGTTCTGTGGTAGAGCCAATAAACATAATGTTACCAGTTTGACCATGGAACGTGACTAAACCTGAGCCATATTTCTCCCAACTGTCAGCCAATCTTCTTAGTATATCTGTGGTGTAGAAATTACCTGCTGGAGGTTGGACTCTTAGAGTATGAAATTCTTTTGACTTAGGAAAAGCATCTCCAACTTCTGAGAATCTAGGTATAATTCCACCTCCGTATCCGTAAACACTTACGGTTCCGCCTTTCCAGTAGCCTTTTCTTGTCTCATATGAATGCTCAAGCTGACCTAGAAGGTCGTTTGTCATCTCATTAATTCTTTCTTCTGGGTGATTATCCCTTAATCTCTTAATCCCGCTTATAAAGCTTGGCCATGGGCCGTTTTCAAGCTCATCTATCATCGGGGTATCGTGCTTTTTCAATTGTTTCTCCCTGTAAACCCTTTAAGTTATGCTACCATGCCTTACCTCTCAATATTAAATCCATTTAATATGTTTATTATATTATCATTATTTTCTAATATAATGCTTGGATAATCAATATAACATTGATAATAATTGGTTATCAAGCTAAAAAAAACCATAATTTTATGAATATTTTAGATAAAAATAGCAAAGAGTATGATTCCTGGAAAAACGACAAACTATCCAAATTCTCCAGCAATATTGAGGATTTGATGGTCGAGATCCGAGATCCAATGGAAATATCATCTGCGGAAAAGTATAAATGCGCCGAAATCATTAGTAACAGTAATCTTGTGTTTTTTGAAATTGATAAAGAACCTGCGGATATTCAGCAAATGCTGATCATGTTATCTGGTCAATTTGGCATGAGAAACTTTGAGCTAATGGAATCAAGCGATGATGATGGGGTTACAAAAATTGAAGTTACAGATTTCAATGAATCAAAAGGTGACTATATACCATACACAAATAAAGCTCTGAATTGGCACACAGATGGATATTACAATGATGTTTCTGAGCCAATTTTGTCCTGGTTATTGTTTTGTCAGAATAATGTAATTGACGGTGGGATTAATAAATTTATGGACCACGAAATAGTATATATTCTCTTCAACGAGAATTCTGAATCTATCGAAGAATTATTTAATGATAATGTTTTTACTATTCCGAAAAATAAAAAAACTGGTAGGCCTGATATTTCTGGCTATGTTTTTAGATTTCTCACCGAGAAGTTACATATGAGATTTAGTATGAGAGAGAAAAATATAATCTGGGAGGATAAACTTCGGGCATCAGTACAATTGCTCAAAGAAATAATAACAAAGAATGACAGTTATCACGTCAAACATAAGCTTGAACCTAATCAGGGTGTTATTTCTAATAATGTCATCCATATGCGTACATCGTTTACAAATCAGGAAAATGAGAATAGGCTGTTATATAGATTAAGATCAAAAACGAGAATAGATATTTAATGCTTTATCTAAGTACTATTTTAATACAAGAAAAAGACGTAGAGAGTTTTGATGAGTTGCTGGATGTAGTAAAGATGTATGCAAAATCTGGTGAGAGATTTATCAGGCTTGACCTAAAACCACCATACCCTGACACACCAAAAAATTGGGAAGAAAAAGTAGAGTCTGCATTCACAGGGTACATCGAGTAATGTGGATCGAAGATGAAAAAGAGTCCATCGCAGAATCATCAAAAATGATTGATGTTGCTTATCGAATAAATTGTAAAACACTTCCATATGACCACGCGTATTCTCTCTCAGAGGAAATTTTAAAAAATATGCCTTGGTTATCTGAAAATGGCTTAACAGGAATACAAACTCTTCATGGTCCAGATTCTGGTAATGGATGGACTAGATCTGAAAATGAGGAAATATTTTTATCAAAAAGAACAAGGTTAGTTATTAGAGTACCGAAACCTGACTTCAAAAAAGCTTGTGATTTAGAGGGTAAGACACTCAGGGTTCTCGGTAACGATATAGAAATTGGGAAAGCTAGCAAAAAACCTTTTTTAGTCGTGAGAGATTTGATTTGTAGGTTTGTTCTAACCGATGAAGACCTTGATGAGAGCCAATTTCTTCAATATGTGACAAAAGAATTTGAGGAACACCAAATACAAATCCGTAAAGCCATTTGTGGAAAAACTAAATCGTTTACCGTTGATGGAGAAAAAAAATTCACAAGAAGTCTCATGATTGCCAATTTATCAAAAGAAAATTCTATAAATCTTCAAGATTTTGGCGTCGGTATAGGTAGAATTTTTGGGTGCGGGATTTTTCTTCCTCATAAATCCATTGATGCTGTAGCGAATTTCAAGGAGGATTAATAACATCCTCTAGACATATTTAACTCAGTATATTAGAATTTTCCAATATAGTTTTATTTGTTGTAGTTAAAATCGGAGTATTGCTATGAAAGTTGAAGTAGACGGAAAAGAAATTCCAACAACTGATTCAGGTTTTCTTACAAATTTAGAGGACTGGACAGAGGATGTTGCAAAAGTAATTGCTGATCAAGAGGGTATTGAGCTTGCTGAAAAACATTGGGATGTTATAAACTATCTCAGAGAGGAGTTCATTAATAATAAGGAGAATCAACCTAACACAAGGAGTATGGTAAAGGATTTAGGTAAACTCTGGGGAGAGAAAATTGATACCAAAGCACTATTTGATTTATTCCCTGGAAATCCTAGCAAGCAAGCTGGCCGTATAGGCGGCTTGCCTGAAAGTAGGAGAAAAGGCGGATATTAATGTCAGAAGATAAAGATCAAGAGAAAAAGGCAGCTGAAGACAAAGCGGATGTAGAAATCACCGAAGAATCGAAAGAAGAGCCTAAAGAAAAAAAAACAGACAAAAAAGCTCTTGAAAAAGAGAGAAAAGAGATCATTCAAAAAATGCTCAGGATCCAAAAAGAGTTTATGGAACTAGAGAGATCAAAAGGTGTTACTGAGAAGGATATACACCATAATCCTCAAGGAATCGTGAAAGAATATAAAGAGGAGCATGAAAAACTCGCTAATAGATTAGTAGACATTGCTCACGCACTCAAAGGATCAATAAGGACATAATGAATAAAGAATATTTCGATATTGTTACAAAGCTAGAGGAAATAGGTGTATCTGATGATTATATGATTGGTTGGCAATCAGGATATATGCGAAGTCCGAAACTCGAGGAACAAAGAGTCACAGATGCTTATGATGCTGGTTATGAAGATGGTGAGAATAAAGTTATCGATAATGCTGAAAAATTTAAAATTTAGCTCTACCTCATTAGGGAATTATAAACTTCAACAAATTTCTTACACATTTCTACAGCATCAATATCAACGATTTGATCCATCACCCATTTGTTAGTCTGACTTAACCCCATTGCATCTTGTATTTTTTTTGCTAGATGTCGATAGATAGAATAATTAGAATCACCAGGATTAAATTCATACGTTGAATACTCTCCAGATCTCAAGTTTAAAGTTTTGATATAACCAGTCCTATAATCACCCGGACCAAAAAGATCCTCACAGTTCTCTTGCATAGTTCGAGCAGAGTGACTGCCAATTTTATTCATCACATCGTTTCTAAATTCCTCAGGATGATCATCACTAAATAATAATCTATCAGCTAGGTGAACTTGGAAAGACATAAACTCTACAATAACAGTGATGCGTTGATGATCAGATGTGTATTCAAAATCCTCTCCATGAAGATTTCTCGCCTTATCAAGAGCTAGACGCCATCCAATATAAGATAATGCACTAGCAAAATCTTCGCTAGTTTTATCCCTTTTTACAGTCTTTGACCACTTGCTTTTAATTCTTATAGCCATTTTATAAATTTACGGTTTATATATAATATCTATATTATATAAGATATAGATATATATGGACATCAAGATAGAAAAAAGATTAATTGAATTAGGCTCTGG
>PBHH01000019.1 GCA_002720195.1 Gammaproteobacteria bacterium
GAAAATTTCTCGCCAAATGTTCTCATGAGACCATTATATCAAGAGGTTATACTACCAAATATTGCTTATGTTGGAGGAGGTGCAGAATTATCTTATTGGTTTCAGCTAAATAAATATTTCAAAAACCAAAAAGTTACTTTTCCAATTTTGGTTTTAAGAAACTCCTTATTATTAATTAATTCAAAATTATCTGAAAAAATAAATAAACTAAGAATTAATAGTAAAGATTTGTTTCTTGATAAGAATCTACTAATTTCAAAAGTTATAAAAGAAAATAGTAAAATTAGCTTAGAACTTAATTTTTTAAAAAAGCAATTAGAAATTCAATTTAATTATTTAGAAGAATTAATAAATAAAACAGATAAGTCTTTTAAAGGTGCAGTTTTAGCCCAAAAGAAAAAACAAAATAAAGGGATTATAAATCTTGAAAAAAAATTATTAAAATCACAAAAAAGAAAAATGGATGATTATGTTCAAAGAACGAACTTAATTTATGAATCAATTTTTCCAAATAGCGATTTACAAGAAAGACAATTGAATTTTTTTGAATTGTATGAAAGTGAAGGCGAAGTTATTTTATCAAATTTAAAAAAAGCAATTGATCCATTTAATGAAAATTTTACAATACTTAATTATTAATTTTTATTAATATAAGTATATAAACAGTTACTATTAAATTGTATTTTTGTTCATGCAAGAAAAAGTTTTAATAGTTGATTTTGGTTCTCAATATACCCAACTAATTGCAAGAAGAGTAAGGGAATTGTTTATTTTTTGTGAAATCTATCCATTTAATAGTATTCCTGAAAACTTAAAAGAATATAAAGCTGTAATTTTATCTGGATCTCCATTTTCCGTTAGATCAGAAAACTATCTTAAAATTGATCTTTCTAAAATAAAAGGTGAAATCCCTTTGCTTGGGGTTTGTTATGGTGCTCAATTTTTAGCTCACTTTTATGGGGGAGAAGTAACATCTTCTAATAAAAGAGAATATGGTAGAGCAAATCTAGTTGATATTAATTTTAGTGATCCCTTTTTTAATGATATTTTAAATAAAAGTCAAGTTTGGATGAGTCATAGTGATACAATTAAAATATTACCAAACAATGGAGTTTTAATTGCAAGTACAGAAGATGTTAAGAATGCTGCTTTTAAAATCGACAATGAATTAACATATGGAATTCAATTTCATCCTGAAGTTTACCATTCATCTGAAGGTAAAAAGATTTTAGAAAATTTTTTAGTTAAAATTTCAGGTTTAAAACAAGATTGGACACCAGATTCTTTTGTGGAAATGACTATTAAGAAGTTAGAAAATGAAATTCTTTCAGAAAAAGTTATTCTTGGATTATCAGGGGGTGTTGATTCATCTGTAGCTTCAGTGCTTTTAGATAAAGCTATTGGCTCTAATTTGATCTGCATTTTTGTTAATAATGGTCTTTTAAGAAAAAACGAATATGAGGAGGTATTAGCTCAGTATAAAGGAATGGGACTTAATGTAAAAGGAGTAAATGCCTCAAAAAAATTCATTGACTCTTTAAAAAATGTAGAAGATCCAGAAGAAAAAAGAAAAATTATTGGAAAAGTTTTTATTGATGTTTTTAATGAAGTTTCAAAAGATATTGAAGGCGTAAAGTGGCTTGCCCAAGGCACAATATATCCTGATGTAATTGAGTCAATTTCAGTTAATGGACCTTCAGCAACTATTAAATCTCATCATAATGTTGGAGGTTTGCCAAAAAAAATGAAGTTAAAAGTAATTGAACCTTTAAAAATGTTATTTAAAGATGAAGTAAGAAGAGTAGGAAAGAGTTTAGGAATTGACAAAAATCTTTTATCAAGACATCCTTTTCCAGGCCCTGGTTTAGCAATAAGAATTCTAGGTGATATATCTAAAGAAAAAGTTAGAATTTTACAAGAAGTTGATCATATTTTTATAAATGAATTAAAATCTTGGAATTTATATAATTCTGTTTGGCAAGCAGGTGCAATTTTATTACCAGTAAGTAGTGTTGGAGTAATGGGAGATGAAAGAACTTATGAAAATTGCGTAGCTTTAAGAGCTGTAGAATCGACTGATGGAATGACAGCTGACTGGGTAGATCTGCCTTATGATTTTTTACAAAAAGTTTCTAATGAAATAATTAATAATGTTAAAGGTATAAATAGGGTTGTTTACGATATAAGTTCCAAACCACCTGCAACTATTGAGTGGGAATAATTATTAACTAAATCAACATGGATCCACTATCTCAAGGAACAGTTGGAGCAGCTTTTGCGCAGTCTGTTGCCAATAAAAATAATATCTTCAAGATCGGTTTTATTGGTTTTCTTGCAGGATTGACACCTGATTTAGATGTTCTGATTCAATCATCAACTGATCCAATTTTATCTCTTGAATATCACAGGCAGTTTACACACTCACTTATTTTTATTCCCTTTGGATCTTTAATTGTTGCTCTTCTAATTTTTCCTCTAGTTAAAAGCTCCATGAGTTTAAAGACTGTATATTTTTCAAGTTTATTGGGATATGCAACTCATGGATTGCTTGATGCATGCACTTCCTATGGCACTCAACTCTTTTGGCCTTTTTCTAACGAACGGGTTAGTTGGAATAATATATCTATTGTTGATCCGCTCTTTACAATTCCTGTCTTAATACTCGTAGTAATTGCAATAAGAACAAAAAAAAAGATATTTAGTTTTTTTGGAATTGGATGGATTATTTTTTATCTATCTCTAGGTTTTGTTCAATATGAAAGAGCTTTATCAGCTGCAATCGAGCTTGCGAATATGAGAGGGCATAATGCTGAGCGTCTGACTCTTAAGCCATCATTTGGAAATTTGATTTTATGGAAGTCCATTTATCAACATAAAGAAACTTTTTATGTTGATGCAATTCGAACAGCACAATCATCTACTTGGTGTTTAGGAGAAAGTATTAAGGCTTTTGACTATCAATATCATTTGCCGGATCTTGACAAAGAGAGTCAGCAAAAAAATGATATTGAAAGATTTCGTTGGTTTTCTCAAGATTATTTAGGCTATGACAAAGAAAAAAATATTCTTACAGATGTGCGTTACTCAATGATCCCAAATCAGATTTCGCCAATGTGGGGATTAATTATTGATGTTCAGCGAGGCATAAATGAACATGCGATTTGGTGGACAAGTCGTAGTTTAGATCAAATTCAGTTAGACTTGTTCATAGACATGTTAAAAGGTAAAAAGTGTGGAAATAGTTCTTTATTTAAATAATAGAGATTATGTTTGCAGTTAAAGCAGATAATAAGATAGTTTGAATGTTACAATGAGTATGATGAGTAACAAATGGTTTATTATTAATGTAACTTTTAAATTGGAATAATTTAGACTATGAGATACATAAAGTTTTTTTTCATCTTTTTTATTATAAATTATTTTTCTTTTGCACAAAGACAAAATCCTGAAAGTTTTCTTACTCATAGAGTCAAAAAAAATGAATCTTTGGAAAGTTTAACCAAAAAGTATGAGTTAACTGAAAATGAAATAATTTTTTACAATCCATTAATTCAGAAAATAGGTTTAAAAAAAAGAATGATTTTAAAGATTCCAATTTATAATAATCAAAATTTGGATACTAAATCTTTTGATTCAAATGAATATAAAATTCATGAAGTTAGATCAAAAGAAACAAAGTGGAGGCTTGCATATGAAAATCAGACAACTATAAAAGTTATTGACTCTCTTAATCCTGAAATAATTAATGGATTAAAAATTGGTCAAAAAATTAGATTACCAATATCAAAAGTAAAATTAAAAGTCCCTGAAAAAGATTCAGCTTATAATTATTATAAAGTTCTTCCAAAAGAAGGTTATTATAGAATTGAAAAAAAACTTGGGGTTAACCAATTTGTTTTAGATTCCCTTAATCCTAACATAAAAAATACGGGAATAAAAGAAGGAATGATTTTAAAAGTTCCGCTTAAAAATTCTGGAGAAATGATTGTTAAAAATGATTTATTAATTGATAGAATAAATCTTATAGATTCTATAAGCAAAACTTCAAAAGTTAAATTAGCTTTATTTCTACCTTTTAAAGCAAATGATATTATTTTAGATTCACTCGAACAGACGAAGTCTCTTTTAATAGACAGGAATTTACATACAATATCACTAGATTTTTTGAGAGGAACTAAATTTGCAATTCAAACTGCATCAAATAATGGTATTTCTGTTGATTTAACAGTTTTTGATACTCAAAATGATATTTTAATTATTAATGATTTATTAAAATCAAACGATCTTTCAAAATTTAATGTCATTGTTGGACCATTGATTACATCCAATTTTGATTTTTTAACTTCTAATAGAGAGTTAATTAATATTCCTAAAATATCACCTTTATCAATTAATGATGTTTATTTGAGAAAAAATGTATATCAGAGTGTTCCAAGAAAAGACTTTTTGAGAAATAAAATGATTAAATTTTTGGAAAAAAAATTAGATTCAACTCAAAATATTTTATTGGTTGCTGATTCAACTAATAGGAAGATAGAGGATGAATTGAAAAAAAAGTTTCCTTATTCATTGGTTTTGAGACCTGAAAAAGAAGATTATTTATTACCAGAATTACTAGATTCATTATTAATAGATTCTGTTCCAAATAAAGTTATTTTAGAATCTGAATCATTTCCTTTAATTGCTAGTGTAATTTCTCAAATGAATGCTCAGAATAATTCTAACAGAAATGTCCAGTTGTATACCACTTATAGAGGTAATGCATATGAGACTGAAAATATTTCAAATAAGGTTATGGGCGGAATTAATTTCACTTACCCTACTTTTTATAAAAAATTACCTCTGGAAAATTTAACTGATTTTCAGGATGATTATATCGATTTTTACGGAAAATTACCAAATAAAGAATCAACTAGAGCTTATGATTTGATTTTGGATGTTATATTAAGAATTGCCTTTAAAGAGAAATTAAAAAGATCTGTTGATATTGGAGAAACCCAATATATTGAAAATAGATTTTTTTATGATAAAACCGAGAATGAAAGTTATACAAATAGAGCTTTTTATATTCTTCAACACTCTGGTTATGATATAATGGAAATTAAAGATTGGGAGGATGAAACGGATATTTCTAATTGATTTTTGTAAATTTGAGTCCGGTAAATTAAATAATTGACCGGAATGGCTAATACAAAGTATATATTCGTAACTGGAGGAGTTACCTCATCTTTAGGGAAAGGTATAATAGCCGCATCTTTAGCTAAATTATTACAGGGGCAGAAGTTTAAAGTAACAATACAGAAATTCGATCCTTATATAAATGTAGATCCTGGAACTCTCAATCCATATGAACATGGAGAGTGTTTTGTCACTGATGATGGAGCAGAAACTGATTTAGACTTAGGACATTACGAACGTTTTTTAAACGTTAATACTTCTCAAGCAAACAATGTAACTACTGGACGAGTCTATCAGAGTGTTATTGAGAAAGAACGAAAAGGAGAGTTTTTAGGAAAGACAGTTCAAGTTGTTCCGCATATTACTAATGAAATAAAAGAGCGTATGAGCTTGTTGGGTGATTCAGGTGAATATGATATTGTAATAACTGAAATAGGGGGTACAGTCGGAGATATTGAATCATTGCCTTATATAGAATCTGTAAGACAGATGATTTGGGATTTAGGAAAAGAAAATGCACTAGTTATACATTTGACTTTAATTCCTTTTCTTGCTGCCACAGGTGAGTTGAAGACTAAGCCTACTCAACATTCAGTAAAAACCCTCATGGAAAGTGGAATTTCAGCTGATATTATTGTATGTAGAACAGAACACAAATTGACTGAGGAAATTAAAGATAAGCTAGCCTTATTTTGTAATGTTCAAAAAGAGGCTGTAATTCAGTCTATTGACGTGGAAACTATTTATGATGTTCCATTAAAAATGTCAGAAGAAGGTTTGAATCGAGTAGTTTTGGATAAACTTAATCTTAAAGCCAAACAAGAGCTAAATTTAAATAATTGGAATTCTTTTTTAAAAAAATTTAAAAATCCTAAGCACAATATAAAAATTGGTTTGGTTGGGAAATATGTTGAACTTCAAGATTCATATAAATCTATATTAGAATCTTTGATTCATGCTGGAGCGGAAAATGAAACTGAAATTGATGTAATAAGTATACATTCGGAACATTTAGATAAAAGTAATGTTGAAGAGTTACTAAACTGCTTAAATGGTTTAATCGTTGCACCAGGTTTTGGCGAAAGAGGAATTGAAGGTAAAATAACCGCAATTACTTATGCTCGTGAAAATAAAATTCCTTTTTTTGGGATATGTTTAGGGATGCAAATGGCAGTAATTGAGTATGCAAGAAATAAAGTTGGGCTTGTAGAAGCAAATTCAACTGAGATGGTTCCTAATTGCAAAGTTCCGGTCATTGATTTAATGGAATCTCAAAAGAAAATTATTAAAAAAGGAGGAACAATGCGCCTAGGCTCATGGGATTGTGATTTAAATGAAAATACTATTTCTGCAAATGCTTACGCTGTAAATAGTATTTCCGAGCGTCACCGCCATAGATACGAATTTAACAACGGTTATTTTGAAAAGGTTTTTGACCAAGACTTTATAGTAGCGGGCACAAATCCTGAAACAGGATTAGTAGAGATTATTGAATATAAAAATCATCCATGGTTTGTTGGTGTTCAGTTTCATCCGGAATATAAAAGTACAGTTTCAACACCTCATCCACTTTTCAAAGCGTTTGTAAAAGCAAGTCTAGCTAATAAATAAAATTATAAAGCTCCAAATGGAAGAAAAAAAGTTTGACCCGTATCAATTTATAGGATTTATCCTTATTGCATTAATACTTACCTGGATGCTTTATCGAAACGGACCAGAACAAGAGACAGCAAAATCAGACACAAAAATAAAAACTGAGCAAGTACAAGGAAATCAAATAGATCAANTGNTAAAAGATTCAATACAACAGCANCAAAAGGTNTTGGCATANGGTGATCTTGGAAGACTATTTNAACCTAATTCANNCCCTAGCACCNAGTTTNCAACTGATAACATGATTTTAGAATTCGAAGCAAAGGGTGGAGGCATAAGTAGATTGGCTTTAAGTGAATTTGAAAATCACGAAGATCAACCCGTTCCAATGGTTCAAGATGGCAATATGAATTTTAATATTTCCTTNAANACCAAAGACGGACGAATTTTAAATACTAGAGATTTTTATTTTACTCCTACATTAACAGAAAAAAGTGATTTATTTACACTAGAAATGAAAGCTTTGCTTTCAGACAATCAATATATTTCTTATCAGTATAATATTCCGAAAAAAGGTTACTTATTTACAGTCACTTTTAAGACCGTGGGTATGGAAACTATTCTAGATAATTATCAAAACCCAAGGGTTAATTGGTCTACAGATGTTTATAGAAATTCAAGAAGCATTGATTATGAAAATCGGTATACTGAATATACTTTTGGTTATGAAGACGATAGGGTAGATTATTTGTCTCTAAGTGGTGATGATCGAGAGACTCGCCAAGATATACGTTGGATATCTTATAGACAGCACTTTTTTAGTTCGATTTTAATTCCAGATTCAAATATTTCAAATGTGGAAATGGAGTCAAAAGACTTGTCTGGAGAGGAGAGTTTAGAGGAAAAATATACTAAGCGTTTTAAAACTTCTTTTGCATTGCCCACTCAATCAGGAAATATAAATTCTAATTATAAATTTTATTACGGACCAACTGATTACAATACTCTAAAAAATATTGAGGGTGATTTAGAATCATCGATTCCGATGGGATGGGGTATTTTTGGATGGATCAATCGAGTAATTTTCCTTCCTTTATTTGGTTTTTTATCATCTTTTCTTTCGTATGGTATTGCCATTATAGTAATGACTCTTATAGTGAGGTTATTAATGTCCCCAGTGACTTATAAATCTTATGTTTCACAGATTAAAATGAAAGTTTTACGCCCTGATGTAGATTTAATTACGGCAAAGTATAAAGATGATGCTGTTAAACGTCAGCAGGAAACTATGAGTTTGTATTCTCGTGCAGGAGCTAATCCTATGTCAGGTTGCGTTCCCGCATTAATTCAGCTTCCCATATTTTATGCCTTATTCTCGTTTTTTCCAGTTGCATTTGTACTAAGAGACAAAAGCTTTCTTTGGGCAGACGATCTTTCTTCGTATGACTCTGTCCTGGATTTAGGTTTTTCTATACCTTTTTATGGAGATCATGTAAGTCTATTCCCAATTTTAGCATCTATTGCTATTTTCTTTTACACTAAAATGACCACCGGACAACAACCAATGCCTCAACAGCCGGGAATGCCTAATATGAAGATAATAATGTATTTAATGCCTTTAATGATGTTATTTTTCTTTAACAATTATGCAAGTGGTCTGAGTTTATATTATTTTGTTTCAAATCTTCTAACTATAATATTAATGCTTGTGATTAAGAATTACATTATTGATGATTCTAAGATTCATGCTAAGATTGAGGAAAATAAGAAAAAACCGAAAAAAACTGGTGGATTTTCTGCTCGTCTTCAAAGGGCAATGGAAGAAGCAGAAAAGCAAAAAAGAGCAGGACGTAGATAATCCTATAATACTCTTTATCTTTGAATTATGAAAAAGGGGCGTGTTGTCGTGGGTCTTTCTGGAGGTGTCGATTCTAGTGTAGCTGCATTTCTTTTGAAGGAACAGGGGTATGAAGTTATCGGGCTATTTATGAAAAACTGGCATGACAAGTCAGTTACTATTTCAAATGAGTGTCCTTGGTTAGAGGACAGTAATGACGCAATGTTAGTGGCTGAAAAACTCGGAATCCCCTTTCAAACTGTAGATTTAAGCAGCGAATATAAAGAGAAAATTGTAGATTATATGTTCGATGAATATTCTAAAGGTCGAACACCTAACCCAGATATATTATGTAATAGAGAAATTAAATTCGATATTTTTTTAAAAATTTCACTTTCTCTTGGGGCTGACTATATTGCAACTGGTCACTATTGTCGAAAAGATTCATTTACTAAAGAGTCAGGCGGAAAAATTTATAGGCTCCTTTCTGGAAAGGATAAAAATAAAGATCAATCATATTTTTTGTGTCAATTGAATCAGTTACAATTAGAAAAAGTCATTTTTCCCATAGGTCATTTACAGAAAAAAGAGGTAAGATCTTTAGCCTTTAAAGAAAAACTAATAACAGCTGATAAAAAAGATTCTCAAGGCTTATGCTTCATTGGTAAAGTAAGCCTTCCAGACTTTTTACAACAAAAACTCAAACGAAAAAATGGCAAAATCATCAAAATTCCAAGAGATTCTATAATCTATCAAAATTATAATGAGAATTTACAATCTCTTTTGAATAAATCAGAAAAGTTTACTTATTCTAAAAACGATGGGGCTATTATAGGGAATCATGAAGGAGCACATTTTTACACTGTTGGTCAACGTAAGGGCCTTGGTATAGGAGGATTTGAAGAACCTCTTTTCGTTATTGCTACTGATGTAAAAGAAAACATAATATATGTTGGCGAAGGAAAATCTCATCCTGGATTATATCATGATACAATTAAAGTAAATAAAAATGATATTCATTGGGTAAGGGATGATTTGGATCTTTTAGCAGGTAAAAGCATGAGTGTAACTGCTCGTATTAGATATCGTCAACCTTTACAAAAAGCTACCCTTATTCAGGAGGAAAATGCACTTTACATTTCTTTTGATAGGCCGCAGTCAGCTGTTACATCAGGACAATTTATTACCTGGTATAATGAGGAAGAGCTTTTGGGCTCTGGGGTAATTAATTAATTATTTGTTTTAAAGCATCTTTGACAGTCTTTGAAGGTCTTAGGCATACTTTATTTTCGCAAACATAGATCAATGTTTCATTTTCAAAAAAACGATCTACTAATAAGGGTAGTTTACTCTCTTTTTCGCTTATCTGAAAAAGTATATTTGGTAGGTAATTTTTCTTTATTTCAGTATTGATTTTTTTAGCTTCNGGTCCAACTACAACAACTTCTTTGTATGAAAAGGCTTCTTTTGCNAATANTTGAGCCCATTGACTATAGTCTTTTCCTCTTCCATCCNTAAAGAAATCAACTATAGCGTTTAGCATATTTTTTGCTCGTTCAGAATAATCATCATTCTCGATGAGTTGGCCTAATTCCCATAAGTTATCTGCCATTATTGCATTTGCTGAGGCAATGACATTATCATCTAACGAAATAATTTGAGAAAACAAAACTGGATTTTCAGTGAAAGTAAAAAATGGATTTTCAGAAGTCACAAATTTCTTAATAACAATTTTGCTTAACTGATCAGCCTTTTTTAGGTAATATGTATCTCCAGTATTTTCATATAAGTCTAAAGCTGCATTAATTGTAAAGGCATAATCTTCTAAATTTCCNTCNATCTTAGCNTTTTTANCTTGGTAGGTATGCATCAAACTTCCATTTACAAATAGATTTTGTTGAATAAAATTAAATGTTTTTTTTGCTTGATTAAGAAATATATCTTCTTGAAAAGCCTCATAAGCAAGAATTAACCCTGAGATCATTTGAGCATTCCAAGAGGTGATAATTTTAGTATCTATTAATGGAAATTCTCTATCACTTTTTATAATTTCAAATTGCTTTTCCCAATCAGATTTTTTTTTGTGAAAATTAGCTTCATTTAAACCAAATTTTTTCAACAATAAATTAATATCATCTGACATTCTTAAATGATAATATAAACCTTCAATAGGGTTGTCCAAATTTATTCGATAATATTCAACTAATAAGTCGATATCGTTTCCAGCGACCCTCTTAATTTCTTCTAGGTTAAAAACATAATAGCGACCTTCACCGTCTTCATTGTCAGCATCAACGGCAGCGAAATATCCTCCTTTGCCATTTTCCATTCTTTTCTGTAAAAAATCAAATGTTTTATTTACAATTGATGCGAATAAAGGATTTTTATATTCTTTATAAATATTAGCATATAAACCCAATGATTGTGCATTATCATAAAGCATTTTTTCAAAGTGAGGAATTTTCCATTGAGGATCCACAGTGTACCTGTAAAATCCACCTTCCAGATGATCTACTATTCCACTAGCAGCAATTTTTTTAAGACTTTCATTTAAGTAATTGCCAATTTTTTCATCTTTACTAAGATTCTGAAATTGATTGATATAGTTAAACTTTACTGGGGTAATAAACTTTTGATTTTGTTTCTCACCTCCATTTATTGTGTCCCAATTTTGAGACCATAAACTTATTTCACTTTGAAGTATTTCTGTGCTAAATGCTTTAGTTTCTTTAGTGAACTCAAAACGGTTGATCTCTTGTATCCCTTTTTCTACTTTTTCAGCAAATTCAAATAATTGATTCTTGTCAGTCTCATAGAGATTTTGAATTTTTCCTAATACTTCTAACCATTGTTTTTTCGAATGATAAGTTCCACCGTAAACAGGCTTTCCATTTGGTAAACAAACAACATTGAGAGGCCACCCACCACTACCTGTCATCATCTGAGTTGCAGTCATATAAATGTTATCAATTTCAGGGTTTTCCTCTCGGTCTACTTTTATAGAAATAAAGTTTTCATTCATGTAATTGGCCACCTCCTTATCTTCGAAAGTTTCCTTTTCCATCACATGACACCAATGACAACTTGAATAACCAATACTTACAACAAGTAATTTTTCTTTAGTGTTGTATTTATTATATAAATTTTCATTCCACCGTTGCCAAAATATTGGGTTTTTCGCATGCTGAATTAAATACGCGCTTGACTCAAGGTTTAAGTTATTTTGATTTAATTTTATATCTGTTGAGCAAGAAAAAAATATACCTAGCATTAGCATGATAAATAAATGATGAGAAATAGTTTTGTAAGATTTAAAATCTAGATAATCATGATATTTATCATTCATTCATTTTTGATTTTTCGTTTTTGAATGCGATTATTTTTTGCATCAGCAATAATTAAATCTCCCATTAAATCAACTGCTGTTTGATAAGGCTGAGAAAGTTTATCTTCCTCATTTTCTATTGATTCATTAGTTGAAATGATTTCATAAGTATCCGAATCTATATGGTATCTAATTATTCTTTTTTGCTGATAATCAGTAATATAAAGAAAAGTGTCGTCAACTATACTAATACCGCTAAAGTAATTGATTTGGTAAGCAGGATCAAAATCTTTACCAGAAATTAATGTTTTGCCTTTAGTAGCTCCCTTTTCCCATAGCTGTACACGATGGTTATATGTGTCTGCTACAAAAAGATCCCCATTTTTGTTTATAGCGATGCCCATTGGAATTGCAAGTTGATCTGGATCACTTCCTTCCCCATTTCCACCAGCAACTATTTCACCTTCAGAAGCTCCTGCGCTCCATTTTGTTACCCTATGATTACTTAGCTCAGAAACATAAATTGTTCCATCATTATCTACTGCAATACCAAATGGATTATACAGTTGATTTAGTTCGCTACCTAGTCCATTACCACCTGCTACTGTTGTTCCAGTTAGCCCTCCATATTCCCATTTTTGTATTCTATTATTTCCAGTATCTGCAATGTATAAGTTTCCTTGACTATCAATATCAATTTTTCCAGGCTCTTCAAGTTGAGAAGGACCATAACCAAAACCATTTCCACCAGCAGCCGTAATTCCAACTGTAGCTCCGGGTTTCCACCTCTGGATTCGATGATTGTACATATCACTAACATACAAGTCTCCTGAAGGATCTAATGCAATTCCTGTTGGATAGTAAAGTTGATTTAAATCACTACCCTTGCCTTTACCTCCAGCTATAGTCCTAACTTTAAATGTGTCTTTTTTAAATACTGCTCTTATGGCAAGATTATCATAAAAAGAGATCTCTGTGGGGTTATCAGTAGTATTTACTACACCTTCCCAACGATCAAATATCCAGCCGGGTTCTGGTCTTGCATATATAGTTTTGATTGTGAATGGATCATAATTTCCCTGACTTGGTATGATTTTTCCATTGTCTTCACTTGGCCACACCTCAGTTTGTAATTTATAACTGGTAGATTCCTTTTCATCTACCTGGATTGAACATCCCATTAAGAGAAAAAAAAGCGGCAATAAATAAGCTAGTTGAGTTCCTGACTTCATAAATCCTCAATCCATTTATATACAATGCTTAATTGTATATTTTTTTTAAATTTAGAAAAAATTATTTGATGATCCCTCGTTACTTCAGATTTTATTATTTGATTGTTTTCGGTATGTTTTTAAATACTGTATTTTTATTTTCCCAGGAAGAAATTGTTACTGATAAAGACTTTAATTTTTCTTGGCAAAAGGCTAATGGGGACCAATATGAAATACCTGTCAAAAATAATTTAAATATAAAAATAGAAAAGCAAAAAATTAGTCGAGTTCTGATGCAAATCCTTTTAAAATCAATTATAAAGAGTAGAGATTTTCAAGCATTTAATCCAGTTCAGATAACTTTAATTCCAGATAAAAAAAATAATATAGTAATCCTGGACTTTACTAAACTTGATAATTCTGGTGAGAAACAAAAGCTTACATACTATTTTGCTTTTGATACATATGGTAATGTATTTGATCAACTAGATTTATAACGCTATTCTTTTTTCATACGAGTGAAAAATGTTTGACCAATATCGTCCATTACTTTGATTCGGTCCTTATCAACGGGGATAAATTTAAAAACTGTATTTTGAGGTTTTTTATCAATTTTTACTATAAAAGTATCTATTTCTTTTCCCCTTCGAATCTCATTTAATTTCCATTTCCCAATTTCAGCAAGGCTATCTAGTCTATAACTAAATTGATTAAAGTAATATGTAGTTTTTCCATTCTCTTCAAAACGAATAAATGATTGGAGTACAGGATTTTCAATTCTCCATTCCCCAACTAGGAAATCTTTAAATTTATTTTCCTTATGATTCATACACCCCGTTGTAAAAAAAACAGAAAGAAATATTGCAAAATATCTCATTAATTAATTTTAATTTGCTGAAGAGCCTGATTATTTGCTGCAATTATCAGATGATTCTCATCACCTACTTTTATTAACTTTATATTTCGTATGTCTCCTCTCATAACAAGTCCGCTATCCCTTGGTGGTAGAGCGGAAAAACCATTGTTTCCATCTCCTTTTAACCAAAGTCCGTAACTCGAATCATTTCTGGGTGTTTCAACCTCAGCATTGTAAAGATTTCCTCCTAATACAATATCAAGATTCCCATCAAGATCTATATCTTTCACAACCATTGAATTTATATTTGAAAATTGAGCTTGGTAGGGAAGGGGTTTAGCAATAAATTTACCATCATTATTTTGTAGATAGATACTTTCAAATGAGTTTATTTCATATTTTAATGACTCTTCTAACATTTGATTTGAGTATATTTCTTCAAGTGAAGCACTAGCAAAACTATTATAATTCTTAAATTTTTCTTTAATTGCTGGCATCTGTTCAGATGAGCATTGACGACCCCTGACAGGATATTCAGTATTTTCTGACTTATAACTTAACACAATATCGTAAGTAGCGTTTTTATCAAAATCGTTTAAATAAATTCGGAAAGGTTTTTCTGCAGATGCTTGGTATTTGTAGTTTAAACCAAGATTACCAACTATTAAATCCATATCACCGTCATTGTCAAAGTCACCTTTTTCAATGTCATTCCACCAACCGCGATGTTCAGAATGATAAACTTCATCTGTAACTTCTTTAAAAGATTTTCCTTTATCATTTTTAAAGAACCGCAAGGACATCCACTCACCACTAACAATTAAATCATCCCATGAGTCGCCGTCTATATCTACCCAATTAGAAGTCGTAACCAACCCAATTTTTTTGAGTGCTGGATTTTTCTGATCTGTGACATCAACAAACTTTATTTTTCCATTAGAGCTTTTATTTTCTAAAATCCTTGAGCTTGACGGGTATGGATATTTTTTTGGACTGAGTCTACCTCCTACAAAAAGATCTAAGTCTCCATCTTGGTCAAAATCATTACTAGAAACCTCAAGTCCACTTATCCTTACACTAGGTATTGCACTTTCATTTCTTTCAAAATTTAGATTACCTTTATTTTCGTATAAACGATCTTCATAGCCTTGAGATCCTTCATTGAACTCATTTCCTCCGCTTGCAATGTAAATATCTTGATCACCGTCATTATCTGCATCAAAAATTTCAATTCCTAGATCTTCATAAAATTTATCTTTTTCAAATATTGGAATGGTTGCTTGTTTGAAAGTTCCATCCTCTTGTTGTATGAAGATTCCAGGGGCCTGAGCTATAGCTCCTCCTATAATATAATCCTCTCTGCTGTCATTATTTAAATCTCCTACAGCAAGGGCAGGGCCTAAAGTAGAATTTTTGTGAGGGAGTAATATTTCATCTTTAAAATCATCATATGGGTTTTCCTTGTGAACAAAAGGGTCCTTTTGAGCTATAATCTCAAATTGTTTTATTTTGATTGATTCATCTTTTTCTTCAACTTTTTTAGTCGAAGTTTTTTTATAAACTACTTTATTATATTTATTAACTTTTACATCAACCAATCTAGATCTCTT
>PBHH01000020.1 GCA_002720195.1 Gammaproteobacteria bacterium
ATCGACTGGAACGAGAATGAGATCTTGATTTCTAAATCAAGATCCCCATTACGAATAAGTTTTGCTGGCGGTGGGACTGATTTGACATCGTATTTTTATAATGAGGAGGGAGTTGTTTTAAATGCAACAATTAATAAATTCACGCATGCAATTTTGGAAAAGAATAACTCAGATCAGATTAATATCACTTCATATGATCTCGATAGCACTATTAAAGCAAAATCACTAGATAGCCTAGAATATGATGGAAAATTCGATTTGATAATTTCTTTATTAAAGTTACTCAAGCCAAATTTTGGTTTTAGCCTTTATACATACAGTGATGTACCAATGGGATCAGGCTTGGGTGGATCTGCTGTACTATTAAGTGCAATTATTGGTGCATTTAATAATTTTAGAGAGAATAAATATACAACATATGAAATTGCAGAACTAGCATTCCATGCAGAAAGAATAGTGATGAGCTTATCAGGTGGTTGGCAGGATCAATATGCAACTGTTTTTGGCGGTTTTAATTATATTGAGTTTAAGAACAATGAAAATATTGTAAACCCTCTTAGAATTAATGATGACGTAAGAACTGAATTAGAAGATTCTTTGTTACTATGTTATACAGGAATTAACCATAACTCTGGAAAGATACATGATAAGCAGAAAAAAAATATGCTTAATGATAAAGAGAAAGAATATGCAAATATATCTAAAGATATAGCATACCAGATGAAATCCAGGTTACTTAAAGGAGATCTTGATGATTTTGGTGAATTACTAAATAAATCTTGGGAAACAAAAAAACAGTTTTCTGAGGATATATCGAGTAGCTACTTAGATGAAATTTATGACTATGCAATAACAAATGGAGCGATCGGTGGAAAACTTCTCGGTGCCGGTGGTGGAGGATACTTTATATTTTATGTACCTGACCTTAAGAAGATTTCATTATCAGACGCACTTAACAAAAAAAATCTTGCTTGTGAGCACTTCACCTTTGACAATAAAGGGCTTAGGTACTGGATTACAAAAAAAAGTAATAGTGTCAAATAATATCAATATAATAAATCAAAATAGAGTATTTGTGATTGCGGAAATCGGAATGAATCACAATGGCGACATTAATAATGCAATAAAGCTTATTGACGATGCCGTAGAGTGTGGTGCTGATTCTGTTAAATTCCAGATGAGAGATCTTGATTCACTATATCAATCAGAGATTATAGAAAATCATAGTGGTGATCTTGGTACTGAGTATACCCTTGGCTTACTTAACAAATTCAACCTGAAATATGATGACTTTAAAACAATTTATGAGTACGCGAAGATGAAAAATATAATGTTTTTATGTACGCCATGGGATAAGCCTAGTGTTGATATTATTAATACGTTTGACGTACCCTTTTTTAAGATTGCTTCCGCAGATCTTACAAATATGGATCTTTTGCAGCATGTTTGTAAATATAATAAACCATTGATAATTTCAACTGGAATGAGCACAGAGAGAGAAATTAATATGACTGTTGAATATCTTAAGAAGAAAAATGTTGATTTTTATTTACTTCATTGTAATTCAACATATCCAGCACCATATCATGCCATCAATCTATCTTATTTAAATAGATTAAAAAAACATGGCGTTATAGTTGGTTACTCTGGTCATGAAAGAGGAATAGCGGTTACTCTCGCCTCTATTGCATTAGGTGCAAGAATAATAGAGAGACATATAACTCTTGATAGAAATATGGAAGGCCCTGATCACACGGCAAGTTTAGAGAAGAATGATTTTAAAGAACTTGTAAAGGGTATCCGAGAAATAGAACAATCGATGGGCGAGGAATCTGATAGAAAATTATCTCAAGGAGAATTGATTAATAGAGAAAACTTATCTAAATGCATCTATGCATCAAAAGATATTCAACAAGGGGATGAGTTTACAAAAGACAATCTAGAGATTAAAAGTCCAGGGCAAGGTATAAGTCCACAATATCTTCCTGACATCATAGGTAAGAAATCAAAAAGAAATATAGATGCTTACAAGCCTATATTTAAATCAGATTACACAAAAATTGTTGAACCAAAGCCAAGTTACAATTTCAATAGGAAGTGGGCTTTACCAGTAAGATATCATGACATCAATCAGATCTTTAGCATTACATCTCCACGCATGGTTGAATTCCATATGAGTTTTGATGATCTTAAATTAAACCCAGATTCGTTTCTGTCTCAGAAATTCTCATGTGAATTTCTTGTGCATGCACCTGAATTATTTGAGGGTGACCATCTCTTAGATTTGTGTACACATGATAAAGACTATAGGGAAAAATCAATTGAAAACCTACAAAGAGTTATAGACACTACAATACAACTTACTGACTTTTTCGAAAATGAAAAGCATCCTAAGATCATTCTTAATTGCGGTGGTTTTAGTAAAGATAAATTCTTGTCAGTAGAGGAGAGGAGTTCATTATACGATAATTTAGCGAAATCGATTGAGATTTTTAAGTCTCATCCTGTTGAATTGATTCCTCAAAACATGGCTCCTTTTCCATGGCATTTTGGTGGTCAGAGATTTCAAAATCTATTTATGGATGTAAATGAAATAAAACGTTTTTGTGAGGAGAATAATATCAAAATCTGTCATGATATATCTCATTCTCATTTAACATGTAATCATTTTAAGTGGAATCATATTGAATATATTCGTGAACTTGGAGCTTTTACAAGCCATTTTCATATAGCAGATGCATCTGGTGTTGATGGTGAAGGTCTACAAATAGGGCAGGGCACTGTCAATTTTGATGAAATATTACCAATCATAGATAAAGAGATTCCAGATATATCTTTTATTCCAGAAATTTGGCAGGGACATAAGAATAATGGAGAGGGGTTCTGGATAGCTTTGAGTAATATTGAAGGAAAGATTTGATGAATAATATATTAGCAATAATACCAGCAAGATCTCAATCTAAAGGCGTTCCTAATAAAAATATTTTACCATTAAATGACATACCTTTGATTGCATATTCAATTATTGCTGCAAAAAAATCAAAACATATTGGCAGAATCATTGTATCTACGGACTCAGAGGAATATGCACAAATATCTAGAGAGTATGGTGCTGAGGTGCCATTTCTACGACCAGAAGAACTTGCGCAAGATAATTCAAGTGATATAGAATTTCTACATCATTTACTGAATTGGTTAGATGATAATGAGAAAACTATGCCTGATTATTTGGTACATTTGAGACCAACTTCACCTTTAAGAAATCCAATGATTATTGATGATGCTATCGAAAAGTTTATTAATAGTGACTACACTGCTCTAAGATCATGCCATGAAATGACTCAATCATCATATAAAACATTTGAGATAGAGAAATCTTTGCTGAAATGTATATGCGAAACAAACTCTTATGATATTGAAAAAACTAACAAAAGTAGACAGTTATATACGCCTACATATGACGCCAACGGTTATGTCGACATCATAAGGCCTGAATTAATACTAAGTAAAAACATAATGCATGGCGACAAAGTTTTAGGGTATATTACAGATCAGATTTATGAAATTGATAATATAAATGATCTGGATTTTCTTGAATATATTATTAACAAAAAACCAGATATTTTTAATACTTTATTTAACAAATAGCATATGATTATCTTATGAAGCACGTAGATTTAAAAAATAAGAATGTATTCTTAAGTGGCGCGACTGGTGATATAGGCTCACAGATTGCCATAAAACTCGCAGAAGAAAAATGTAATTTAATTATTAATGCAAGAGATGAAAAAAAACTTAAAACATTGTCTAATAAACTATCAGATGGGAATCAAGTATCTATAGTGCCTGGCGATATATCAGATATTAAAGGCCTAAGTAAAATAATTACGGAAGTTAAAAAAATAGCTGATGTTGATATTCTTGTAAATTCTGCAGGTATATTCCCAAACCTTGAGTTGAAGAATACATCAGACGAAGAATTACAAAAGACAATTAATGTTAATTTGATTGCACCTTTTATTTTCATGAGAGAATTCTCTAAAGAAATGATTGATAACAACTGGGGTAGAATAATAAATATTGGATCCTCTTCATCATATTCGGGTTTCAAGAACACAAGCGCGTACTGTGCCACTAAACATGCTATTTTAGGTTTATCTAGATCAATACATGATGAGCTGAAAGAATATAACGTCAGAACATATTGTATTTCTCCGTCCTCTGCTCAAAGCAAAATGGGTGAAAAATCTGTAGATCAAGATTTTTCAACATTTTTAGATCCAAAGGATATTGCAGATTTTATTTCCTACGCTATCTCATTTGACTCGAACCTAATGATCGAAGAAATTCTTCTTAAGAGACTATATACTAAATAAATATGAAAAAAGGTTATTTAACAAATAAATATGACGAAAAAAGCCATCCGTATACCGATTATTCAAGAAAACTATGCGAGTACTTGTGTAAAGTATATGAATTAAAAAAAGGAATGACAATGTTGGAGCCTGGTTGTGGAAGATGTGAACATTTAAAGCATTTTCAAGATTTAGGCTTAGAAGTATATGGTGCTGATATATCAAATGAAGTATTAGAATATGCAACTAATATTGACATAAAAATCAGTGACTTAGAAAAAAATGGTCTGCCATATCAAGATAATTCGATGGATATAATATATAGCAAGTCCTTTATAGAACATCTATCTGATCCAGGACTTTATTTAAAAGAGGCGAATAGAGTTCTTAAACCTGGAGGCTTACTTTTAACTTTAGTCCCTGATTGGGAGGCAAATTATAAAATTTACTTTGATGATTATACTCATAAAACTCCATTTACAAAGATATCTCTAAGAGATGCATATAACATACATGGTTTTACTAGTACTGAGGTAATCAAATTTCGTCAACTTCCTCTTGTTTGGAAATATCCTATTTTAAATTACCTCTGTTATCTGATTAGTCCATTTATACCCAACAGATCTAGTGTAAAATTTCTAAGATGGTCAAAAGAACTGATGCTGATCGGATCTGGATATAAAGTTAAATGAAAGTTGTAAAAGGCTACAGACATACAGGGATCATTTGTAAAGATATTAACAAGTGCCTAATATTCTATCGTGATCACTTGGGACTTACAGTAATACAAGATTTTTGGGATGATAGTGAATATATTAATGAAATAACTGGTCTCAAAGATGCAAATGTTCATATGATTAAACTTAAAGCAGATGACGGCTCGGTTATAGAGTTACTTGAATATACATCACATCCTACAAATCTTATAAAACAGGAGGTGTATAATGTTGGTCTGTGTCATATTGCATTCCAAGTATATAATATTGATAAAGCATATGAACAACTTAAGAAATCTAATGTAGAATTAATCAGTAAACCAGTTCTTTCCTCTGAAAAAATTGCTAAAGTATGCTTTTGTTTTGACCCTAATGGAATAAGAATAGAACTCGTGGAGATGTTATGAGTGTTTTAGAAAAATTTTCTCTCAAAGATCAAATAGGTGTAGTAACAGGTGGAGCAGGTTTATTGGGAAGATATCATGCGAAAGCACTATTAGATGCAGGGTGTAAGGTAGTAATTGTTGATATAGATGATGACAAAATTACTGAGTCGAGTAAATTTTTTCATGATAAAAAAGGTGTTTTCCACAAAAAAGTTGATATCACAAATGAGTCTGAGTTAATTGCAAGTATTGGTAATATTCAAAGTGAAATAGGGGTGCCATCAATACTAATTAATAATGCCGCAATAGATGCAAAAGTAGATTCTTCTAACAAATCAGTGAACAATAAGTTAGAAGCATTTGATTTAGAAAGATGGAATAAAGAGATAGACGTAGGCTTAACAGGAGCATTTTTGTGTAGCAAACATTTCGGAACATTGATGGCTAAAAATAAAAGAGGCGTAATTTTAAATATTTCATCTGACTTAGGTTTAATTGCTCCTAATCAAAATATCTATAAAAATGTTGGTAATGCTAAATCAGATTTTGTTAAACCTGTTACCTATTCTGTTATTAAACATGGAATAATAGGATTAACCAAATATTTATCAACATACTGGATAGAAGAGGGTGTTAGATGTAATGCGCTAGCACCTGGAGGAATCGCAAATAATCAATCAGATGAATTTATAAAAAATATTAAGGAATTAATTCCAATGAAAAGAATGGCGGAAGTTGATGAATATCAAGCCGCAGTAATATTTTTATGTAGTAACGCAAGTAGTTACATGAATGGTTCCATACTAACAATTGATGGTGGGCGGACAACCTGGTAATCAATGGATAATACTTCAATTATCATTGAAGCTCTTGTACTTATATCAACTTTAGATGAGAATCTAATTGATATCATATCGACATCCTTGACTGTTTCAATTACTGCTGTATTTTTTTCATGCATAATATCCATTCCTGTGGCTGTTATCATCAGTATTAAAGAATTTACGGGTAAAAATATTATAACTACTATTGTGAATGGATTAATGGGATTACCACCAGTAGTTGTTGGATTATTTATTTATCTTTTATTATCATATCAAGGTCCTCTTGCAGCGTATAATTTACTATATACAGTTTGGGCAATGGTTATAGCACAATTTGTGATTGTTACACCGATCATTATAGCTTTATCAAAGCAGACAATTGACAGTATTTTTTACGAGTATAAGGATTTCATTAAATCTATTGGGCTTACTACTTTTAAAAGTATGACCTTACTTATATGGGAGACAAGAGACTTAATGTTGGTGAATGGCCTTGCTGGTTTAGGAAGAGCATTTGCAGAAGTTGGCGCCGTTATCATAGTTGGAGGTAATATCGCTCATGAAACACGCGTATTAACAACATCGATTGCTTTAGAGACGTCCAGAGGTGATTTAGTGAAAGCAATGGCTCTAGGATTAATCTTAATTTTGTTATCAATATTAATAAGTACATTAACAAACATGATTAAAACATATTCCTGCAAGTAAGATGATTAAACTAGAAAATATAAGTAAAAGTTTTGGAACAAAATATGTTTTTAATGATTTTAACCATAATTTCAATGGTAATGGTTTATCGATAATTAATGGTCCTAATGGTTGCGGAAAAACAACGCTTTTGAAAATTATGTCTAATGTTATTAGACCAGATTCAGGAAATATCTTATTTCCTTCTAAATTGAAACTTGATAATGATATTGGTTATGTTTTTCAAAAACCTCTTATGTTGAAGAGGAATATTTGGGATAATCTCTTATATATAGTATCCACGAAACAGAAGATTACTCAGAGACATAAAGATATCTGTTTAAAACTACTCATGAAGTTTTATGATGATAATATGAAAAAAATTAATAATCTTTTTGATTCAAACATATTCAAACTTTCAGGTGGTGAGCAACAGATAATTTCACTAGCTAGGACACTAATTTTAAAACCCAAATTATTATTCTTAGACGAACCATTTTCTCATTTGGATGATCAACGTGCTAAAAAATTGGTTTCTCTAATCCAGTCTTACTCTGAGAATTCAAAAATTGTTATGGTTACACATAGATTAGATATTGTTAAGAATTTAACAGAGGATATCTTATATTTAAAATGAAAAATATTATAAATATAATAACTTCTTTTATGATTTTATTTACTTCGCAACTATCATTTGCAAGTGAACGGTACATAACACTTCAATCAACAACATCCGTAAGAGATTCAGGTCTCCTAAGTTTCATTATTCCTAAATTTAAAGAAGCATCTGATATAGATGTTAAGGTAATTGCTAATGGCACTGGTCAAGCGATAAGGAATGCCACCGATTGTAATGGAGACTTACTTCTTGTTCATTCTTTAAAAGATGAAACAAATTTTGTAAATCAAGGTTATGGAATTCATAGACATAAACTCATGTACAATGATTTTGTAATAATTGGGCCTTCATCAAATCCAGCAAAAATCCAATCATCTGAATCTATAGATCTAACTCTCAAAAAAATTGCTAATTCTGGCAATAACTTTATTTCACGGTCAGATGACAGTGGAACACATAAAAAAGAAATATCTTTGTGGAATAAATCTGAGGTTAAAATAGAAAAGGGGGCTCAATGGTATATAAGAGCAGGCCAAGGCATGGGTGCCACACTAAACATTGCAATAGGAATGAATGCATATACTCTTACAGATAGATCAACTTGGCTTAAATTCATGAATAAAGCTAGTCATAATATTCTTTATGAGTCACGTGTTGATTTGAAAAATGAGTACGGAATAATCGTTGTAAACCCGCAACATTGCTCAAATGTAAAATTAGATCTTGCTCAAGAGTTCGTAAATTGGCTCATTTCTGATATTGGCAAGGAAATCATTAAGTCATACAACATCAATAATACGCAAGTATTCTTTGTAGATTGATTATATAGATGACATAATATATATTATACGAAGTTATATAGTTTCAACCCTATTTATGAAAAGACCGGATTTACACATCACCCTAGGTAACCAATTATTCCCTATTGCAAATTTAAAGGGAATTGACCCAAAGATGATATATATGCGCGAGGATTATGGCCTTTGTACATATGAGAGACATCATAAGCAAAAGATAGTGCTTTTCCTCTCTGCTATGAGGTCATATAAAGATTATCTAGAAAAAAATGGATATAGCGTACATTATGAGGAATTAAATACAGTAAAATCAATATCATATATTGATTCATTAATTTCGTTTATTAACAAAAATAAAATAAAGAGTATTAGTATTTTTTCTATAGAGGATAAGTTCTTCGAAAAACAAATTCTTAAAATAAAAAAAAATGTGGATAGCATAACGGTTATAGACACCCCGATGTTTTTAACAAATCGGGCTGATTTTGTAGATATGTGTCCAAAAAGAAAGAAACCTGTGTACAAGATGACAGATTTTTATATCAATCAGAGAAAAAAATTAGATATCCTTATGGATAAAGACAAACCATATGGTGGTAAGTGGACATATGATGGAGAAAATAGAAAAAAAATACCGAAAACACATACTCCTCCCCCTCTCCTAAAATTTAAACAAACAAAACATACTCAAGATGTAAAAAAGCTAGTTAGCAAGGTATTTAATAATCATTATGGCTCATGTGATGACTTCAGCTATCCTACAACTAGAGATGATGCTCAGAAAAATTTAGATGATTTTTTAAAAAATAGATTGAAATTATTTGGTGATTACGAAGATGCTGTAGATCAAAGGTCTTACCTTTGGCACCATTCGAATTTAAGTTCATCGCTCAATATAGGGCTGATTACACCACAAGAAATAATTAATAAAATCATGAAGTTAAAGAATATCCCGCTCAATTCGCTTGAAGGTTTTATTCGTCAGATAATAGGTTGGAGGGAGTTTATGAGGTGTCTATATCATGCTGAGAGCACCAATATGGAGACAGGCAACTTCTTCAAACATAAAAATAAGTTATC
The DNA here is from genome assembly GCA_002720195.1 of Gammaproteobacteria bacterium. Taxonomy (GTDB): domain Bacteria; phylum Pseudomonadota; class Gammaproteobacteria. Next base: position 9,465 of record PBHH01000020.1, read on the forward strand.
AAAATCATGGTATGAGGGCTCTACAGGCCTTGACCCACTGGATTATACTATTAAAAGTACTATCAAATATGCTTACTCACATCACATCGAGCGACTAATGATACAGGTTAATCTGATGAATTTGTGTGAAATAGACCCAAAATACGCATATAAATGGTTTATGGAACTATATATAGACTCGTCAGATTGGGTTATGACACCAAATGTATATAGCATGGGTCTTTTCGCAGATGGAGGAATAATGGCTACTAAACCGTATATTTGCGGCTCCAACTACATATTAAAAATGATGGATTTTAAAAAAGGTCCNTGGTGTGATGTNATGGACGGATTATATTGGAGGTTTATAGACAAAAATCGNANGTTNTTTAAGACNAACCCTAGGCTNAATATGATGGTCAGTTTATTTGATAAAATGAATANAGAAAAAAAGAAAAAGATTATATCAAAAGCTAATAAATTTATTAAAGAGAATACAAAGTGATTAAAGTACTATTCAATGATAGCTGCTCCATTTGTTCAAGAGAAATTAATCACTATAAATCGATTGAAAGCAATGGGGTTAAATGGATAGATATCAATGATTTAGAGACATCATGTAAAATTTCAGGGAAAAGTCATTCTGAACTATTACGAAGACTACACGTCATTAAAGACGGTAAAGTAATATCTGGTGTAAAAGCATTTATAGAAATGTGGAGCTGTCTTCCAAGATATGCTTGGCTGAGTAAGGTGGTCTCAATTCCTGGAATATATCATCTTAGTGTGGTGTTATACGAGCTAATTGCAATCTTCTTGTACCTTAAGAATAGACATCAATTGAATGAAAAAAAGTGATTTNCCCTCAAAACTCTGNCCAGTCTGCAAAAGACCATTTACATGGAGAAAAAAGTGGAAGAAATGCTGGGAAAGTGTCAAATATTGCTCAAACAGATGTAGATCATCTAAATCTGCTAAAGTTTTAATGTAAATTTATTCAAAGTTTATAAGAATTCTCTTTCTAACAATAAGATATTCATCCTCGTCTATCTCCCCTTTNACAAAAAGCTCTTTTAATTCCTCGAGCTCCTCAAGCTTATTGGTTATCATTCTTTGATAGTCCTCCCCTCTTTCTGCTGCACATTTTTTCTTAATATATAACTTAAGCAAATGATCTTTCCTCTGTGATGCATTNTACTCAGCATGNATCGATGTTCCGTANGTTACAAAATATGCTGGGAAGAAAAAAAGCCCAGAGAGAATATTTTCATCGGTAACACCTTTATTTGCATGCGCCTCATCCTCGCTTAAATCAGCAGACTCATAGGCAAGTCGCAGNTCTGAGCAAGACATTTCACTATCCCCTATTTGGACAACNTCCACTGCCTTTGGTGTTGCACAAGAAATCAAGAAAACGCAACANAAAGCAAATATTGATATTTTTTTCATCTAATTTAATTATAAGCTTTCTTGTAAAAATAAAAATTATTTTTTATTATTCTTTGCTCTGAATANCCATGGTTCTAGTGGAGTTTTAGTACTCCATAGGCCAAGCTTATTTTTTCNAGCATGATTTTCAAGATTCATAAGATAGCTATTACCTCGGTATGATTTATAGACCCATGCATTACCTGTTTTAATAAGTTTTGCATTTATATAAACAGCCACACCTGAATCATAGATAAAAATATCTCCAATATCTCTTCCATAACGGTCCTTGTAGTCTGTATTAACTATTACAGACTTACCNTCTAATTCAGAACTGAGGAAATCTTTTGCTGACTGGCCGTAGTGCTGAGATTTCTCTGGTGCGTCAATATGTCTNAATCTGACTTTTTTTTTGACAGTATTATGAAGTACTACTACAGTATCACCATCAACGACTCTTATTATTTTTGCTTCATATTCAATCGCATTAGCAGTATTTATACCGAGGCACAATAAAGAAGTAAGAATTATCAGTAACTTCATAGTTTCGTTAAAAATTTTCNGATTCTTTGTCCAAATGTTTCAATATCTACAAGAAAAGAATCATGGCCTTGTATACAATCAAGTTCCTGGTAATCAACTTTTGTACCTGCCTGCAAAAAACACTCTGCAATTTCTTTTTGTTGGTGGCAAGGAAACAAGGTGTCTGATGAAACNCCTAATACAAGAGCATTTCCAATTTGTGTTTTAGAAATTGCATCTTGTGTAGATTTNCCATGATCTGAAACGTCAAACCAGTCCATAGCTCTTGATAAGTAAAGGTACGAGTTAGCATCAAATACATCTTGAAATTTAACAGCGTGATGCTCTAAATAAGATTCTATTTCAAACTCGAAACTTGTATTATCAACNCCAAATGTATTTTGAGTAAGTTTTTCAGATGAGGATTTTTTNCTTCCAAATCTCTGTAACCACTCAGNTGAAGATCTATACGANGTCATTCCAAGTTTGCGCGCAATTCTTACCCCATTAAGTGGTGGTTTTTCATAAGAATAGAAACCGTTATTCCAATCTGGATCTTTTCTGATAACTTCTCTTTGAAGAGATCTTATTGCTATTGCGTATGGTAATGCTTGTGTTGCAGTAGAGATTAATAAAATATTATCTACAGATTTATTATAGAGAATTGAAAAGGCAAGAGCATGCATTCCACCAAGAGACGGTCCAACAAGTAGTTTGATTTTTTTAATACCAAGNTTTTCCAAAAGCATGTGAGATGCACTCGCCATGTCCTCTACNGTCAACTCGGGAAAAGACAACCTGTATGGTTTNCCAGTTTTTTCGTTNATACTTACTGGGCTCGTGGAACCAAAACAACTACCAAGTGTGTTTATNCATATTATNAANTTATTATTTGAATCAAGCGGTTTATCTTGACCAACCATTGACTCCCACCAGCCNGCTGTTGAGTCATTGTCNGATGATGCTATATGGGAACTTGCAGATAAACCCGTGAGGACTACGATTACATTGGATTTATCCGAGTTAAGCTTCCCCCAGGTCTCGTATGCTAATGAGACNTTATTAACTTTACCACCACGATAAAAGTTNAAAGTATCTGCTATTTTTANNATTTTAGCGCTACTTTTNTCTCTCTGAAATGGTATAACTTTCCCTTCATTCTCTTTTTTCATAACCGCATATTATTATAATTTATCTCTAATGACAATTAGTAAGTCATCGAAGAACAATTTTTTGTTTACATTCAAATTTANATATTCAGATTTTTTCCGAAGTANAAATCTTATGATATCTATTATCTTTACACGATCAATTTTAATGTGACTGATTAAACTACNATATGTCTCAAGACGCTTATCTTTTGATTCTAATGAATTACCTTTTAGTAGCAGCATAAATAAATCTAAAAGATAATCAAGAAGAGGTTTGCCAAGGTTTGCCCACTTTTCTGAGAAGATTAGTGGTGAGGAATTTTTTTTATAGATAATAGATAAGTTCTGAGCTATATTTTTAAGATTCGATAACTCAGTANNCTCGATGTCACTCACAAGAACTTGAGGTATTTTTGACATATAAAAATTGTAATGCGATTTATAGTTGAAATTANGCGNNTACTTTTTGAAATATATTTTTTGACATCGGCTAATTATGGTCTCAGCTATTGCAGATAAGTTATTAGCTAGTAAAAAAAATATACTATTTGAATTTGTTTCCTCTAGNGTTTTTAAAATAGAAGCACTTGCTTCNTTATTTAGATAATCACACGTATTTATTATTATTATATTATGTTTTGAAAATGGCGTTAAATTGAGAGATTCTGACATTTCTCTAATTTGTCCAATAGTTATTTCTGTACCAATTCTTAATGACTCTATACTCTCACATAAACCGAACTCATACTGTAGTCTTTCCAAATCACTAATGCACCTCACTAATCTTGATTGTTTATCGTATAATGGTAAAGATATATACCTAACATCTGGATGATCGTAAATAGTCTTGTATTTTTTTAAATTATATTTTGAGAAGTATGAATCAATTATATGTTCAATAAATGAATATCTCTCATTATCATTCTCCCCTAGAACTAAAAAATTATAATTATTCTTCTCAAGATCAAAATCCTGAAAAAATATCTCTAGATTTTTATTTTCATTACTCATCTAGTATTAACTCTATCTTCTCTCTAATCATTCTCGTAACGACTTCTAGTTCTTGATCTGTATCAACGACAAACTTCCTGTCGATATCCTTGAGAGCTACTTCATAGGATTTCTTAATGTTTTCGAGAAAATCTTTTCCTTGTAGTTCAAACTTATCGCTTTTTTGTCTTTTATTAATCCTAGAAAAACATGTGTCAACACTTGCATCAAGGTAAACTACAATAGATATATTTTCTGAGAAGATTTTATCTAATATATTATGTAAACTGCAAACCTCCTTACAATTTTGAGAGAGTCCTTGGTAAACTAGTGTTGAATAATGGAATCTATCACAAATCACTGTTTTTCCAGCTTCCATAGCACTTAAAATAACTGATTTATAGTTCATTATCCTGGATGCATAAAATAAAAGTGCTTCTGAAGTAGGGTCAAGTGTAGATTTAGAATTAAGGAGTATCGATCTAATACTTTCCCCAAATTCTGTTCCACCTGGCTCTCTAGTAACGATATGGTCATGATTTATCGTTTTGAGGTAAGCTGATAATTTTTTTATATGAGTAGACTTCCCAGTTCCCTCATTACCCTCAAAAACTATGAATTTACCCATCTTTGTCATTAAATCAACCTCTCCAATAATGCTAAAACTGGCTCTGGTTCTTTGAATTTAACAGTATTTATACTTTTTATAAACCTAATACCTTTAATAGAGTTACAGATAAAGGCAAATTGAAACTGTGGGAGTTGTGATAATTTAATGTTNTGTATGAGTACTTTGTTTTTCTTTTTTTTCAAGAAATCTATAATTACAGATCTCTGAATTCCATCAATACCAGACTTAGATAATTTTGGAGAATAAAATGAGAGTTGCTGCTTATTCTCTTTAATGAAAAATATATTGGATGATATTGTTTCTATAATATTCTTCTGATCATCCAATAACAAAAGATCGTCATACTCTTTTTTTTCATGTAGAATTTCATGCGAAGCTAATGATTGTTCAATGCGATTCATATGTTTAATCCCACTTAAATTGCTATTTTGTACAAGTGTTACTTTAGACACCTTTAGTTTTAACCCTGTAATCTTAACTAANGAAGGCACATTCTTTATTTTATTGAAATAAATATTAGGTTTCGAGTTNAGATTAATNNTATATCCTTGTTCACTTAATCCTCTTGTTATTATTATTTTNAGGATACAGTTTTGAGTTTTAGAAATTGATTTNNAAGCATATTCCCTCATTAAATTTACCGGAGGTGTNCTTATTTTAAGGGACCTACATCCCTCCATCATTCTTTTGATATGTTTAGNGAAATGAAGAGGCTTATTTTCCTTGACTAAAATTGTCTCAAATACACCATCGCCAAAATTGAAACCCCTATCTTGAATGTTTATAGTTTTTTTATTAACAAAAACATTAAATTTCTTCACAGCAATAAACTAGTCAGAAAATTTACTAAACACTAAGGATCCGTTTGTTCCACCAAACCCAAAAGAATTACTCAGTGCATATTCGATGGCCGCTTCTTTTGGCCCNTCTTTACAAAAATCTAAATCACACTTTGGATCCTGATTTTCTATATTAATNGTCTGATGTATTGTTTTATTCTCAATAGATAGAACTGTCGCTATTGCTTCAACGCCTCCAGCTGCACCCAACAGGTGTCCTATCATTGATTTTGTTGAGTTAACCAAAAGTCCCTTCGTGTTTCCATTAAATAATGACTTAATTGCCTGTGCTTCAATAACATCTCCTGCTGGTGTAGATGTTCCGTGNGCATTAACATAGCCGATGTTTTCAGAAGATAGNTTTGCGTCTTNTAGAGCAAGCTTCATACATCTCATTGCTCCCTCGCCATTTTCNGATGGAAGTGTCATGTGATAAGCATCTGCACTCATTCCNTAACCTATTACNTCTGCATAAATCTTTGCGCCTCTTTTTTTAGCATGTTCAAGTTCTTCNAGGATTAAGACTCCTGCGCCGTCACCAAGAACAAATCCATCTCTGTCAANGTCCCATGGCCTGCTTGCCTTCTTNGGATCGTCATTTCTTGTTGATAAAGCTCTTGCTGCAGCAAAACCTCCGAGTCCTAGAGGACTTGTTGCCATCTCTGCGCCACCACATACCATCACATCTGCATGATCGTATTGTATTTGTCTGAATCCCTCGCCAATATTATGTGTTCCGGTGGTACATGCTGTCACAATAGACAAGTTCGGTCCTTTGAAACCATATTTTATAGATAAATTCCCTGATATCATATTNATTATACTTGCAGGAACAAAGAATGGCGANATACGTCTTGGCCCAGATTTTTCATAAATCGAACGNGTATTCTCAATGTTTTGCAGACCACCTATACCCGAACCTATAGCAACACCAACCTTGTCATAATCTACTTTAGACTCAACTATTCCCGAATCTGATANAGCGTCTATCCCTGCTGCTAATCCATATTGCATGAATGTATCATATTTTCTTAGCTCTTTTGAATCAAAATATTTTTCTGCATCAAAATTCTTTACTGATGCTGAAAATTTTACAGACATCTTCGAAACATCAAAATTTTCTATAGTTTCTGCGCCAGACTTGCCNGCTAGAAGAGAAGACCAAAACTCCTCTTTGCTATTTCCTATTGGGGTGAGACAACCTAACCCCGTGATTACCACCCTTCTATTAGTCATTAGCTTATTTGAGATTTTTGTTTATGTAGTCAACCGCTTCTTGCACTGTAGTGATCTTTTCTGCTTCTTCATCTGGAATTTCAGTTTCAAATTCTTCTTCTAGCGCCATTACAAGCTCAACGGTATCGAGAGAGTCTGCTCCTAAGTCATCAATAAACTTTGACTCNTTTTTTACATCTTCCTCTTTTACGCTCAGTTGCTTCACAACTATACTCTTCACTCTCTCATCAATATTACTCATATTTTTTTTTACTCCTAAATATTATTAAATAATAAGTTATTCTACTTTAAAAACACATAATTTTACATATACAACCCACCGTTAACATTAATATTTTCACCTGTNATATATGANGCTTGATCAGATGCAAGAAATAATGCNAGGTNTGCGACATCCTTGGCACTCCCAAGTCTAGATAGTGGAATTGACTTAGTTATNGCNTTTGTTTGCTCGTCTGTGAGTTTATCCGTCATATCTGTCTGTATAAATCCGGGTGAAATTGAATTAGCGGTAATATTTCTACTAGCTAATTCTCTAGCGAGTGATTTAGTAAATCCGTATATTGCAGACTTAGATGAAGAATAATTTACTTGCCCAGGGTTACCAGTTAAACCTACTACAGAACTTACATTTATAATTCTTCCATACCTTTGTTTTATCATTCCTTTCACGCATTCTTTGGTCACCCTNAAAACTGAATTCAAGTTCGTATCTATTACATTGTTCCATTCATCCTCTTTCATCCTCATAAATAGATTATCGTTAGTAATTCCAGCATTATTAATTAATATACCAATGTCNCCAAACTTTTCTTGAATCTTTTTCGTAGCTTCGNTAATGCTATCTGTTGATGTTACATCAAGTTGCACAGCCATCCCTCTNTCATTGTCATCAATAATTTTTTTTAATGAATNTTCCCCCGAATCAGATCGNTANGAGCCAACGACCTTATAACCATGCTGATAAAATGTCTCAAAAATTGAGTAACCAATCCCGCGGTTTGCTCCTGTGATTAAAACAACTATGTCTCTCGTGTCTTTATCCATTTTTAATGTTACTAAAAACATCATTGGATGTGGATTCTGAATCTAAAGAGTAGCACGGGGATTTTTTGTCTATTCTCTTAATTAAACCAGATAACACTTTTCCAGGCCCGATTTCCAAAAATGCTTCGATATCCATTTTAGATATCTTGTTAATTGAATCTACCCACTTTACTGGTGAATAAACTTGTTTACTTAATGAATCAATTATACCATCAATTTCAGTATTAGACGAAGCATCGTAATTTTGTATAATTTCGAATTTTGGTTTCATAAAATTCATATTTATCATAGTTTTACGTAATTCTTCTGAACAAGATTTCATTAGTGAAGTATGTGAAGCTAGACTAACATCTAGTTTTTTTGCTAGCTTAGCACCCTCTTTTTTAAATATTTCTAGAGATTGACTTATTGCATCCTCATCTCCTCCAATTACGGTCTGCTGAGAAGAATTATAATTAACTGCCTCTATAATAGATTTGTCTGAAGACATCTCTTTGCAAAGTTCAGCTACTCTATCTCTGTCCAGACCTATGATTGCAGCCATTAGTGTCGGTCTGTTTTCATTAGCTTTCGTCATTAATTCTGCTCGTTTTGAAACCAAATCAAGACAAGCCTCTAAAGTGAGTACTTCGGCAGCAACCATGGCGGTGTATTCGCCGAGACTGTGTCCTGCGCCAACGATTGGCACAAATTTATGTTGATCTTGAATAGCTCTCCAAATAGCAATAGAGACTGCAACTATGATAGGTTGAGTATATAAAGTGTCACCTAATTTATCTGAGCCTACTATTTCGGAAATATTATATCCGAGAATATTCGACGCATGTTTTAATGTATCGACAAATACCTCATTAGACGAAAAACCATCTAGCATGTTTGCGTTTTGAGAACCTTGACCTGGGAAAACTACACACACATGATTCATACTTCAGAATCCATAAATTGTTTAAAGGAATATAAGCCTGGTTTTTGCTTTACTATCCATCTTGAACCCCTTAGCGAGCCATTGGCAAAAATATTTCTATTAGATGCGTTATGTGTAAAAACTATATCATCATTCTGACCTTTGAAATAAATTGTGTGGGTTCCAATCTCAGTGTCTTTTCTATGTGATAGAAACTCAATTGGACAATCTTTGTTTTCGATATCACCCAGATCTATCCCTCTACTTTCACAAATCACATTTGCAATTTTTATTGCCGTACCAGATGGACTATCTACTTTATTAACATGATGTGTCTCTTCAATTGTAACTCTATAGTCAGGGAGCATCTTTGCAATGTATGCTAGCGCATCTAAACTTACATTAACACCTAAACTCATATTAGGCGCAAGAAGTATCGGAATATTTTTTGAGAGATTTTTTATCTTTTCGTGTTGTTGTTTTGTGAAACCTGTGGTTCCTATGACCAATGGTACTTTTGAATCTGAGCATTTTTGCGCGTTAATAATAGACGGTGTTGGTAGAGAAAAATCTATCACAACATCAAATTCATCTCTTAAAGATTCTAAAGTATTTGTTAATTGTACTCCCTCTACAGTTTTATCACTGATTGTTTGTTCCTGATCTATCCCAACTGTTACTGACAAAGACTTCATTTGTCTTGCTTCAAGAAATATAGCTTGTCCCATTCTTCCAAAAAATCCGTGTATGGCAATATTCGTCATTTAAACCTTACTCAAAAAAATCTTTAATGCTATCATACCAGCTTCCCTGTTTTGGACTATGTTTAGATTTACTTCTCCCAAGTGATTCATCGAGTTCCTTAATTAAATCTTCTTGTTTTTTTGTCAAGTTTACAGGTGTTTCGACATTTACTCTACAATATAAGTCACCAGTGTCTCTCGATCTGACAGACCTAACACCCTTGTTCTTCATCCTAAAAGTTTTTCCAGATTGTGTACCCTTAGGAATTTTCAACTCTACTTTACCACTTAATGTTGGGACGATCACATTATCTCCAAGGATAGCAGATGTAAAGTTAATTGGCACCTCACATAGAAGATCATTACCCTCTCGTTGAAATATTTTATGAGGTTTCACTCTTATCGACACATACAAGTCACCAGGTGAAGTTCCTGGAGAGCCAGCCTCACCTTCACCAGTTAATCGAACTTGATCACCATTGTCTACACCAGATGGTATTTTCACTGATAGTTTTTTAGTTTTTTCAAACCTTCCGGCACCAGAGCACTTAACACATGGTTTTTCGATAATTGTGCCTCGACCAGAGCATCTTGGGCAAGTCTGCTGGACCGAGAAAAATCCTTGTGACATTCTTACTTGACCCACACCATTACATTGTGGGCATTTTGAGAATGACTTTCCCTGATGAGCACCGGTGCCATCACAATCATTACAGGAAACCAAGGTAGGCACTGAAATATTTATCTCTCTCCCATTTATTGCATCTTCAAGTGATAATTCCATTTGATATTCAAGATCACGGCCTCTTCGTTGCCTTCCTCTTGAAGAACCTCCTCCGAAAATATCACCAAAGATATCTCCGAAAATATCATTAAAATTTTCTCCTGAATAAGTATATCCTCCTCCGCCTTGACCAAATCTAGAGTTCATTCCTTCATGCCCAAATTGATCATATGTTTGTCTCTTGGATGAATCACTCAGGACTTCATATGCTTCAGAAAGTTCTTTAAACTTTTCTTCTGATGCTTTGTCGCCTGCATTACGATCAGGATGATATTTCATTGCAAGCTTTTTGTAAGCTTTTTTAATTTCACTAGCAGACGCATCTCGGTTCACACCGAGAGTCTGGTAATAATCAGCCTTGGACATTTCTAGTTTGCCTTTTTATTTTCTTTGTCTTCTTCTTTAACTTCTGTAAAGTCAGCATCTACCACATTTTCTTTTGATGTTGAGGTATCACCATCTTCAGGGTTTGCGGCATCAGCTGGATTGGCTTGGCTTTCCTTAGCCGCTTGCTCTTTATAGACTTGTTCTGCAATCTTACTTGCAGCCTCTGTCAGTTTCATTGTTTGCTCTTTAATTTTTTCTACATCTTCCGTTTTTAAAGTCTCTTTTAATTGGCTGATCGCATCGTTAACTTTCTCTACTTCCGACTTATCAGCTTTATCACCAAGATCTTTTATAGATTTTTCTGATGCATGAATCATTGCCTCTGCTTGATTTTTTGCATCAACAAGTTCTTTGGCTTTCTTATCCTCATCTGCATGAAGTTCAGCATCTTTTTTCATTTTTTCTATTTCTTCATCTGAGAGTCCACTTGAACCTTTAATGACAATAGACTGTTCTTTACCCGTAGCTTTATCTTGTGCAGAGACATTTAAGATGCCGTTTGCATCTATATCAAATGTAACTTCTATCTGAGGTGTGCCTCTTGGTGCAGGAGGAATATCTTGCAAGTCAAATCTACCAAGTGATTTGTTTCCTGATGCCATTTCTCTCTCTCCTTGAAGAACATGAACAGTAACTGCTGGCTGGTTGTCTTCAGCGGTTGAAAATATTTGTGATTTCTTAGTAGGTATTGTTGAGTTTTTTTCTATAAGTGGAGTTCTAACACCACCCATTGTCTCTATACCAAGTGTTAACGGAGTTACATCAAGAAGTAGAACATCTTTGACGTCACCACCCAAGACTCCAGCCTGAATTGCAGCACCCATTGCTACCGCTTCATCTGGATTAACTTCTTTTTTAGGTTCTTTACCAAAGAAACTCTGAACAACTTCTTGTACTTTTGGCATTCTAGTTTGTCCACCAACAAGGATTACTTCATTGATATCTTTTGGATCAAGTTCAGCATCTTTTAATGCCTGCTTGCAAGGCTCAATTGTTCTAGAAATTAGATCATCAACTAATGACTCTAGCTTAGCCCTAGTTAATTTCATATTTAAATGTTTTGGACCTGATGCATCTGCAGTGACATACGGAAGATTTATATCAGTCTGTGAACTTGATGATAACTCAATTTTAGCTTTCTCAGCTGCTTCTTTAAGTCTCTGAATTGCCATTGGATCATTTTTTAGATCAACTCCTTGCTCTTTCTTGAATTCATCAGCTAAATGATCAATCAGGCGAAGATCAAAATCCTCTCCACCAAGAAAAGTGTCTCCGTTTGTGGATAATACATCGAATGATTGCTCTCCGTCTAGATTTGAAATCTCAATCACGGAAACATCAAATGTTCCTCCGCCTAGGTCGTATACTACAATTTTCTGCTCATTCTTCTTCTTATCAAGACCATATGCCAAAGCTGCTGCGGTAGGTTCATTAATAATTCTTTTTACATCAAGGCCTGCAATTTTACCTGCATCTTTAGTTGCCTTTCTTTGATCATCATTGAAATATGCTGGAACTGTTATTACAGCCTCAGTTACTTCTTGTCCTAGGTAATCTTCAGCTGTTTTTTTCATTTTTTGGAGAATTTTTGCTGATACTTCTGGTGGAGCAACTTTCTTTCCCTTTGCTTCTACCCATGCGTCGCCGTTATCTGCTTTGACTATACTGTATGGGACTATGTCCTGATCTTTTTTAACGGCATCCTCGTCGAATTTTCTACCAATCAGTCTTTTTACTGCATATAACGTATCTTTCGGGTTAGTTACAGCTTGCCTTTTCGCAGATTGGCCAACTAAAATATCGTCACCGGTATAAGCAACATAAGATGGTGTAGTTCTGTCGCCCTCGCTATTCTCAATTACTTTGGGGGTTGCACCGTCCATCACAGACACACATGAATTAGTTGTACCTAGATCTATTCCTATCATTTTAGCCATATAAATTTCTCCAATCGATTTCTACAAGGAATATATGAACTTAATTAGTTTTTTCAAGCCCTAGTCATTTTTTACAACTATAACCAGCGCAGGTTTAATAACTCTGTCATTAAGTATGTAGCCTGTCTGTACGACCTCTGAAATAATGTCATTTTCCTTTTTTTCATCTTTGATTGTGCTAATAGCTTGGTGATATTTTGGGTCAAATTTTTCATCCAAAGGATTGATTTTATTGATATTATGCGCTTCAAATATTTTATTAAACATCTCCAATAACATTTTATTGCCCTCTAAGACCTTCTCAGTATCTGTTTTATTTAATTCAACTGAACAACTAAGGGATAAGCTGTCAAATATTGGGATAATATCTTGCAAAATAGCCTCTATCGAATATTTATAAGCATTCTCAACTTCTTTTTTGCTTCTTTTTTTAATATTCTCAACTTCAGCTTGAGCTCTAAGAAGGGAGTCATATGCCTTCTCGTACTTAACTTTATAGTTATCAACCTCAGACTCCGAGACAGAATCTGATTGATTTTCTGGCTCATCTTTCAAGGTTTCAGAGTTTTCGTCTGCTAAACTGTCCTGACCTTCATGCTCATCAGAAACCTGCTTATCTTCGTCAATTATCATTATTTCACCCTCAGTTAATAACAATCAATATTTTAGCTTTTGCATAGTATTTTGCAATATAATAAGAAAATGCAAAATCGTAAAGAAACATATACTGTAGACGTTGGNGGTGTGAAAATTGGGTCGTCTGCTCCTATAAGGGTGCAATCTATGACCAATACCAACACAGCAGATGCNGANAAAACGAGCACNCAAATAATGGAACTTTATGACGCAGGTTCTGAAATAGTGAGAGTTACGGTTAATGACCANGAGTCNGCTAAGAGTCTCTCTGACATCAAATCAAAACTAATNCAGCTGAATTATGATGTCCCCATCGTTGGAGATTTCCACTTTAATGGACATCTCTTGTTATCAAAATANCCNGAGGCTGCGCAAATACTNGATAAATATAGAATCAATCCTGGCAANGTAGGTGGGAAAGGCAAATTTGACAANAATTTTGAACAAATAATTAACATNGCAATTGAAAATAATAAGCCAATTAGGATAGGAGGAAATTGGGGCAGTATTCAGAAAGCAGAGTTAGATGATGTAATNAATCAGAAAATGAATTCAAAAGAATCGATAAACTATTCAAAAATAATGAAAAAATTTCTTATTGATTCNGTTATTTCATCTGCNAAAAAAGCCGAAGCACTTGGGTTAGCTAAAGANAAAATAATACTCTCGTGTAAAACAAGTAATGTNATGGATTTAGTCGACGTCTATAGAGATGTGTCAANACAGTCAAAATACCCTCTTCATTTGGGTTTAACAGAGGCTGGACTGGGAAGAGATGCNGTAATTTCCTCAGTATCTGCGCTTTCAATCCTTATTAGTGAAGGTATAGGAGATACCATACGAGTTTCACTGACACCNGATGATCANAAATCACGGACAGAAGAGGTTGAAGTGTGCCAGCAAATTCTCTCCTCTTTAGGGATAAGAAATTATAAGCCCAAAGTCGTATCATGCCCTGGTTGTGGGAGAACTACAAATGACTATTTCGTAAAATTGTCTAAATCTATTAAGAATATGATCGATACAAACATGGTTAACTGGAAAAAGAAGTATCCTGGAGTTGAAGACATGACTGTTGCGGTAATGGGATGTATTGTAAACGGTCCAGGTGAATCGAAGCATGCAGACATTGGTATAAGCTTGCCTGGTAATAATGAAGATCCTCATGCCCCTGTCTTTATAGATGGCAAAAAATTTAAAACATTGAGCGGCGATAACATTGAAGGTCAATTTATCGATATAATACAAGTATATATCGACAACAGATACAGTTAATTATCATCAACCTTGGCAATTGGTCGGGATGAATCTGTAATCCACTCACTCCATGATCCAACATATAACTTTGCATTTTTTATACCGCTTATTTCTAGCGCAAGAATGTTGTGACACGCCGTAATACCAGATCCGCACATAGAGATAATATCTTTATCTTTAAGTTCACTCGAGATTTTACCAAAGTTATGTATCAACTCCTCTTTTGTCTTAAATTTGCCAGTTCTATCTAAATTGGTTCCCAATGGATGGGAAATAGCGCCAGGCACATGCCCTGGAATTGGATCTACTGGGTCACTTACACCCTCATATCTCTCTTTTGAACGAGCATCAAGAAGTATTGTATTCATTCCATATTGAGCATTCTCTACATCCTCTAGTGATGCAATCATGTCTGGTCTT
>PBHH01000013.1 GCA_002720195.1 Gammaproteobacteria bacterium
AAAAGAGATGCAAACAGAAAAAACTTCTCTAGAAGTCAAAGAGTGCATGAGCAAAGCTAATGCTTATAGAAATAAAGAAAATCATGATCCCGAAAAATATACCATAATGAAAGAAAAATGTTTTTCGAAAGTAAAGAAATTTTTTAAACCAAGTAGTGCCAGCCTTAAAGAGTTTCAATCTACCTATGATGGTGACATTAAAGATGGTATGAAACATGGTTATGGAATGTTTTTTGATCCTATTAAAAATATTAAATACATAGGTACCTGGAAAAATAATGTTTATCATGGAGAAGGAGTACTTCTACAACCAGGTTCTATCATCTCAGGAATATGGAAAGATGGAATTCTTGATGGCAAAACAGAGATTCTTTACTGTAGTAAATTAACAGCATATACCACAATGGGTAATTATAGTGATTACGATCTTATTACTGCAATTAGTAGACTGACACCAAACAAAGGAGCTATCAATACTATAAAAAGCACTTGTAGAAATGCAGCTATAGCCATATTTGATGGCATATATCAAAGTGGTGAAAAAATTACAGGTGAGTATCATTCTGCTGCTTCAGATCTTTACTATAAAGGTATAACGGGAGTAACATCACATTTAGGGTATATGAAAAATAGTTATTCTGGAGACTTTAAAAATGATGTATATCATGGAAAAGGACATCTGATAATAAATAATAAACGTTATCAAAATTATGGAGAAGGAGGAGTATATGTCAAAAATTTAACAGAAGATTTTTGCATGATAAGATATGATGGAGAATTTAAGAATGGAGAATTTGTTAATGGCCAAATTATAAAAGACGTAAACAACAATGAAGACTGCAAGATTAAAATAAGAAACATGGAGGAGTTTTTAAAAAATAAAAAAGAAATAGGTCATAAATTTGTAGCTAGCCCTGAACAAAAAGATGAGAACGTAAGAGCCTTAAATGAGCGTAAAAAATATGCTAATGAACATAAAATATATGTTAATAAGTCTAGAAGTTCTTCTCAAGAAAAATTAACTAAAGATGCTAACCAAGATGCATCTAATTTGGAAGATGAAAATATATCACAACCAAATGTTATTCCAATAAATGAGGCAAAGTGTGAAAATTCAAGACCAATGAATCTAGCCAGCTTACCACATGAATTAGGCAGCAAGCTAGGGACAGCAATTGGTGTTGGTATTGTGGAAATTATAGATTTTGGTCTTGAAGGTACTTTTGGTATCGTTGATAAACTCGCTGGCACTAATACTAAAGATATTTATAACAAAAGCATGGAAGAGAACAGACAAAAGAGATCCTTATTATTGTCTGGAAAATCTGCTGATGGAAAGTGTTATGTAGTTGCAGGTCAAACTAGTAATAAAGATAATAAACAATTCCAGCCTAATAAAAAATTAAAAACTCAATTATCTACAGTTTTTTTTGCGTCTGTGACTAAGTATCTTGAAGCTCAAGAATTACTCATGATGGCATATGGTAAAGACAAGGATGCTCAAAAAATCAAAGAAGCTATAATATATTCATCTAATAGTAAAATAAGTGAGTCGGAGAGAATGGCCAACTCGATTAGAGTTTCCGATGAAAGTAGTGCTGTTTTATCGGAAACTATGCTTGATCAAAGTGAAGAGTTAAGTGACGAAAAAAGAGCATATTTTGTCAAAGCTATCAAACCAGCGGTAGCTGGTTATAAATCTACAATATTGTTATTTAAAGTCGGTTCAGCAACAGTTGAGTATGCTAAGCAAGATCCATTAACTGCATTTGTTGAATTAAGTGGGTTTTTAACCGTAATACCAAGTATACCACCTTATGCAAGTTCTATGATGAAAACGACTCAACTAATTCTAACTTACGCTAAAGCAAACAATGTTGAAAGTAGCGAAAATCTGGAGTCAACCTTGGGTGAGCTATAATTCTTGAAAGTTATTGGGGGCTTAAAAAGGTTTACTTCAATTATGCTTAATACTATACCATTGCCTTATGGAGATATCTCCATTCCAAGGCTTTCCGATATTTTCATTTTTCTCTTCTATCGTGAAAAGAATACGTTCTTTATTCTTATATTTTTTTAATTCGACACCAATAATCTGCCCACCTCTATAAGATGATTCTTTTAATTTATTATGAAAGTATACATTACAACCAATGAACGAATTTGCCTCTTCTAAGGTAAAAGACCAGAAACCCGAAGTAAATATTTTATCAGATAAAGAGCGCATAAACTTATAGTCTTTACAGTACAAATGTAATTCCGTAGTTATCATATAATTATTATTGCTCTTTAATCAAAAAATTAATAGTATCGATATAGGTAATACCATAAAAAAATAAAAGTATTATGACTGATGGGAAAATAATAGAAGAAAATAACACAGATCCTGTTTTTGAAAAGTTTAACGAGTCGTTAGATATAGAAATAGATGTGAGCAAGCAAAGATCATATGAACTTGGTATTGATATTACTAATGGGTTTCTTAAAGATCATATAGCTGGGGAATATATTTACACTTTTCGAATAGAAGACACATTATCGCTTAAAGAGGATACGCCTGTAGAACTTGTAATTGGAGAACATATATATAATGGCAGCATTGTATCCCTTGTAGAGAAAGAAATAAGAATATCTATAAATGATAATATTGGCGATAAAATCAATAATGCATTAATTAAGACAGATAATTCTTTTTTATTAAAAAGATTAAAGGAGAGACTTTTAGAAACATCAGACATAAAAGATACAGATATTTTTAATATAACCTTAGCTAAAAAGACTTTAGGGTTAGAAAAATCAGAAACTAAAATCGATAACAGTTTAAAAGAAAAACCACCTTCACTTAATGATAATCAATTCAACGCATTAAAGGTTATCTCAGGTTCAGAGATCTTATATTTATGGGGGCCACCAGGGACTGGTAAAACTTTTACTCTTGCTGAAGTCATCTACCAATTTTATAAAAGTGATAAGAAGATTTTACTTGTTTCAAATACTAATATGGCTGTAGATATTTTATTAAAAAGTTTATGCGACCAACTAGTTAGAATCAAGGATGAGGAATTTAATAATGGCTCTGTTTTAAGAATTGGAAAAATAATTAATGAGGAAGTTGAAAAAAAATATAAGGACTATGTTGATATCAATGAAGTAGTTAAACGTCATACTAAACCATTACAGATAAAAATAAGTGATTTAAATAAGATGCAGGATGAGCTACATTTTAAAAAAGAGCCTTTAGATAAGAATATTGAATCTTATAATAAATTTATTAAAATCAAAGAAGATCTTAAGCAACATAAATCTCAGTTAAAATCATTAGAAATATCTTTTACCGAGACAGTATCAAAGTTAAAAACTAATGAGCTTGAGCTAGATAGATTACAGAAAGATCTACCAGATGCAAAACCTGAAGGAAATGTTTTAAATACAGCAGCAGACTGGATGCAAGGCAAAAAAAGTAAAGAAGCAATCGAAAGACACATAAGCTCTATTATGATGGATCAAAATAATTTAAAACCTCTCCTAAAAAAAATTCCTAAGGATATAGAGTCAATTAACAAAAAATATGATTTATTGATTAAAGATAAAGCTTCATTAGAGCCTGTAGTACATCATTTGAATATATCTACTATTAAATCTGATCGTGAAAAACTTTGTAAAGAGCTATCACAAATATCAGATCAAGTTAAAAAAATACAAAAAGAAATAGAAGAAAAGCAAAATGAGCTATTAGAAAAATCTCGAATAACAGCTACAACTGCTACTAGAACTTTTTTAAACCCAAAGTCATTTAAAACATATGATCTTGTTGTTATTGATGAGGCATCAATGTTGCCATTACCGTTGGTTTTTTATGTTTCAGGTTTATCAATAGGGAAAGTTGTTGTCACAGGAGATTTTAAGCAATTGCCACCAATAGTGCAGTCAGCAAACAGCAAAAAAATTAACGATAAACAAAAGGAATTAATAAATAACTGGATGAACTTAGATGTTTTTGAAAAATCAGGCATAGCAGCTTCCGTTGAAAATAATAAAGCACCGCCAAATTTAGTTCAACTTAAACTACAGTATAGAATGGATTCGAAAATCTGTGACTTAATTAATAATAGATTTTATTATGGAAGTTTATCTACTCATGAAAGCGCTGGTAAGACAAAAGATTCTTATCCAGAATTTTTTTCGAATCCTTTAATTCTAGTTGATACACAAGAATTTCAACCATACTGTAGCGTTAAGCCTAGAAACAATTCTAAGTACAATCTTCTTCATGCAATAGCAATAAGGAATTTTATCAAAAGCCTTGTAAAATTAAAATTTATCACTACCCCTAGAGACGTTGGAGTAATAACACCATATGCTACACAATCGAAAATTATAAATAAGATTTTAGATGAAGGTGATCTGGAGAATGTTGAATGCGGGACAGTTCATAGATTTCAGGGTAATGAAAAAGATATTATAATTTTTGATACTGTTGAAACTAATGGACTGCCTTATATTGGCCAAATGTGGAATGACGTTAAAACTATGAATGTAGCATTAAGCAGAGCAAGGGGTTTCCTTATTGTTCTAGCTAATATGCAGTATCTTGAAGAGAAGCTAGATACAACTAGTCTAATGAAGGATATATTAGTTGACATAGAGGAAAAAGGGAAACTTGTCAAACTTAGTGAGCTAGTTGAAGCCTCTCCAGAAACTTTAAGTAGCGACATTGTGGATTATAAGTCATCCTCCATAGAGAAATATAATATACAAGAGCATACTTTTTTAAAAGAAGATGAATTTTTTAAAAAACTAAACTCAGATTTATCCTCAGCATCAAAATGGATAATTATTTATTCTGCCTTCATTACTGAAAATAGAATTAGTTGGTGGGCAGATATAATTAGACATAAAATAAATGAGGGAGTTATAGTTAAATGTGTAATTAGACCACCAAGTATTAAAAATTATGCACAATCATATAATGCTTATAAAACATTAATTGAACTAGGGGCGGTTGTGGACCTAGTGGCAGAAATTCATCAAAAATACATATGGATAGATGATGAAATATTTTATATCGGATCATTAAATGCTTTATCTTCTAATGGTGCACAAGAAACAATGTTGAGACATGTTGACAAAAAGACAGCAATTGCAGCAGCAGAACATGAGATTCATAGAAAAGGAAAAACAACAGGTTTAGATGCAATTAAATTCCTAACAAATAAAGAAAATCCAATTTGTCCAAAATGCGGAAGCCCCGATGTCTCTTTTCACTCAAGGACTCGCAAAAGAGTAACTTGGGGTTATGGTGCATATTATAGATGTCAGAACCCTAGCTGTGATTGGAAACAAAACTATGATAAATATCATAGCGAGAAAAATAAGAATGCTGATGGCATTTCACATAATAGTAATACGAAGATGAAAAGGGCTATTTCATCAGATGATAATAAGAATATACTTAAAAAAATTGAAGAAGCTAGAAAATCCGATAAATTAAATGATAGGGAAAAAAATGACTTCTTAAGGCCAGGTGGTAATGTTGATAAAAGATTAAAGAATAATCAGGCTCTAAGCGCAGGACAGCAGAAGTGGCTAAATGATATCCTTAGTAGGTTTGATTGAATGACTATTCTTGCTACACACTTTCTTTTTATCTTAATCTTAACAAAAAATTGAGTCATTTTTACTATTGCTGGGGCTTTTGTGGGGGCTTTTTATACAATAATTTTTAATATCTGTTTTAAACATTGGTGTAATTAGGTATTGACACCTCCCCACCCGGACTCGAACCAGGAACTAAACCTTAGGAGGGTCTTGTTATATCCAGTTTAACTATGGGGAGATTACGATAAATTGTATATAAAAAACTTATGATGTACTATATTTTTATGTACATCTTGGCTGTTGACTCTGCAAATGAAGTTTTATCTGTATCTTTGAAAATAAAAGATAAAGTAAATACCGACATATATGACGACATTAAACATAGCAGTGAAATCCTGTTAGTAGCAATCGATAAATTATTAAATAACAACGGATTACAATCAAACGATCTTAATTGTATTTTATATAATAAAGGACCTGCTAGTTTTACTGGAACTAGAGTAGCTGCATCATGCTTACAAGCCATCGGATTTAGTAAAGATATTCCCGTTATAGGTATTTCCTCGATGCAATTAATGGCAGATATATTCTCTATGGAGTCATCTATAGAATCTTTTACTTGTCTGAAGTATGCATATGGAGAAATGTGTTTTTCTTGTGATTTTACATCTGATAATCTGAGTAAACAGATGGATAGTTGTAAATTAGTTAAAATCGAAGAGCTTAATTTTCATACAGACAAATTTAAGGTTTTGAATGAGAAACTTCATCAATATATTAAGAATACGGATAAACAACTTACAGAAACAAATAAAGTTTTAATGCGTGAGACTAATAGTGAGGATTTGATTGAGTATTGTAATAGATACTTAAAAATTGAGCCTGGTTTCAACTTATCTGATTCATTACCTGATTATGCTAATCATCAATTATGATTTATCGCATACACCTATTTTGTTCCCCACTCTTATTTTTTGTCCCTTTTTAAGTTTTGATGAGAGTTTAACAGATTGATCGAATAGAATAATAACAGTAGAACCACTTTTAAACATTCCAAATTCATCCCCCTTTTCGAATTGTATTCTTTTTTTACTATAATTTGTAGATATAGTTTTCTTTGGATATGGGGGAGATGCCTCACCTTTCCATTGAACCTCTATTGAAGATACATTGATAGCTGCAACAAAGATCACTGAAAANGAGNTATCACCGTCTTTAAAATTACATATAAGCCTCTCATTTCTCGCGTATAAATTTCTAATTTGATTTACAGCATGATCCGCTACACTAAANAATCTACCTGGTACATGNGTTGTTTTCATAAGTTTTCCAGGCAAGGGGATATGTACACGATGATAATCTNTCGGCGATAAGTATATTGTCAAAAAAGAACCACTAGTNTATTCTTGTTTNAATTTTCTATCATTACTCAGTAAATCATCTAATTTTATCTGTTTACCTTTCACTTGGAGTATGGAATCNTCTTCTATTTTTCCAAACTGAGTTATCTTTCCATCACAGCTTGAAACTACAGAATTTTCTGTGTTATCAATTTTGTGNATNCCTNATTTTAATTTNCTTGTAAAGAATTCACAGAAAGTTGAATAGTCATTTGGTGATTCAANAATACACTCTTTCATNTTAACTTTNAAAAGTTTCACATANAGCTTTATCAAAAAAGGAACAAAAGGATTTTTTGTTCTAGTAATAATATAAGTTATNCTTGAGAACATATAATGTGGTATCAGGAACAACCAATATGCTTTCAATGGCTCAAGAATATTTTTATAAAATATCTTCATGTATTAAAAGACTCTTATAACATCTTCTAGTATATTATTTATATCAATAGGCGGTGTNTANATACCAATTAGTTTAGATTCTTTATCTGTGAGAAATATTGCACCAGTGTGGTCATAAAAATCAATCGAACCTTCATTTGNTATCTTNTTATAATATACGCCGACTCTTTTCGATAATAACTCCAAATTCTTACTGTTTGTTTCAATGCCAACAAAACTTTTATCAAAATACTCTACATATTTTTTTATTTTTGACACTTTATCTTTAGTATCAACGGATATAAACAGCAAGTTAACATTTTTATTTATNTTTTTGTCTTCTATACTTTTAAATAATTTTCTGACTTTAACCAGAGTGTCTGGNCAATAGTCTGGGCAATTTGTATAACCAAAGAATATTAATGTATAANCGCCTTTGAGATTATCATTCCCAAAATGATCACTATTAGTAGACNTATACTTTGCATTATCTGGNAAAAAGGNTTGCNCTGAATTTAGGTTCGTATAATGAGGTGAGTAGCTAGAATTGATAGATAAAAGCCCTTGAGCTATCAAAATNACTAATATCANTGCAAAAAAGTATTTTAGTTTCATAATCGTCAATTAATTTAAAAGTAGTCAGATTTATACTATAATAATATACAGGTAAATATATGATATTTATGTTCAATTTACTATTAGTTTAGGTCTTTTATGTCAGGTAATACATTTGGTAAATTATTCTCGGTCACGACTTTCGGTGAAAGTCATGGNAAAGCTATNGGGTGTNTTGTAGACGGCTGNCCTCCAGGATTAAAATTAGATGAGACAGATATTCAAAAAGATCTGGATAGGAGGAAGCCTGGTCANTCAAAGTTCACAACTCAAAGAAAAGAGGATGATAGAGTAGANATTATCTCTGGTGTATTTGAAGGNATGACAACCGGAACTCCAATCAACTTAATCGTTTATAACAAGGACCAGCGTACNCGAGATTATTCTGAAATTAAGGATAAATTTCGTCCAGGCCATGCAGATTTTACTTATCAGAAGAAATATGGNTTACGAGATTACCGNGGTGCAGGNAGATCATCAGCAAGGGAAACGCTTGCAAGAGTTGCNGCAGGAGCTATAGCNAAAAAATTTTTAAATAAAATGGCTAAAATATCGATATTCGGCTATGTTTCNCAATTAGGTGAAATTAAGCCAAGNAAAATAAAGAAATCAGATATTGAAAAAAACNCATTCTTTTTCCCAGATGNTTCACTAGTAAGTGANCTTGAAACTTATCTNAATTCTATTCGCAAATCTGGAGATTCAATTGGCGCTCAAGTAACGGTAGTGGCAGAAAACATCCCNNTNGGATTAGGCGAACCTGTGTTTGATAAAGTNGATGCGTTGATNGCTGGGGCTATGATGTCTATTAATGCTGTGAAAGCAGTTGGTNTAGGCGATGGTTTTGATGTNGTNACACAGAGNGGNTCANAAGGTCGAGATGAAATTACCCCAAAAGGTTTCTCAAGCAATCACTCTGGTGGGACACTTGGTGGNATNACTTCTGGTCAAAATNTACATNTAGATCTAGCTNTGAAGCCTACCTCGAGCATCCTAGTTCCTGGTAAAACAGTAGATAAAAAAAATAAAGCGACTACAATACGTACAAAAGGNAGACATGATCCTTGTGTCGGTATTCGAGCTGTTCCGATAGCTGAGGCGATGCTGGCTATTGTCTTAATGGATTTATATTTGAGAAATAAAGCTCAAAATAATTAGGAACTAAAATGGGCGATACGTTGTACGACAAAATCTGGAATGAGCATCAGATATNAATGAATTCTGATGATAGCTCANTNATATATATNGACAGGCATCTAGTNCATGAAGTCACATCTCCTCAAGCCTTCGAGGGTCTTAAATTAGAAAAAAGGAGTTTGTGGAATAAGNATTCAATTTATGCTGTATCCGACCATAATGTNCCNACTAATGANAGAGANTCAGGCATTGAAGATAAAGTATCAAAACTTCAAGTTGATACNTTAATAAAAAATTGTGATGANCATAANATCACTTACTTTGATTTAAATGANGTNAATCAGGGAATAGTCCATGTTATTGGGCCAGAACTTGGNATTACTCAACCTGGTATGACATTAGTCTGTGGTGATTCNCATACTTCAACTCACGGGGCACTCGCTGCTCTTGCATTTGGAATAGGAACAAGTGACGTAGAACATGTCTTAGCTACACAATGTATTAACGTAAAAAAAGCAAAAAATTTAAAAATTGTTGTTTCAAATAAACTTTGTAAATTTGTTACACCAAAAGATCTTATTCTTTATATTATAAAGAAAATTGGTACCTCTGGTGGGACAGGACATACAATTGAGTTCACTGGGGAATGCATTTCTAACATGAGCATTGAAGGAAGAATGACCATATGTAATATGAGTATTGAGGCAGGAGCTAAATCTGGTCTTGTTGCGTTCGATGATAAGACTTTTGATTATGTAGCTCAGAGACAACATGCTCCAACAAAAAAATATATTGATAATGCTTCAAAGTATTGGGAAACTCTTCATAGTGATGATGATGCGAACTTTGACACTATCCACGAATTTGATGCATCAGTTATATCACCTCAGGTTAGCTGGGGAACATCTCCTGAGATGACCGTAGATGTAGATGGGAAAATTCCTGACCCATCCAATATTCCTGATGCTGATAAAAGAGAATCTATTTTACGAGCTCTTGATTATATGGATTTAGCACCCAATCAAGAGGTAAGTACCATTATGCTTGATAAAATTTTCATCGGATCATGTACAAATTCTAGAATTGAAGACTTACGAGATGCAGCATCAATACTTAAAGGTAAAAAAGTCGCTAAAAGTATCAAACAAGCAATGGTTGTTCCTGGATCGGGACATGTAAAAATCCAGGCAGAACAGGAAGGCTTAGATAAAATATTTCTTGATTCGGGATTTGAGTGGAGGGATCCAGGTTGTTCAATGTGCCTAGGTATGAATGACGACAGTTTGTCACCATATGAGAGATGTGCATCTACATCGAATCGTAATTTTGAAGGGAGACAAGGAGATAAAGGTAGAACACATCTTGTTAGTCCAGCGATGGCAGCGATGGCAGCAATTAAAGGACACTTTTCTGGTTTTACAGATTGAAAATGACTAGTAAGATTATCTCAGGGCAAGTCATTCCATTAAATCAGTCAAATATAGATACGGANGCAATAATACCTAAGCAATATCTAAAATCAATCAACAAATCTGGTTTTGGGAAATTTCTATTTGACTCGCTAAGATATACAAAGACAGGTACTTTGGATAACTATGAAAATAGAGAGCTGAATAATGAGTTCATACTAAANCAAGAACCATACAATAATGGAAATATCATCATAGCCAATGATAACTTTGGATGTGGTTCTTCAAGAGAACACGCAGTTTGGGCACTTAAAGATTATGGAATTAAGTCGATAATCTCTACATCTTTTGCAGACATATTTAGTAGAAATAGTTTTAAGAATGGTATTTTGCTAATCACAGTAAGCAAACTCGAATTAGATGATTTGTTTGCTATTATTGAGAAAGAAAAAGTATTTGTTTTAGATATTGATGTAGATCANCAGAAAATCACTGGTCCAAATAATTTTTCTTTGAACTTTGAAATCAATGATTCTGATAAAGATCGTATTATCTATGGATATGATGATATTGCTTTGACTCTCAAGCAAAGAAATAAAATAATAGAATATGAACAAAAAATGAGAAAACTTAAGCCTTGGTTATTTAAAAATGAAAAATAATATACTTTTGTTACCGGGAGATGGTGTCGGTCCTGAAATTATGAATGAAGCTGTTAAGCTACTTAACTATATTTCAGAGAAAAAAATTTGTGATATTAACTATGAGCAAGCCGACATAGGTGGGATAGCTATAGATAATCATGGTAACCCATACCCAAATAGTACTCATGAAAAAGCAATCAAATCCTCTGCGATACTCTTAGGTGCAGTTGGTACAAAAAAACATGAAAATAATCAGAATAATATGAAACCAGAATCAGGTTTACTATCTCTGAGGAAAAAACTTGATTTATATATTAACTTAAGACCTGTGTTTATATTTCAGAGCTTAGTTGATAGCTCAAGTCTCAAACCAGATATTATTAGTAACATTGATTTGATGATAGTTAGAGAATTAGTGAGCGACATTTATTTTGGAGAGCCACGTGGTTTTGACCAAGATAATGACTCAGCTTTCAATACTATGAGATACTCTGCATCTGAAGTAAAAAGAATCGCTAAATTTGCATTTGATTTAAGCATGAAAAGATCAAAAAAAATTACATCTGTTGATAAAGCTAATGTTTTGGAAACATCACAGCTATGGCGAAGATGCGTTGACCAGATATCAGAACAATATCCAGAAACAAATATAGAACACATGTATGTGGATAATGCAGCAATGCAGTTGATTAAAGATCCAAAGAACTTTGATGTTATATTAACAGGCAATATATTTGGAGATATTTTATCTGATGAGGCCTCAATGCTTACAGGTTCTATTGGCATGCTTCCTTCAGCGTCACTATCTGAGAAGTATTCGGTATATGAACCAATCCATGGGTCGGCTCCTGATATCGCTGGAAAAAATATCGTTAATCCACTAGCTATGATATTATCCCTGGGTATGATGTTTGAACACAGTTTTGATAATAAAGAGTTGTCTGACTTAATAAGAGTCTCTATTAACAATGTTCTTGATTCTGGTAAATTAACAAAAGATTTATCTGGCACTAAAGATTTTGTGACTACATCTCAGATGGGAGATTTAGTCTTAGATGAACTAAAACGTAATGTTTAATAAAAAAGATAAATATAATATTGCAATAGTTGGCGCCACAGGAATTGTAGGTGAGTCTTTATTAGATATTTTAAAGACTCGAAATTTCCCATATGACAACGTCTTTGCAGTTGCTAGTGAGAGATCTGCAGGTGCATCTGTGAAATTTGGTAAAGATCTACTTGAAGTGTCAGATATAAAAAAGTTTGATTTTGGTAATATTGATTTTGCATTTTTTTCAGCTGGAAGCTCTGTATCAAAAGAATATGCTCCAAAAGCAGCTTCANAAGGAGCAATAGTAATTGATAATACTTCTGAATTCAGATATGTAGATGATATCCCATTAATAGTTCCTGAGGTTAATCCAGAAGACATAAAACTTTATAAGAACAGGAATATCATAGCTAACCCTAATTGTTCCACAATACAAATGCTAGTGGCATTAAAACCTATTCATGACTTATTTAAAATTAAAAGAATTACTGTTTCTACTTATCAAGCTGTATCTGGATCAGGAAAAAAGGGAATAAATGAGTTAATTGAACAAACACATTCTTTTATGAATCAACAAGAGCTTCATAATAAGGTATATCCAAAAAATATTGCATTTAATGTAATACCTTTTGTGGATAGTTTTAATGATAATGGATTTACTAGGGAAGAAATGAAAATGGTGTGGGAAACAAACAAAATTCTAGACAAAAACATAAAAGTAAATGCCACAGCTGCTAGAGTTCCAGTGATCACGGGTCATTCAGAGTCTGTTACTATTGAAACTGAGAATGATATAGATATCAAAAGAGTTATAGATAAATATAACTCGACTGAAGGTATAGAATTAATTGATAATCCGAAAGAACTCACCTTTCCAACCGCTTTTTCGGATGGTGATGGCACAGATACAGTAGCGATTGGAAGAATTAGAAAAGATCTTGATAGTGATAATATTTTGAACATCTGGGTCGTAGCTGATAATGTAAGAAAAGGAGCTGCTTTAAACAGTATCCAGATAGCTGAATTAATCATAAGGGAAGAATAATTGGCATGAAAAAAGTCTTTGCAGTACTTTTACTTATAGTGGTTGTCATAATTGGTTTAGAAGTAAATAAAGTTATACCATCGACGCTTCTACCTTTTATTATTACATTACATGACGCCGTAAAATCTAATCCACATGTTTTACTTTTTGTGACTAATGCAAGGAACTTTATATCTACTATTGATATCCAACCTTTCTTAAATGGTATAGATATATTTATTATGAGTACTATAGATCTTATTAGGTCAATACCATGGGAGAAAATAAATATTTGGTATGTTTTAGGCATAATATTTATTATTGGAGTTATTAGTGAAAAATTCAGAGTCATAAATAATGAAATCAAATTCTTGAAACAGAAGAATGTTAAACTGCAAAAAGAGTTTTTAGATAATGTTGACTCTCAATCATCCATTAAATCTTTAGAACAAAGCGCTATAAAGATAACAAATATGTTGAGTGAACTGAAAAAAACCTCAGATCTTCTCAGATCTACTCAACTAAGAAGTAAAAAATTACGCAGGAAACCCTCACTCAATCCCTCTGATAATATAGAGCCAGATAAACCTCAGAATGAAAAAGAAATAGAGACTCAGGATAAAACCAATCAATTTAAGGATGATGGTTTAAATATAAATACTTCTGATGAAGCTGATTCAGTTGCACAAACTGATNAGAAAGATGAACTTAACTCCAATATCTTGGATGATGATATTTCATCATTAGATCTTGCGAGGACATATATTGAATCTGATGAAAATGATAAAGCCACTAATATAATTATGAATGTTATAAAAACTGGGACTGAACAAGAGAAACACGAAGCTAGATTACTCTATATGCAATTAAGAAAATGAGAATTGCTTTATGCATTGAATACAAAGGGACTAATTATTTCGGTTGGCAAACTCAAAAAATAAATAAAAATAAAACTATTCAGCACTATGTTGATTCAGCAATTTCTAAGGTTGCTAATCATTCAATTAAATCAGCATGTGGCGGAAGAACTGACACTGGCGTTCATGCTTTTATGCAGGTTATTCATTTTGATACTTCTAGTAAAAGAACTAAGCATAATTGGTTGAAGGGAATTAATTGTTTTCTGCCAAATGATATCCTAGTAAAGGATGTAATATTTGTTGATGAGTCATTCCATGCACGCTTTAGTGTTCTTGATAGAACATATCGATATATTATATTGAATAGAAAACAATCGATGATTTTATTTAACGATAACTTTCTTCATGTTGAGGATAAAATAAACTTAGATAAAATTAAGACTACATTGAAATATTTAAAAGGTGAAAAGGATTTTAGTTCATTCAGGGGTGCTGGTTGCGTATCACCNAGNCCTGTNAAGAAAATNAAATCAATAACNATTAAGGNAAAAAATGATTTCATAATNATTGATATTAAAGCCAATAGTTTNCTCTATCACATGTGTNGGAATTTAGTTGGATTTTTTTTAGAAGTGGGTATTGGTAAAATTAGACTNAAAGATGNAAAAAATCTCATTGAATCAANAGATCGAAAAAATCTNGGTATAAGTGTNGCNCCTCATGGNCTTTATCTTTTTAAAATAAACTATCCNAAGAAATTCAANATTCAGACAAATAGNCAATTTAAGGTCTCAATCTAAATATTTTATTATTTATTTACATGTTAATATACAGTGATGAAAACAAGGACAATCATCAAAATATGCGGCATGAAAAATAAGAAAGATATCTTACATGCAAATACACTTGATATCGATTATCTAGGAATGATATTTTCTCCTAATAGTCCTAGGCATATCAATGTTGATTCTGCAGCTGAACTCTCTGGATTGAAGTTAGATAAAAAAATAGTGGGAGTTTTTATGGATCAAACAAAAGAGTATATTACTGAGATTATTAATTCAATCAACTTAGATCTTCTGCAATTTCATGGATCAGAGGATTATGAATTTTGCAAATCATTTAATTTACCTTACATTAAAACAATTCATATAAAGGATTCTTCATTAAACTACGAACCGATAGTTATCGAAAATGCCTCATATGTCTTATTTGATAATCAAGAAAAAGAAGTAAGAGGTGGAACAGGAAAAAGTTTTGATTGGTCGATCCTTAATTCAGATCATAAAATCAAGGATATAACTTCATCAAAATCATGTCTTATCGCAGGTGGATTAAGTCTTGAAAACATTGATGATTTATTGTTAACATACAATCCTTATGGCTTAGATGTCAGTAGTGGATTAGAATGTAGTATTGGTAATAAAGATCATAATCTTATGACTCAATTTGTACAAAGAGTAAGAGAATACGACAAAGAAATTTAATGAAAAAAAAGATACAGAATAACTTACCTGATAAATATGGACATTTCGATGATTATGGGGGGATGTTTGTATCTGAAACACTCATATATCCTCTAAAGGAACTGCTTAAGGCGTATACTCGATTAGCAAAATCAGTTAAATTTCAACAAGTCTTAAAAAGAGAGTTGTTAACATTCGTTGGAAGACCAACACCAATATATTATGCTTCTCGAATTAGCAAAGAACTTGGGAGTTCTCATATCTATCTTAAAAGAGAGGACCTTAATCATACCGGTGCCCACAAAATAAATAATGCCATGGGACAAGTCTTATTAGCTAAAGAAATGAAAAAAACAAGAATTATTGCTGAAACTGGAGCTGGACAGCATGGTGTTGCTACTGCGACCGCATGCGCTAAATACAATATAAAGTGTGCTATATACATGGGTGAAGAGGATATACAACGTCAAAAAATAAACGTGTATAGGATGAAGTTACTAGGGGCTGAAGTTATCCCAGTAAAATCTGGATCAAGAACTCTAAAGGACGCACTCAACGAGGCCTTGAGAGACTGGGTTACAAATGTAGACAATACTCACTATATTATTGGTTCTGTGGCTGGCCCGCATCCTTATCCTATGATTGTAAGAGACTTTCAATCAATCATTGGGCATGAGTCCAAAAAACAAATGAAATCTTTGTTTGGGAAAAAAGCAGATATTTTAGTGGCATGTGTAGGCGGTGGCTCTAATGCAATAGGATTATTCCACCCATTTCTCAACGATGAGGTTGAAATAATAGGTGTAGAGGCTGGTGGATATGGATTATCTTCGGGCAAGCATGCCGCACCTCTTAACAAAGGTAAGCCGGGGATTCTCCATGGAAATAGAACATATATTATGGAAGATCAAAACGGACAAATCCAGCCAACACATTCAATTTCCGCTGGACTAGATTATCCAGGCGTAGGTCCAGAACACTCGTGGTTAAAAGATAATAAAAGAGTAAAATATGTATCGGTTACGGACAAGGAGGCTTTGGACGCATTTTATTATTTAACTGAAAAAGAGGGTATCATACCGGCTTTAGAAACAGCACATGCGTTATCATATGCTTTTAAACTGGCAAAAAAAGTTAAAAATAAAAACATACTCATCAATCTCTCAGGAAGAGGTGATAAAGATATTGATACAATAGCCAAGCTTTCTAAGATGGATTTATGAACAGAATAAATCAAACTTTTGAAACAAATGATAAAAAAGTCTTTATAGCATACATTGTTTGTGGAGATCCTGATTTGAACTCCACACTCAATATAATGAATAGTTTAGTTGACTCAGGGGTAGATCTCATTGAACTAGGNATTCCTTTTACCGATCCAATAGCAGATGGTCCAGTCATTCAAAAATCTATTGAGAGATCTTTAAAAAAAAAGACTAGCATAAAAGANGCGCTTAAAGTCACCAAAAAATTTAGGGAGAAAAATAAGCATACACCAGTTGTACTGATGGGATATCTTAATCCAATTGAGAATTTAGGATATAAAAAATTCGCATCATTGTCGTCAAATAGTGGCGTAGATGGAGTTCTGGTTGTTGATTCACCACCAGAAGAATCTTCTATGTTAACTTCGACTTTAAAAGATAAAGGGATTTGCAATGTTTTTCTCGCATCACCTACCACCGATAAAGATAGATTAAAAAATATTGTTAAAGAATCATCTGGTTATTTGTACTATGTTTCTCTAAAAGGAATAACTGGATCGCAGTTAAAAAACTTTGACTCAATTAAGAAGAGCATTAAACATATTAATAAAATAGATAAAAAGAGATTGCCAGTAGCTGTAGGTTTTGGGATTAAGGACCCAAAGACTGCCAGGAAAATTTCGGAATTTGCTGATGGTATTATAATCGGTAGCTCTATAGTAGAATTAATTCAAGAAAATAGTCATAATAGGGTTAAAATGATTCAGACAATAAGTAAATATGCTAAGGCTATAAAGAAATCATTGGTGAGTAAATGAGCTGGCTTGATAAAATACTTCCCTCAAGAATAAGAGCGAACAAGGATAACAAAGCTTCAGTCCCCGAAGGTTTGTGGCATAAATGTGCAAGTTGTGAGACTGTTATATACAGAGCAGAGTTTGAAAAGAATTTGAATGTTTGTCCAAAATGTAATCACCATGGCAGATTATCAGCAAGAAAAAGAGCAGATGTAATTCTAGATTCTGATAGTAAATTAGAGATACTAACTGATATAAAACCAGTTGATATGCTAAATTTTAAGGATAAGGATAAATACAAAGATAAGTTAACTGCAACACAAAAGAAAACTGGAGAGACAGATGCATTAGTTGTATATGAGGGAAGGATAAATAGTGTACCTGTTATCGCTTGTTTTTTTGAATACTCTTTTTTTGGCGGATCTATGGGATCTGTTGTAGGTGAAAAATTTTCTAAAGCTATTAATAGATGTATCGACGATTCCAGAGCGCTTCTGTGTTTCTCTGCTAGTGGCGGAGCAAGAATGCAAGAATCATTATTTTCACTATTTCAAATGGCAAAAACAAGCTCTTCATTGAATAAACTATCTGAGTCAAGGCTTCCATATATTTCAGTTTTAACCGATCCAACAATGGGTGGTGTTTCAGCTAGTCTTGCAATGTTGGGAGATATAAATATTGCAGAGCCAAATGCTCTTATTGGATTTGCAGGACCAAGAGTGATAGAACAAACTGTTGGAGAAAAACTACCAAATGGATTTCAACGAAGCGAGTTCCTTCAAGATCATGGTGCTATTGACTTCATTTTAAATAGAAGTGAACAAAAAAATCAATTATCAGAAATTATAAGTTTATTAATGAGCAATTTGAATGAAGGCAAGACAATTTAGAACTCTTGATGATTGGCTTAACTGGCAACAACAGCTCCATCCAAAGAATATCGATTTTAAGATTGAGAGGATAAAATCTGTTTACAAGAAACTGAACATCAGTAAAATCGCGAAAAAAATTATTATTGTGGCTGGGACGAATGGCAAAGGGTCAACAGTTGCGATACTCGAAAGTATACTCCATGAAGCAAAATATAAGGTTGGGTCATTTACTTCTCCACATATTCTAGAGTATAACGAGAGAATAAAAGTATCGAAGGAAACTTTGAATGATGAAAAAATTATCCAAGCTTTTGAGGTTATAAATGAAATTAGAGGTAATACAACACTCACGTACTTTGAATTTGCAACATTAGCTGCATTTTATATTTTTAGTAAATCTGATTTAGATTATGCAATATTAGAGGTTGGATTAGGTGGAAGACTTGATGCTACAAATATAATCAACTCAGACATTTCTATCATTACATCAATAGGTATTGATCATACCGAGTTTCTCGGAACAAGTATAAATAGTATTGCCTATGAAAAAGCAGGTGTTATGAGACCATTTTGTTACTCGATTTATGCTGGTGTCAATCCACCCTCTGCACTTATGACTCATGCGGCTGAGTGTAAGGCAAACTTTATACATTTACAGAATGAATTTTCTCATAAAATTTACTCTGATCATTGGGTTTGGAAAAGCAGGAAAGGTCAAGAGTATTCGCTGCCATTATTACCTTTAACAGGAGACTTTCAATATAATCATGCATCCGCATCATTGCAATGCCTAGAAATCCTTCAGGAAGATGTGTTTACTGACTTAGCAAATTTGAAAAATGGTATTAATAATATAACACTNCTAGGAAGGTATCAAATATGGAGCCGTAAGCCAGAGGTTATAATTGATGTCGCGCATAACGAAGACTCAGCGCTTAAACTTTTTGATAATATTAATAAAGAAGAAAAGAAAAAAACATTTGCAGTGATTGGCCTACTAAATGATAAAGATGTTTATAGTCTTATTAAACCACTAAGTAATATTATTGAGAAATGGTATGTGGGGACAATCAATAGTGATAGAGGTATGAATTCTAATGAGATAAAAGAACGTATGAAGAGTTTGGTGGATAATAATAACATTATTTGTTCAAACACTATGACAGAGGCATTCACAAATGCATATTCTCAATTAAATGAAAATGATAGATTAATAGTTTATGGCTCATTTTATACTGTATCCGAGTTTTTAAATTATTCTAGAGAAGTAAATAAAAAAATATCTAATGAATAAAAGTTTCTTATATATTACAATTGTTTTTATTCTGATTCCTGTNTATATTTTCGGTGATTCGATAAATATTTTTATCAAAAACATGAATAAAATAACATACTCGCTTGAAATTCCTAAAAATCAATCTATTGATACAAAAAATGAAAATTATGAAATTCCTCCTATCCCAAAAATGTCTGAAAAAGAAACTCTAAGACAGCTATGGGTACTTTTAATCGATGATAATAAAGAGAAAGAAACGAAGATCTTGCTTGAAGGACTAGGGATAAAAAATTTAATTTCAATTAAGATTAAACAAAATAAAGATAAGNTTGANGCTATTGGTCCGTTTCTTGACAAAGAAATTGCAATTAAACTCCAAAAAAAGATCATTAGTTATAATAAAAATTTAGACTTGTCNTTGCATGAGATTNTTGAGTAATGTCAGATACAGACATAGTTATATCATNATTCCTTGTTTTCTGGGGNTTNTATGGTTTTTTTAGNGGGTTTGTTTCAGAGCTAGTNTCNCTAATATGTTGGTCATCAGCTATTTATGTTTCTGCTAATTATTTTCATATACCTACTGANTTTATAGATAGNTACATAAATGNAAATCAGATTTCGCAATTCCTAGCATTTGTAGTAATTTTCGTGTCTACATTCATATTNTCAGCNNTCCTCGGATTTACTGCCTCAAAGATGATAGGNATACTCGGTTTAGGTTTATTTAATAGATTCATAGGCTTTTTTTTCGGATTGCTAAAAGGATCAGTTCTAGTAATTATCNTAGTNTATATCCTTGATTTAACAGAATTTNGAAATAATATTATATTNCAAGATTCTGAATACATCTCCTTTTTTGATGCTATAATCAAGAANCATTTAGTTAATACAAATTCAATCTTCNATGATATGGGGCTAGATATATAGTNTATGTGTGGGATTGTTGCAGTTAGTGGAGAAAATTCAGTTATTCATGATATTTATGAATCACTTACAGTCTTNCAACATAGAGGTCAAGATGCATCAGGTATACTCACTAATNACAAAGGCAAAATNCTATTAAGNAAATCACTTGGTTTAGTTAGAGACGGNTTTGAGAAGAAACATATNGATCGATTAAAAGGTTCTATAGGAATTGGACATGTGAGATANCCAACTGCAGGGTTTGCAGAAAGCTCGGCGGAAGCNCAACCATTTTATGTTAATTCACCTTATGGAATNGGTTTGGCTCATAATGGTAATCTTATTAACTCAAATGANCTTAAAGATAATTTATTTAGCGAAGATTTGAGNCACATCAATACNCGATCAGACTCTGAGATATTACTGAATATCTTTGCNCATGAGCTGCANCTACATAGCAAGGAGAGTTTNACTCCNGATGACGTATTTTATGCAGTAGCCGGTGTTCATAGGAGAGTTAANGGAGCATACTCTGTTGTNTCACTTATTTCAGAGAGAGGGATTGTTGCTTTCAGGGATCCAAATGGAATTAGACCTCTGTGTTTTGGAACTAGAGATAGAAATGGAAAAACAGAAACAATGATTGCATCCGAATCAGTTGCTTTGGATACCGCAGGTTTTAAACTTGNAAGAGATGTTAAGCCAGGTGAAGCAATATANATCGATATGCANGGTAAGATACATANAAGAATGTGCTCTGATAAGACAAGTTATACCCCATGTATTTTTGAGTATGTGTATTTCGCGAGACCAGATACNATTATAGATGGTATATCNGTCTATTCAGCAAGAATGAAAATGGGACAGATGTTAGCTGAGAAAATTAAAAAAACATGGAAAGATCATGATGTTGATGTAGTAATNCCAATNCCAGATACTAGTAGAATCTCTGCATTAGAGCTNGCNATAAGCTTAGGCGTTCCATACAGGGAAGGTTTTATTAAAAATAGNTANATCGGAAGGACGTTTATAATGCCTNAACAAGATCAACGTATAAAATCAGTTAAGAGAAAATTAAATGCCATTATGACAGAATTTAAAAANAAGAATGTTCTTTTAGTTGACGATTCTATAGTAAGAGGAACTACATCAAANCAGATCATTGAGATGGCACGAGAGGCTGGAGCGAAAAAGGTTTATATGGCATCAGCAGCGCCACCTNTAAAATTCCCAAATGTNTACGGCATAGATATGCCGGCTAGCGATGAATTTGCAGCGGGTGGTAGAAAAATAAGTGAAATAACTACCCTTATAAATGCTGATAAACTTATCTATCAAGATTTGAAAGACTTAATTAGTGCTGTCCGTGANCCTAAAGCTGAAATCAAGCATTTTGATTCCTCTTGTTTTGATGGAAAATATGTTACTGGAAATGTTACTGATGAATATCTCAAAGAACTTGATGATTTGAGGAATAATAGCGCAAAGACATTANATGATTCNACAGATTTAAGTGATGATGTAATGGTATATTAANGATGACTATTTCAAAAGAGAAAGTCATTNTTGCCAGAGANTACATATTAGAGAGAGAGCCGAAAAAAAAATTTAGNACATTTTTATGNGTANCTATAAATGATCAANAAATNTGNCTCATTGATTCTGAGAATAATATNGTAAAATCATANCCTGTTTCATCATCAAAATATGGAGTAGGNAATNTTAATGATTCCTTNCAAACACCNTGNGGACTTCATNTTATCGAAAAGAAAATTGGTGATGACTTACCAATCAACACTATGTTAAAAGGACGGAAGGTCTTAGAGAATGGTCTTACAACTGATGATCTNAATGATCCTAAATANNAAGACTTTAANAAACAGCACTTTNNAAATTNCGACGATATTATTACATCAAGAATANTNTGGCTTAAGGGTTGCGAACCTGGGCTTAATTTAGGAGAGAATATTGATACATACAACCGATATATTTATATTCATGGCACTNTACATGAAGACAAAATCGGNAAGCCAGCATCACATGGNTGTATTAGGATGAANAATANTGANGTGATAGANTTATATGATTTAGTGAAGANGGGAANTTTTGTAAATATATTAGATGATGTTGAATCTATATAAGTTNCATTAAATCTANAGGTTCTTTTAAATNATAATCAGCATTCCATGTATTTACNATNCCATTATCCAAAATAAAACCAAAATCNGCCACTGCTGTTAACGTNCCNGCAGACTTACCAGCNATGATATCCCTTTCATCNTCTCCAACATAGATNACTTNCGATGGACTTCCTTTAATGTNATACATCGCTTTGATAATAGATTCNGGNGCTGGCTTTGGTTCTGAGACCATNTTCCCAGTAACAACACAAGATGCTCTGTCTGTAAGCTNGAGACCNTCTAGTATTTGATCAACATATTTAGAATGCTTATTTGTGACAATTCCCCATTTNAAATTACGATCTTCGATATTATTNAATAGGTCAGACATACCATTTACNAATCTTGTTTCTTTGAAACAATTTTTAGAATATTCTTCCAAAAATTCCGANCGTATNGATGAAGAGTCTATAGATCTTCCATTAACANTNGATGCATNTTTAATTATTCCNACTGCTCCTNTTGAGATATGTTTCTTTAATTCATNACATTCAACTGGCAAAAAATTTCTAGCATTGAGTACCTCATTNAATGCATTGCACATATCTACAGAGGTATCGGCAAGCGTCCCATCTAAATCAAATAAGATANTATTGATTGTCATNCNTACTTCNTCTCAGCTGTNAGAAAATANTTAATATCAGTAGATGAAGGAANATTAAATTTNTGNTTTAATGGNTTAAAACTAATNCCTGTAACATCAATGGTNGAAAAATTNTNATCCTCGAGNATATTATTTAGTTCTGAGGGTTTTAAAAATTTTTCATAAGTATGAGTNTTTTTTGGTACTAGATTAAATACATATTCAGCAAGTAGCTTCGCAAAAACAAATGATTTTAAGTTACGNTTTATAGTGGAAAAAAAAACTTTAGATCCTGGNTTTGTNATTTTANTAATACTATCAATCAAATNTTTCTGATCNTCAACATGCTCTATCATTTCAAAACAAACAACATGATCATAAATCTTATCCGNAGACTCAACATAATCAGAAAAATAAGTATCATAGTATTTGATATCAATATTTTTNTCTTTNGCATGATTNTTTGCTATGAGTATNGTNTNGGCTGATGCATCAATACCATCAACANTAGCTCCTTTGTAANACAGAGCTTCTGATAGAAGGCCNCCACCACACCCAATATCAAGTATCTTCTTCTTCTNAACNTNGATCTGATTTGTTATGTAATCAAGTCTTATTGGTGTAAGGTTATGCANAAGTTTATATGGGCCTCTTTTATTCCACCATTCATGAGCATATTTNTCAAAATTCTCTATCTCTTGCTTATTAGTGTTCATANTTNATTNTANTTTTCCATTNGNTTAATTCATCATATAACAAGTTTTCATTGATTGTAATAAGCTTTCCATCCTTNATTANATTTTTNCCAGAAANCCAAAGATTTTGNCAACATCCAGATTTTGTTAAGATNGATTTTGCAACATCATCCTNTAATATATTTAATTTATTNACNGANACTGANACTAGATCTGCATCTTTTCCNATTTCTATTATTCCNTTACTNTTATATATATTTAATGCCTTGGCNGCATTNNCATTCATTTTACTAATAAACANATCTAACATCTTTTTTTCATCTATTTGGATATTTTTACGAAAGTAGTTTTGCTCTATNTTTTTTACTATATTCAAATCTGAATTAANTTTAATATCATCGATGTAAATACNTANNCATAGNTCTTTNTTCATTAATNTTAGGTCTTCATTTGTNATATTAGAATTTATAATATTTATTTTTTGTTCAGTTATTCTCTTNATAAAGCTCTTAGTGTCTATACTGCAATTAACGCANGAAAATTTATCATTAATTAAGTTTAATGAATCTANTCTATCTAAAATCTTNGCTATNTTATCTNNTTTNAGATAAGTGTCATTTATTAATCTTACAGGCANCTCTAATTCATTCACAATCTTTGAAATATTAGAGAGCATTNTNTCNGAAGCNATTGANGATNCGAATATAGGAAAAAACATCCTTATGTTNGGATNNGATTTATACTTNTCAAANGTAGATAGGCATTTCTTATAGGACTCATTTTCATCNNTTGACCAATTATTAGATTGATTNAATATNGGNAAGCCNAAAGCTACTTTCATACCCAGTTTATTTGTTGTTTCTAGAACTTCNTCTGGAAAAATAGAGATATCTGAAAANGANGATACTCCGGNCTTAAAAAGCTTAATTATNGATATTTTTGTNCTCAATCTTACGAATTCCTCATTAATNATTCTATTTTNNAATAGNTTAGCTATATCCATAGAAAAATTTTCAGATANTGATCTTGATAGATACTCGCAAATANAACCATGTGGATGTACTAATCCAGAATACATAATTTGTCCACGTAGTGATGAGTATGAATCTGTCTGATAGTTATGCTTCACNTCATCAGTAGGAATAATATCAATAATAATATTGCCACTTATGACTATAGAGTAATTTTCAGAAATTTTTTTGTTATTGAAATATATCCATTGTGGGCTCAGTATTTTATCCACTTTTTCCATGAGTATAATTATACGACTATTTGGTTAAATATTATTATAAATTTCACTAATATTAATAAGGGACTGTATTCTATGCATTTTTGCGATATTACATTTTTTGTCGTGTCTATAACTGCTTTGTGGTAAAATTAAATAATCAATCTATTTAGGGGCCTCTGTACCACATATGTCTGAAAATCGACAAATTCGCTTCGAGCAGGAAATGCGACAATCTTATCTTGATTACGCTATGAGCGTCATCGTTGGAAGAGCGCTACCAGATGTTAGAGATGGATTAAAGCCGGTACACAGGAGAGTTCTATACTCGATGTACGAGCTTAATAACATTTGGAATAAATCCTATAAAAAATCAGCGAGAATAGTAGGCGATGTCATTGGTAAATATCATCCTCACGGTGATTCTGCAGTATATGACACGATAGTGCGGCTAGCGCAACCATTTTCCATGAGACATCCATTAATTGACGGTCAAGGTAATTTTGGTTCAATTGATGGCGATGCCCCAGCTGCGATGAGATACACAGAAGTAAGAATGTCCAAATTATCTCAAGAGTTACTCCACGACATTGATAAAAATACTGTCACTTTTTCTCCTAATTACGATGGTTCAGAGACTGAACCCAGCGTTTTGCCAACAAGGTTACCGAATCTTTTGATTAATGGTTCTACTGGTATTGCTGTTGGAATGGCGACCAATATCCCGCCACATAATTTAACAGAAGTGATTGATGCAACTATCGCGCTAATCGATAATCCAGAATTATCAAAAAATGAAAATCTTGAGTCATTAATGAGTCAAAGTGGTCTGAAAGGACCAGATTTCCCTACCTATGGTGAAATAAAAGATGATGGTGGAATTAGGGATGCACTTCAATCTGGTAGAGGATCTTTCAAGATAAGAGCCAAGCATGAGATAGAGAAAAAAGATAATGATAAAACCTCTATCGTTTTCACAGAGCTCCCATATCAAGTTAATAAAGCAAGATTGATTGAGAATATCGCTCAGTTGGTTAGGGATAAGAAAATTAATGAAATAAGTAATCTTAGGGATGAATCTGATAAAGATGGAATGCGACTTGTTATTGAACTTAAAAGAGGTGAACAACATGAGGTGGTATTAGGATCTTTATACAAACACACAAATGCACAAATATCATATTCAGTGAATATGGTCTGTTTGGTAAATGGTGAACCAAAAACTCTTGGGTTCACTGATATTATCAATGAATTCATAAGTCANAGAAGAGAGGTAATTACAAAGAGAACTTTATTTGAATTGCATAAATCAAAAAANAAAGCTCATTTACTTGAGGGATTAGGNGTAGCGCTTATTAATGTTGANGAGATTATTGATGTCATAAAAAAAGCTAAAACTGTCCAAGAAGCAAAATCATCNCTAATGTCAAAATCATGGGGATATAAATCTATCGAGAAATATGTAGGGNTTGTCGATAATGAGACAAAAGAATTTTTTAANACGNAATCCGAATACGGACTTATAAATGGNAAGTATTTATTNTCACCCCAACAAGCACAAGCAATACTNGAATTNAGACTTCAAAAGCTCACAAATATGGAACAAGACAAGATTTTNTCTGATTATGANAGNGAGATCAATGCAATTAAAACTTATATNAAAATTCTNACGAACTCTAATGAGTTAGACTCTGTTATGAAGAAAGAATTATCCGATGTGAAAGAAAATTATGGNGAACCTCGANGATCNCAAGTATCACTNGATGAGGGAGAGCTNAGAAAAGAGGACTTAATCAAAAAAGAGAAAGTGGTAGTTGTCCTTACCAAAGCTGATTATGTGAAACGTTTGCCTTCAGATGATTTCAAAAGCCAAAAAAGAGGNGGCCGCGGTATAAACGCTACTAAATTTAAAGATGGCGATGAAACNAAGCTCATTTGCCAAGCCCATACNCATGACACTATCCTTTGTTTTTCAACNCTTGGCAAAGTATANGCGATAAGAGCNTTTGACATACCAGATCCAAGNAGACAAGCAAGAGGNAGACCAATTAACAATATAATNCCATTGGNATCAGATGAACTTATTAGTACGTTTGTTGTTGTAAATACTTTTGATGAAAATGGTTTTCTATTCATGTCCACAAAAATGGGAATGATAAATAAAATACCTGTAGCCCTTTTCAANAAAATAAGATCAACTGGGCTAAAAGCNATTGTTTTAAAGCCTGGAGATGAGTTATTAGGTGCTCATTATACATCGCCAGGTCAAGAGATAATGCTAGTNGCAGANAANGGAAAAGCNATAAGGTTTAATGAATCAGATGTGAGAGAGAGATTTAGNGGGACTNTAGGCGTAAGGGGNATGAGCTTGACGAATAACAGTAGNCTTGTCTCGATACTAAAGCCACAAGAAGGTGAAATTATTACTGTGACAGAGAATGGTTATGGCAACAGAGTGTCAATTGATAATTATAATGTCCAAAAAAGAAGTGGNGTTGGCGTAATATCTATTAAAGCAAGCAAGAGAAATGGCAAAGTTGTGGGGGCTGTAAATGTTACAGATGATGATAAAATAATAATGATTACCAATAAAGGTAAAACAATTAAGATATCAGTGAGTGATATGCCCATTATAGGAAGAAACACACAAGGCGTAAGGGTTCAAGTTTTACAAGATGATGAAAAACTAGTAGCGATATCTACGGAGACAGTATTAANAGATGAGTAAAGAATTAAAAAAAATACGTAACCTGATTGATNACATTGATAANGATCTCATTTCATTGTTGAATAAAAGAGCTAGATTGGCAGAAAATATAAAGNATGAAAAAGATAAAATTGGAGACACTGATATCTTTCGACCTGAGAGAGAAGCACAGATTTTACGCAAGCTTAACTCNTTAAATAAAGGNCCTNTATCTGAGAAGCATNTATATATTATTTTTAGAGAAATTATGTCAGCTTGCTTATCTCTNGAAAGAAAGATGAAAGTTTCATGTTTAGGNCCTGAAATGTCATATAGCAACTTAGCTATGATCAGATATTTTGGATCATCTATTCAAAGGAAATTTTCAAACTCTATTCAGGATATTTTTTCTGACGTTGAAAATGATCAAATTGATTATGGAGTNGTGCCGATTGAAAATTCNTCACAAGGAAGTATTAAAGAAACATTAGATCAACTTGTCTCTTCAAAATTAGCTATATGNGGAGAAGTTAATCTNAAAATAAAACATTGCTTGTTATCACC
Organism: Gammaproteobacteria bacterium; assembly: GCA_002720195.1. GTDB lineage: Bacteria > Pseudomonadota > Gammaproteobacteria. The sequence continues at coordinate 28,578 of PBHH01000013.1, forward strand.
AGTAAAGTCATTGNCTAAAATCACAACAGTATATGCTCACGATCAAGCATTTTTACAATGTAATGCCTGGTTACANAAGAACCTTCCAAATANTACTCGCAAAAGTTTATCAAGCAATTCGGCTGCAGTGAANANGATAAAAAATACAAAAAATAGTGCAGCAATAGCAAGTGANTACAGTTCTNTATTNTATGGAGTGCCAGTACTTAAAAAAAATATAAATGACTATTCTGATAATACNACAAGATTNATTGTNATAGGTAAGAGAGGTGTNTCAATGAGTGGGATTGATAAGACATCCATTCTTGTGACTTTAAATAATGAATCAGGCTCACTTCTTAAGCTTATNAAGCCTTTNTCNTTGAATAAGATAAGTATGTCTAAAATTGAATCTATTCCNACGAAAATGAATAACTGGGAATATATGTTCCTNATTGATATAGATGGACATAGCGATAATACCAAAGTGAAAAAAGTTCTCAAAGATATTCAAAAAAATAGTANTTTCTTTAAGGTTCTTGGATCATATCCAGTTAATAATTAAATGCAAAAGAAANTTTCCTCAAATAACTATAAACCTGGATTAGACATNGATTATGTNAAGAAAAAATTTAGGCTTAAAAANGTTATCAANCTTGCATCAAATGAAAATCCTGTTGGACCATCTCCAAAAGCTAGAATTATTTACAGGAAAGAGATTAATAATATCNATAGGTACCCAGATGGAAANTGTACAAAGNTAAAAGANCAGCTTACTAAGAATATNGGNAAGAGATACATTAGATCTGAGAATATTATAATTGGNAANGGATCAAGTGAAATNTTAGAACTTATTGCACGAACCTATCTTAATTCGAAATCTGAGGTAATTTTTAGCAAACATTCGTTCATTGTTTATCAATTAATCTCTAATTCTTTGAATGCAAAGATTGTAGAATCGAATTTAATTACGAGTGAAGATAATGACTTTATGGTTTCNGACCTTGATGATATGTATCGTAAAATTAGTAAAAAAACAAAGTTGATATTTATNGCCAATCCAGCTAATCCTACAGGNGCATTAATCAAGAGTAAAAAACTCGATAATTTCCTCAAAAAAATACCGAAAACAATAAAAGTCGTGATAGATGANGCTTATTTTGAGTATGCTTGTCATCGNAATCATANAACAGCTCTAAATTACATTAATAAATATGATAATGTCTTAATNACAAGNTCATTTTCAAAAATATATGCTCTTGCAGGAGTAAGAATAGGTTATGGTTTGNCTAATCAGAACATTATTNATGAACTTAATGAAAAAAGACAACCATTTAANGTCAANCANGTTGCCCAGTCTATGGCNATAGAATCACTTAAAGATAAAAATTTTCTGAGAAAGAGTCTAATAGATTATGANAANAATAGATTATACCTATTTCAAGAGTTAGATAAACTTAATTTGAAATATATNAATAGTTATGCAAATTTTATCACAATAAATTTNGGCTCTAAAACAAAAAAAATATTCGAATNTTTANTATCTTCTGGANTAATANTNAGNCCATTAGAAAANTATGGGATGAATGGATACTTNCGAATGACGATAGGTACAACCANTGAGTGCAAAAAATTCATAAAATNTTTNAAANTGATAATTTGAGANACTATGTTNAAAAGTGTATACATATATGGATTAGGTATGATGGGCGCATCATTNGCNAAAGCGATTAANAATTCTAAATCCTCCATTCGNGTTTATGGAACGGATCTNAATAAAAAGTCGTTATCATATGCAANNAAAAATAATATNATNGATGNTTATGATACAAATAAATTNANTCATTTATCAAATTCTGATNTGATAATTATATGTGTACCCATGTTGTCTTATAAACAGTGTGTGNNCGTAATAAAAAAATATCGGAAAAGCTCTTCTTTGATNACAGATATTGGTAGNACAAAGAAATCTTCTTGTGACATTTTTAAAAAAAATAAGNCTCTTGGTAATTATTTTTGTGGGTCACATCCNTTAACTGGCAAAGAAAAATCATCTGCTAAAAATTACGATAGNAAAATATTTAANGATCAATTCGTCTTACTATGTAAAGAAAAGTCAACATTACCTAGTACCGAACTTAAAATAAAGAGATTCTGGAAGACTTTAGGCTGTAAAACTATAAATGTCTCGTCATCTAATCATGATCAAATTTTATCCATGACAAGTCATTTGCCACATCTTATATCATTTATTCTTGTTGATCTAATATCTAGAAATAAGCTCGTTGGAAATATTGACCATTTTACTGGGGGAGGATTTAGAGATCTTGCTAGACTTGCGAAGAGTGATGTAGATATGTGGGCTAATATCATTGCAACTAACAAAAATAATATTTTATCTTCTATTGATAAATTCTCAAAAAGTTTAGGAAAATTCAAAGAAAAAATTGCCACTGAAGACTTTGATAGTATTTCAAAACATATGAAAAGATTTAAGCATAAGAAATCAAAAAAAAATGCCTGAAAATCTAATTATAAATGGCTGTCCATCATTTGATTATGATGTGATTATACCTGGCGATAAGTCTATAACTCATAGAGCTATTATACTTGCATCAATGTGTAAAGAGGTAGTTACAATTTTTAACCCATTATTGTCTGATGATTGTTTGTCAACTATCTCAGTGATGNGAGATTTAGGNGTAAAAATNGACATTAATGATAAGACCTTNNTTATAGANGGNAAGGGGANCGGAAAATTTCTTTGNCCNGNNAAAAGTCTNAATGCTGGGAACTCAGGGACGCTNATACGTCTAATTTCTGGTGTNCTTGCTGTACAAGATTTTGAGTCAGAGATTTCTGGCGACTCCTCATTAGTTCTNAGGCCTATGAATAGAATTAGTGACCCATTAAACAAGATTGGTAGTAAAGTCGNAACAAATAATGGAAAACCACCAATTAAATTNAAGGTGGCGAAAAATGTACAATCTTTTAATTATGAAAATATCTTAGCAAGNGCACAGGTNAAATCGTGCATGATACTTGCNGCAATGCATCTNGATGGTGATTCTAANATCACTGAACTAACTTCAACTAGAGATCATACAGAGAGACTTCTTTCATATCTAGAATATCCGATTAAATCTACTAANCAGGTAGTGANAATATCAGGNAAGGGNGAGTTAAAATCAAAAGACATTAANATACCTGCAGATATGTCATCCGCTGCCTTTTTTATTGTGGCTTCNCTGCTGAAAGAAAATTCTAAACTTCATATNCCNAATGTCAATTTTAANANTCACAGGATTGGNNTAATAAAAGTCTTNAAAAAGATGGGTGCACNAATTGAAATTGAGAANGAAAGNTCNCANTGTAATGAGCCCATTGCAGACATCACATCTTANTCAAGTCANTTGAGNCCTGTGAAAATAGATGGAGAGATNATTTCATCTTTAATTGATGAGCTGCCAATTCTATTTGTGGCATGCGCGTTATGTGATGGAGTATCTGAGATTAATGATATTGAAGAATTGAGATATAAAGAGTCAGATAGAATCAAAGCAATGGAAGANGGTTTGAATATTTTAGGAGTGAAAACNNCTTCATCTAATAGCTCACTCAAAATATATGGTGGGNCAATAAAAGGNGGAATTGTAGANTGCCAAGGTGACCATCGTGTTGCTATGGCATTTTCAATAGCAGCTCTTGTTACAAATAAANCNATNACGATTTTAAATACAGAGAATATATCAACTTCTTTTCCCAATTTNGTGGATACATTATCAAATATTGGAGCNGAAATNTATGAGTCATAAAAATATTCCTGTTATTACAATAGATGGNCTCGCAAGTTCTGGGAAAACATCAATTTCTAAAAAATTATCAAAAGCGCTTAGCTATTATTTTCTGGATAGTGGCATCCTTTATAGAGCTGTAGCTTTTGTAAGTTTGAAGAAGAAATTGATCGATGAACTAAAACTACTCGAATGTATTAAAAAAGATTTAAAATTGAATCACTATGATAACAATGAATTCAAAGTATCTTTTAAAGAGCAAGATATTACGAATATGCTCTATTCAGAGGAAATAGGGACACAGGCTTCAATAATTTCTCAAGATGAAAGAATAAGAGATTACCTTATGTCTATGCAACATTCTTGTGTAAGACTACCAGGACTTGTTGCTAACGGAAGAGATATGGGTACGAAGGTTTTTCCGCATGCAAAATTAAAGTTATTTATTACAGCAGATTTAGAAATAAGAGCTAAAAGAAGATTTGATCAACTTCTTGATTCTGGAATTGAAACTCCACTTGATGTGATAAAAAAATCCCTTGAAGAAAGAGATAAAAGTGACAGAAATAGAAAAATTTCTCCATTAATAGCCGCAAATGATGCTATTGAGCTAGACTCAAGTAATCTAAATGTCGACAGAATCCTTGATAAAATCCTTGAATTGTATAAGATATGATAGTTCAGTTTTATTGAGGAAATTAATTTAATGCAATCAGAATTTGAAGTGCTATTTAAGGATAGCGTGAAAGGTATAGACATGACTCCTGGCAGTATGGTTAATGCAGAGGTCATAGAAATAAGAAATGATTACATTGTTATTAATGCTGGCCTCAAATCAGAGGGAATAATTCCTAAAAATCAGTTTCTTGACTCAAATGGGGAATTAGAGATCAAAATTGGAGATACAGTCGAGGTAATTCTTGATGTTGTTGAAGATGGTTATGGAGAAACAATTCTGTCTCGAGAGAAAGCTAAAAGGACTAAAGTTTGGTCAGAGCTTGAGGAAATCCAAAACACTCAGGAAATTATACAAGGTAAAGTCTGCGGTAAGGTTAAGGGCGGTTTTACTGTTGAGCTGATGAATGTTAAAGCTTTTCTCCCTGGGTCACTTGTAGATATTAGACCTAATAAAGAAGTAGATTACATCGAAGGAAAAACATTGGATTTCAAAATCATCAAAATGGACAAATTAAGAAACAATATCGTGCTGTCTCGTAAAGCAGTACTTCTAGATCAAACCTCTAGCCCAGATGAAGTGGCAAATAAATATACTGAAGGAAAAGTAGTTTCCGGATTTATTAAGAACTTAACAGACTATGGAGCATTCATTGATTTAGGTGGTATAGATGGACTCCTTCACATAACCGATATTTCTTGGAAGAGAATAAATCATCCAAGCGAAATATTAAAAATTGGTGACGAAATAGAGGTAAAGGTACTCAAATATGACTCTGAAAAAAATAGAGTAAGTTTAGGGATGAAACAATTACAAGACGACCCATGGGATCGAGTTAAAGATGTTCTTGAATTGAATAATAAATATACAGGTAAAGTAACAAATATTGCCGAGTATGGAGTATTCGTGGATTTAGGAGAAAATATTGAGGGCTTAATCAGGACAGCAGAATTAAATTGGACTAACAAGAATGTAAATCCTAATAAAGTTGTTAGTCTAGGTGATGAGATTGAAGTTAAGGTCATTGAAATAGATGATGAAAAAAGACGCGTATCACTCAGTTTAAAGCAATGTTTAGAAAATCCTTGGAAAATTTTTGAAGATAATCATAGCAAAGGCGACATCATTAAAAGTCAAATCAAGTCTATTACAGATTTTGGAATATTTGTCGGTTTAGACGGAGGAATTGACGGTCTTATTCACATTACAGATATTTCTAAAACAGATGACCAAGAGGAAGCTATACGNAAGTTTAAAAAAGGCGACGAAGTTGAATCCATAATTTTATCTGTTGATTCAGATAGAGAGAGAGTATCTTTAGGAATCAAACAACTCGAGGAAGAAAGCTGAGTTAATAATCCCAATGATTAACAAATCTGATATCGTCGCTAGCCTTAGTAATAACCTTAAATCATACTCATCATCAGACATTGAATTCTCAGTAAAGACCATAATATCTTTCATTTCCAAATCACTTTATTCAGGTGACAGAGTTGAGATAAGAGGTTTTGGAACATTTTCACTCCACCATCATAACTCGAGAACTGCTAGGAATCCAAAAACTGGTGAACTTGTTGCATTAGAAAAAAGGACTAGTGTTCATTTTAAACCAAGCTTAGAATTGAAAAAACGAGTCAATAACAAAAATTAACAACATATTCCTTCATTTTCTAAACTTTATAGAATAATATAATATTATTATATGTTTAGATTAATAATATTTTTTATAACACTCGCCTTTATTGCTACATCAATCATTGTCTCTATGCTAAATACTGAGCTCATAAATCTTGATTTATACTTTATAAGTTATGAAGCACCAATCCCACTATTTTTGTTCATAAGTTTTCTTTTGGGATCTTTTCTTGCTTTATTATTCTTCTTATCTGCCTACATTAAACATAAGCATGAAAATATGAATCTCAAAAAGACAATGAAGATTAAAGAGGATGAGATTCATAGTATGAGAAAAAACCCACTACGGGATGATCATTAATGATCTATTTTGTCAGTGCGTTAATTATAATCATAATTATCGCTGCGTACATTTACTATAAACCAGAAAAAAAAGTAACTAAAAATGTCTTCAACGCAGAGTATTATAGAGGACTAAATTTTCTTTTGAACAATCAGGAAGATCGTGCTTTCAAAATATTTACAGCACTTATGGATGTAGATAGCTCGACAATAGAGACACATCTTGCTCTTGGAGGTCTTTATAGAAAACGTGGAGAATTTGATAAGGCTATTTTAATTCATCAGAATCTTCTTTCAAGACCAACTTTAGAACAAGAATTGAAAAATCAAGCTTTATATGAATTAGCCAAAGATTTTCAATCAGCTGGTTTATATGACAGGTCCGAGAAAATATACAAAAATCTATCTGAGTATTCATCATACGCTTTATCATGTTCAGAGGAATTAGTTAAATTGTATGAAGTGACAAAAGATTGGGATAAAGCGATTGAAATCGTGAGAAGGTCAAAATCTGATGAGATAAATAATCATAATAAGGACTTACTTGTCTCTCAGTATTTGTGCGAGATCTCGTCTTCTCATTATAATAATTCTGAGATTGAGAAAGCAGTTGTTGTCTCGAAGAAGGCTCTGAAAGTTTCTGAATCATCTATAAGAGCATACCTTCAGTTAGCAAAATATTATTCAGATAGAGATTCGAAAATGTCAGTTAATTATTACGCTAATGCGATAAATGTAGACAGATCATTTGCAAAATATATTGTAAGCAAGATACTCTCACTCAGCAGACAAGAATCAAATGAGGATTCCATAAAATCTACTATCTTGGCAATATCTCATGATAAATCACTTGAATTTATACCTGATATCTACATTTATCTATATTATGAAAAAGATGAGGATACTGCACAAAAGTATCTTCAGAAATATAAAGGAAATAGTGATTATGAGGAATTCATCATAAACAGCACTATTGTTTTTTCAGATACAGGAGATATCGTAAAAACATCAACTCTAGATAATATGATAGATAGCTATAAAAAAATTTTTAATAAAGGTTTTATTTTCTTATGTAAAACTTGTGGATATAAATCAAATGTTTTNAATTGGCTATGCCCGAGTTGTAATAACTGGAGCTCATCTACGCCAAAAACTACATTNGATATGATAGATGATGGAGCAAAAAATGCTAGATAGTAAAATAATTATAGCTTTAGACTATTCTGAAAGAAAATTAGTACATGAAATTACNAGTAAACTTGANCCTAAGCTNTGCAAGTTAAAAGTNGGTAAGCAATTATTTACAAAGTATGGGCCTACNATAGTTAGGGAACTCCAGTCTGATGGNTTTGATATTTTTTTAGATCTCAAATTTCATGATATCCCTNCAACAGTTTATAAAGCAACTGCAGAAGCTCTNGAGCTAGGAGTGTGGATGTTGAACATNCATGCACTTGGNGGGAAAAAAATGATGGAAGAGGCAGTTAGAGCAAGAGATTCAGTNAATAAAAAAGCNCTNNTNATNGGNGTAAGNATNTTNACAAGCCTTGGAGATGATNNCTTNAGTGAAATAGGGCTTGATAAGCGANATNCNCTNGTGAAAAAACTNAGNAANCANGNATATNAATNTGGTTTAGATGGTNTAGTCTGTTCTCCNAGTGATATTGACCTTATNGGGATAAATGAAGAGAAATTTTTANATGTNACGCCTGGTATACGCCTAGAATCAAATAAACAAGATCATAATAATTCATATACACCAGTAGAGGCATGTAACTTAGGATCCGATTACTTAGTAATCGGAAGACCCATCACTACTTCACTTGACCCGTTAAATACAATAAATAGTATTTTAAAACTGGTTAAGTAAATTTTCATATTTGCTATCTTGATCGAATTTTGCGCCATAAACCCTAATTATTTCAGCAGCACAAGTGTTTGCNAATTCAAGTGATTTCTNTATATCCCCAGAGGCAGTATAGTAATGCATAAAAGCACCAAGAAACATATCNCCGGCGCCAGTAAAATCTTTAGAATCNACCTNATTTCCATTAATCTTATATGTATCATTATCATCACTATATACAACACCTTTTGCCCCGAGTGTCACAATAACCTTTTCTGAGAAATTCTTAAGGTATTCTAACGATTTTTGCAGATCATTTACTTCTGAAAAATTATAAGCTTCTTGTTCATTACAGAATATAAATTCTATTTTTTTTTCTAGTAATGAAAGAATATTATTTCTAAAAAATTTAACGATATTAGGATCAGATAATGTAATTACTACTTTGCCCCCTGTTTCATGCGAAGTTTTAATGGCATGGTTGCACACCGATAGAGTTTTATCATTACTTACCAAGTATCCTTCCACAAGAAGGTATTTTGTGTCAGAAACTAAATCTTTGGAGATATCTTTTTGTTCTAACATGCTCGATGAACCTAAATAGGTATTCATCGTTCTTTCATTATCTGGTGTTATTAGAACCAGGCACTCTCCACTACTACCAGAATCAATTTTTTTTGCATCAGAGTGAATACCGGAATCTTCAATACTTTTAACAAACTTATTTCCTGTAACATCATTCGAAACTTTTCCAGAAAAGCAAACATTGTCTCCAAATTTCGCCATAGCATAGATTGAATTAGCTACAGAGCCACCAGACATAATTTTTTGAGATTTAAGGTTTTTTTTAAGTGATGTATGAATAGATGTATGCTTATCAAATTCATTCAATAACATCGTACCCTTTTGAAGCTCCAGCTTTTCTAGAAGATCCTCATCAACTAAATACTCATAATCCAGCAAAGCATTTCCTATCCCATATGCTATAAATTTTTCCATGAAACATATAATATCATCTATTTTGCACTTGTTGTTAAGAAAACTAAATGTTGTTATAAATATATAGTAGATGTTGAAAAGTCATTATCAAACATAGACTTAAAAAATGATTTTTGAAAGGAGTTAACATGAAAGTACTTTGTATACTATATGATGATCCAAAAGATGGGATGCCTAAATCTTATCCATTAAATGAACTTCCAAAAATAGATAAATATCCAGATGGCATGACACTACCATCTCCCAAAGGAAGAGACTTTAATCCAGGTGAACTACTAGGTTGCGTATCAGGAGAATTAGGGTTAAGAAAGTTTCTAGAAGATAATGGCCATGAATTTTTTGTAACTTCAGATAAAGATGGAGAAGGATGTGAAGCTGATAAACATTTAGTTGATGCTGATATTGTCATATCACAACCTTTTTTTCCATATTATTTAACCAAAGAGAAAATTGATAAAGCACCTAAACTAAAGTTAGCTATCACCGCAGGTATTGGTTCAGATCATGTGGACTTACAAGCCGCAATGGATAATAAAATAGATGTAGTAGAGGTTACTTACTGTAACTCACGTTCAGTGGCTGAGCATATTGTTATGATGATTCTATCTATGGTGAGAGATTATCATACACAATATAGTATTGTTAAGGCTGGAGGTTGGGATATAGCCGATGCGGTGAAAAGGAGTTATGACGTTGAAGGCATGCATATTGGTACTGTTGCGGCAGGAAGGATTGGCTTAGACGCTTTGAGGAAACTTAAACCATTTGATGTTAACCTCCACTATTTTGATAGACATAAACTCCCAGACTCTATTGAAACTGAGTTACATCTGACATTTCACGACTCGGTTGAATCTATGGTGAAAGTTTGTGATGTGGTGACAATAAACTGCCCACTTCATCCCGAGACTGAAAACCTTTTTGATAAAGAATTAATCAGTAAGATGAAAAGAGGAGCATATATTATAAATACTGCTAGAGGAAAGATATGCAATAGAGAGGCTATTGCAGAGGCGTTGTCAATTGGCCAACTTTCGGGTTATGCTGGTGATGTTTGGTTTCCTCAGCCTGCACCTAATAATCATATTTGGCGGAGTATGCCTCATCAAGGTATGACACCTCATACTTCTGGGACCTCATTATCTGCTCAGACAAGATATGCTGATGGTGTAAGAGAAATTTTAGAGTGTTTTTTTGATGGTAAGGTAATCAGAGATGAATATCTTATTGTTTCTGATGGTAATTTAGCTGGTACAGGAGCTCATAGTTATAGTAAAGGTTCAGCAACTAAAGGTTCTGAAGAAGCGGCTGATTTTAAAAAGTGAGTCACTGCAAGACCTGCAAATACTCAATGTAAATTACGTCTAATTTATAATGGTATATACATTAATCACATTGTATGTTATTTTCTAAAATATGAAGAAATTAAGTTCAATAATATTAGTCGCTTTCCTATTATCCTCATGTGCAACAATAGTTAATGATGCCAATGTCCCAGTGACATTATCATTTAGCGATGGTAGTTCTGGAAGATGTAAAGTTTCAAATAAGAGAGTAAACTTAGATTTAACTGTACCTGGAACTCACATGATTAGAAGATCTGACGATCCACTACGATTTGATTGTAAAACAGAAGCGGGTAAAGAAGCGTTTGGAAGCATTCCAAGTGAAATGGAAGGTGCAAAATTAGGGGCAAGTGTCTTATTCTTTGATCTTGGTATAACCGATGCAATCACTGATAAACATAGAACATATAGCCCTAACTTTGTGATACCAGTCCAGTAATATTCGAAAAAGTATTTTCTAGGATAATTTATGATAAGTACTCGGGTGCTTGCATTTCAGATAATCTACTGTTACATCTATTCCATAATTCTTCGAGTTTTTCACCAGTATACAAGTTTTGATATTGACACTTATCGAAGAAAAATTTAATTTTTGTCTTATCTCTATAACATATATCGATGAATGATATAAATCTTCTTATAATGTCTGCAGACTCATCATCACAGGTTTTAAAATCATTTAAGAATATCCATTCCATATTTTTTGATAACTCAATATAGTCGTCTGGGCCATTAGGCTCACTAAAAAAAGTATTAAACGATAGCCATATAAAATCTTTTGAATAAGCTTTACAACTAAATTCTCTGGAATTTATAATAAATCTTTTTTTGTCATAATCTTTATTGAAAAAGTTTTTATCTATGACAAGCTTGATTCCCTTATCTGTATATATCTGTTTAGATTTATCTTTATCTTCATTTACGATATTTCTTGCTCGATAATCAATATCACCATTTAATTCATAAATATTAAATGATCGCACTATATTGGTCATATCATCTATAAACTTTTTTCTTTGAAGACCATTTTTATATAAATCATTTGGATGAGCGTTGGATGTCAAATATATGACAACACCTAAGTGATTTAGATTATCTAATAATTTACCCACAATCATTGCATCAGCCACGTCTTCAACTTGAAACTCATCAATAAAAATTATCTTGAATTTTTTGCTTAATGATTTAGCTATATTGTCTAGAGGATTTTTTTTACCAGAGAGTGAGTACAATTTATTTTGTATAGTTTGCATGAAGTCAATATAGTGAAAGACAGCTTTTTCTTCTTTAACTATATCTAAAAAAGATCTTATTACTAATGTCTTGCCTCTTCCTACATCACCCCATACATAAAAACTTTTTTTAGTTAGTTTATTATTTTTTAGTCTATTAGTAGTTAAAGACTTGTCAATAGATATAGTATCTAACATTGTTTTTAGTAAACGTGATTGAGTTAAATCTATTTCAATCCCTTGTTTTTTTAAATTATCCAGTATATTTTTTATCATCTGTATTTCCAAATACCACTGATCGGACTCGAACCGATACTCTCTTGCGAGAAAGGGATTTTGAGTCCCTCGTGTCTACCAATTTCACCACAGTGGCATAGAAATCATTGTAACAAATAACTGATAACCTTTAAATCTATGATATATT
>PBHH01000014.1 GCA_002720195.1 Gammaproteobacteria bacterium
CCAACAATTGTTGGGGAAGGTTTGTCTTTGAGTGTTTTTCTATTTCCTATGTAACCATTTATTTTAACTTTATGCTGAGTGCAAACATGATTGTATATATTATTACTATTTAACTTTACTTTTTCTAAATCTCCAATAGCATCCCAGATAACAGGCGTCTTTTCTAAATATAAATCATCTTTGACTGAATGAGTAGGCAAGGGATAAGTAAAGAGATCAACATTCCCTAAATCTTTTCTTATTCCAAAAAATATTACTCTTTGTCTATTTTGAGGTACACCATAACTTGAAGCATTAAGAAGTTTCCATTTTACATTGTATCCAATAGACCTCATATCCTTTAATATTTGTTTAATAACTCTCCCTTCTTTATTCTTTTTATCAACATCATTGGCATATCCTCCTAATGAAAGAATTCCTTTAACATTTTCTCCCAAAAAATATTTAGGTTTCTTTGTGCTCACGATTCTAAGTAACTCTTTGTAGAGACTATTATTGTTTTTTTCGCTATCTCTCTGATTAACTCTATACAAGTTAGCAATAGAGAATCCCTGACAAGGAAATCCTCCAACGACAATATCAGCATTAGGAATATCTTTTGTATCTATATTATATATAGAGTCGCAGATAATATGTTTTTTATTATAATTGAATTTCTTACTAAAATAGTTAGCATAAGTGTCTATAGAATCTTTGTCATTATCATTTGCCCAAACTATCTTATGACCTGCTTTTACAAGTCCTAAGTCCATACCACCGCAACCACAAAACAAAGATATTACTTTCATGTTTTGTAATTATATAAAATTTTATTGCTATTATCTAATAAATATATATGCATAGATTTCATATCACGATAAGTTGGCATAAGTATGTCGTTTTGGGTTTTCCTTGTTTTGTTATATTTCATGACAATCTGTTGACAGAACATAAATCCATAGAAAATCTAGAAAAAAATACATGTCAACTCGTTCACATATAGTTTGCAAAATTTAACTGTGGAAAACTTTATGTTGCGTCACACACCTAAAAACTTATTGTCAGGTGACCACCCTGTTCAGAGTTAACTACTCCACTGTAACTGACTTTGCAAGATTACGTGGTTGATCTATATTTGTTTTCTTTTCGATCGCAACATAATAAGAGAGAAGTTGCATTGGAATGACATAAACCAATGCTGATACAAAATGTCCGCAAGAAGGCATTTTTATAACTTTCGCTTTTTCTGCTCTTGTTTTTGAAAGTTTCTTGTTAGTAAAAATATAAACCAACCCTTGACGTGCCTTCACTTCTGCTAAATTAGATAGGACTTGGTTAACCAGGTTATTATCCGGCATAAGCCCTATTACAGGGAGATTTTTATCAACCAGTGCCAATGGTCCATGTTTAAGTTCTCCTGCCGCATAACCCTCAGCATGTATATATGTTATTTCCTTGAGTTTAAGTGCTGCCTCAAGAGCTATTGGAAATAACACTCCTCTTCCTAAAAACAAAGTATGTTGTTTAGTTTTAAAATTCTTTGCCATTGATTTAATCTCTTTTTCAAGCAAGAAAGTTTTCTTAACGATCCCGGGAAGTGCTTTTATCTGCTTTAGAATATTTTTCTCCACTGATTTATTTTTCGAACTTCTGGATAGCACCATAGTCATGAATAAAAGTGCTATTAACTGCGAGGTAAATGCTTTTGTCGATGCAACACTTATTTCAGGACCTGCATGAGTAAGATATACTAAGTCAGATAACCTTGTTATCGAGCTTTCTGGAACATTACAAATTGATAGTATTGAATCATATCCTCTATTTTTTGCTTTTTTTAGCGAATAAATGGTATCTGCTGTTTCTCCAGATTGACTTATAGCAACAAAAAGGGTTCCAGATGGGACATTAACCGTTCTATAACGATACTCACTCGCAATTTCTGCAGTGCAAACAATATCTGTTATTTCTTCAATCCAGTATTTAGCTATCAACGCAGCATTGTAGCTTGTGCCACATGCTACAAAATGAATGTGTTTTGTCTTAAGTAGGAGTTTATCAGAATTAGGCCCAAATATATTCGGTAGGAGCCCTTTACTACCAATTTGATGCTTAATTGCTCTGTTAATTATATCGTACTGCTCATATATTTCTTTCTGCATAAAGTGTTTATAACCATTTTTACTAATAACCTGTGTTTGTTTCTTTTTACTAATCTCTCTTCTAGAGATCTTTTTCCCACTAAAATTATAGATTTGATAACTGTCACTACTCATCTCAACAATCTCATTATCAGATAAGGGCACATATTTCTTAGTACTCTCTGATAAAGCATGTATATCAGATGAAATGAAATTACTGCCTTTTTTTGTTCCTACTAATAATGGGCTTCCATTACACGCAGCAAAAAGTTTGTTTGGCCATTTTTCACAAATTGCAGCAATTGCAAAAGACCCAACTAATTTTTTTATGACAGCTTTCATTGCGGTTATTGCATCATCTGTAGTTTCGCAATAATAAGAGAGAAGGTGAGCTATAACCTCAGAGTCAGTATCTGACTTGAACTGATATTTCTTCTTTTTTAAAAAAGTTTTAAGTTCATCAAAGTTTTCAATTATCCCATTATGAACTATAGAAACTTTTGATGAATTATGAGGATGTGAATTCTTTAGTATAGGTTTCCCATGTGTTGCCCAACGTGTGTGAGCGATCCCACAAATACCTGATGTCCTAGATTTATTGAGTATATTCTTTAGATTCTTTACCTTNCCTGTGCATCTGATTCTTTTTATTTTCTTGTTTGAAGTTAAAAGAGATATCCCAGCAGAATCATAACCTCGATATTCTAATTTAGAGAGGCCACTTAAGAGAGTTTTTTGAATTTGTGANGATGATACTGCTCCGAAGATACCGCACATTACTTTTTACCTTTTACCTGTCTTGTTCTCCACTTCGGTATNGAAACTTGCTTGCTCCTTGCNATTGTAAGNCTACCACCNCCTGGTGTATCTTTCGTTACNGTAGACCCTGCGGCTATATATGAACCCTTAGCCACTTTTACAGGTGCCACNAGTCTNGTTCCTGANCCTATAAATGAATCNCTTTCGATAGACGTTATGTGTTTTTTTTGACCATCATAATTACAAGTAATAGTACCTGCNCCGATATTAATGTCAGACCCTAATTTAGCATCTCCAATATAACTTANATGATTTATCTTGGTTCCNTCGCCAATAACAGANTTCTTTACCTCAACAAANTTACCTACCTGCACATCATTTTTAAGTTTAGTACCAGGTCTAATCCNTGCATAAGGGCCAACAATACAATTGTCACCNATAGATGATCCAAATATAATAGTGTTTGGTTTTATATGAACATTACTACCAATATTGCATCTATTAAAATAACAGTTNTGCCCAATTCTAGTATTTTGACCTATTGTCACTTGATCCTCAAAAACACAGTTNATATCAATTTCGACATTTTTTTTNACCCTCAGTTCACCTCTAATNTCAGTTTTTGTTGGATCACGAACTAGCGTCCCTGATTCTAAAAGTTTTTCTGCTTTTTTTAATAAGTATTTTCGCTCCAGATTNACTAAATCAACTTTAGAATTCACACCAGTAACNTCTAACTCNTCGNTGAATTTATATGTATTCACATTGTATGACTTGTTAATTAATATTTTAATAATATCTGTTAAATANTATTCTNTTTTGGCATTGTTNTTCTTAATTTGNGTGATGAATTTTGTAAAAATTGATTTTCTNATAGANATTACACCTGTATTAACTTCTCTNATNAAGCGTTGTTCNACANTAGTGTCACGTTCCTCTACNATTTCGGAAATTTTATTATTTTTACGTANTATNCTNCCATAGCCTCTTGGTTTNTCAAGCTCCACTGTGCCTACACAAGCGTCAGCTTTCGAAATCTTNGTTATCATTTTTTTTATTGACGATTCTGAGATGAATGGTGCGTCACCGCAGAGAATTAAAAATTTTGAGTTTTTGCTNGANGCTATTTTTGANCCAGCTTCCGCTGCTCCAGCTGTTCCATTGGAATTCTTNTGAAAAGCTACATTAACCTTATTNTCTTTGAGCAAAGATANNAACTCCTTTGAATCTTTATTAACCACACANATAATTTCTTTACAATTAGCTCTCCNAACNGCATCTATGATNTGTGNGATTATAGGCTTTCCGGCGATGTCAAAGAGAAGTTTTGATTTATCAGCTTTCATTCTNGTGCTTTTTCCAGCACCAAGAATAATTGTTGTAAACATACAGCTACCCCGTTATTTCTTTNCTTTACTTTTNAGTTTNTTAATAAGTCTNAATTGTGCGGCTGCTTGTAATAATTCTGATTTTGCTTTAGCAGTATCTATATCNNCACTGCTATTTTTCATTGCTTCTTCTGCTANACGCTCTGCTTCTAAAGCACGTTCTTCATCTAAATCTTCACCTCTCANAGCAGTATCGGACAATATAGTTACCTCATTTGGTTGTACTTCCAATATACCACCACTCACGAAAAAGGTCTCTATTTCATCCTTACTAATTTGCGCCCTTACGTCNCCAGGTTTTAGCTTNGTTATTAATGG
Organism: Gammaproteobacteria bacterium; assembly: GCA_002720195.1. Lineage (GTDB taxonomy): Bacteria > Pseudomonadota > Gammaproteobacteria. Next base: position 4,583 of record PBHH01000014.1, read on the forward strand.
TGTATGTTTGGGCGAGATNCCCACCTCNCCCATTTCTGCAGGAGCATANATCATTTCTACTTCCTTTGAAAATAGCTCTTCTTCAGCACTAACTATTTCTAATTTAATCTTATTANTCATTACTTAACTTCTTCTGCCTTTTTCTCAGCTTCTGAAATTTCTCCAATCATATAAAATGCTTGCTCTGGAAGATGATCCATATCTCCGTTNACTATNGCTTGGAAACCAGNAATGGTATCTTTAAGTGAAGTATACTTACCAGGGGTTCCTGTAAATGTCTCAGCAACNTAAAAAGGTTGTGATAAGTATCTCTGTATTTTACGTGCTCTATTAACAGCGAGTTTATCATCCTCAGANAGCTCATCCATACCAAGAATCGCTATGATNTCTTTCAACTCCTTATANTTCTGTAAAACTCCCTGAACAGCTCTNGTAGTGTCATANTGTTCCTGGCCTATGATTAATGGATCTAATTGTCTACTTGTNGAGTCNAGTGGNTCNACAGCTGGGTANATACCCAATTCTGCGATATTTCTTGATAATACAACGGTTGCNTCTAAGTGAGCAAAAGTAGTGGCGGGACTAGGATCNGTTAAGTCATCAGCTGGGACATAGACAGCTTGAATAGAAGTAATAGAACCGCTTTTCGTGGATGTAATACGCTCTTGAAGAACACCCATCTCCTCTGCAAGTGTTGGTTGATANCCTACAGCTGATGGCATTCTACCTAATAANGCAGATACCTCAGTACCAGCTAGTGTATATCGATAAATGTTATCGACAAAGAGAAGTGTNTCACTTCCCTGGTCTCTAAANTGCTCTGCCATTGTCAACCCAGTTAAAGCTACTCTAAGTCTNTTTCCNGGAGGCTCATTCATTTGTCCATAGACTAATGCAACTTTATCAATAACTTTTGCATCGGTCATTTCATGATAGAAATCGTTTCCTTCTCTTGTTCTCTCNCCGACACCNGCNAATACAGAAAACCCACTATGCTCAGCCGCAATATTTCTNATNAGCTCCATTAGNATCACTGTTTTTCCTACNCCGGCACCACCAAACAGACCGACTTTACTTCCTTTTGCAAATGGACATATTAAATCAACTACCTTAATNCCTGTCTCTAAAATTTCTATTTCCGATGCTTGCTCAGCAAAAGTTGGCGCTGCACGATGAATAGGCATAGTTTGCTCTGATTTAATATCACCCGCATTATCGACTGGCTCACCCAATACNTTCATTATNCNTCCAAGAGTTTTCTCGCCCACAGGTACATTTATNGGTGCCCCTGTATTATTAACTTTTAATCCTCTTTTNAGACCATCTGTNGATCCCATNGCGATAGTTCTNACTATGCCATCTCCGATTTGTTGTTGTACTTCAAGCGTNAGGTTATTTTCTTCCACCATAAGTGCNTCAAANANTTTTGGCATCGAGTCTCTTTGAAATTTAACATCAATTACTGCGCCTATTATTTCTACTACTNTTCCTGNTTCCATTTTAATCTCCTAGCCTAGAGGGCTGATGCTCCTGATATAATTTCTGANATTTCTTGTGTGATTGCTGCTTGTCTGTTTTTATTATAAATAAGCTGTAACTCAGCGATAAGNTCTTTCGCATTATCAGACGCAGCTTTCATAGCNACCATTCTAGANGCCTGTTCACAGGCAAGGTTTTCAACAATGGCACGATANATTAATGATTCTATNTATCTTGTAAATAGAGATTCTAAAACCTCTTTTGCATCTGGCTCATAAAGATAATCCCAGAAAAAATCATAGTCCTCATTTTTTGCTTCTACACTAATAGGTANAATTTTTTCTATCATCGGTTCTTGGCTGACGGTATTGATAAATTTATTGTAAACTATATATAGCTCNTCTACCTCNCCACTTAAATACTTATCAATAGTGCTTTTTATNAGTCCAAGCACCTGNTCAATCTTCGGNTTATCACCNAGCTGTGATGTTTTTGCNATNACATCACCACCTACTCGCTGGAAAAANGCAGTTGANTTATTTCCAATAAGAGCAAAGGCTGGNTGAATAGAATTATTTTTGTCAACNGAAACCATATCGAGTACTTTTTTAAATAGATTATTATTNAGACCTCCACANAGACCCCTGTCNGANGATACAATTATGTAAGCTCTCTTATTAATNTCTCTGGTCTGGAGAAAATCAGATTCGTACTCNGGGTGTGCATGNGCAAGATGTGAAATAACATTATTTATCTTNTCTGCATATGGCCTAGCTTTGATCATCTGATCCTGTGCTTTTTTCATTTTACTTGCAGCAACCATCTCCATTGCTTTNGTTATTTTCTGNGTATTNTGAATNCTNGCTATCTGCGTTCTNATTTCCTGACTACTAGCCATTAAAAAACTCCTTGCTCTTTAAATTCATCTANTACNNCTTTNAGCTTTCCCGCAATTTCATCATTATAGTCTAACTTNTCATTTATCTCATTCATCAANGNAGAGTGTTTTGAATTTGCATAGTCGTGCAAAGATTTTTCATAAGCNATGATTTTTTCTATATNAACTTCATCTANATAACCCTCGTTAGCTGCANATAATGAAATCGCCATATCNGCAACTGATAATGGAGAATATTGTGATTGCTTCATAAGCTCAGTTACTCTTTTACCTCTTTCAAGTTGTTTTCGTGTTGCATCGTCTAAGTCTGANGCAAATTGAGAAAAAGCGGCTAATTCACGATATTGTGCTAGAGCTAACCGNACACCTCCACCTANCTTTTTAATAATTTTTGTTTGAGCAGCCCCNCCTACACGAGAGACTGANAGACCAGCATTAATCGCAGGCCTTATTCCTGCATTAAATAGATCTGTCTCTAAAAAGATTTGTCCGTCTGTAATCGAAATAACATTTGTTGGAACGAATGCAGATACATCTCCAGCNTGTGTTTCAATNATAGGTAAAGCAGTAAGAGATCCAGTTTTGNCTTTNANTTNACCATNTGTTAAATCAGAGACAGCNTCCTCATTTATTCTAGCAGATCTCTCAAGCAACCTAGANTGNAGATAGAAAACATCTCCAGGGTATGCTTCTCTTCCTGGAGGTCTTTTNAAAAGTAATGAAACTTGACGATAAGCCCAAGCTTGTTTTGTAAGATCATCATAAACAATAAGTGCATCCTGNCCAGAGTCCCGGAAANATTCACCCATGGCACATCCTGAGTATGGTGCAATATACTGCATAGCTGCAGANTCAGCNGCAGATGCTGCCACGATCACTGTNTGTTTTAAGGCATCATGTTCTTCAAGCTTTCTTACTACAGCAGCTATCGATGANGCTTTTTGACCGATTGCNACGTAGATACATTTTACGCCAGTGTCCTTTTGATTAATAATAGCNTCNACTGCCACAGCAGTCTTACCAGTCTGTCTGTCACCAATAATAAGCTCNCGTTGTCCACGTCCTATGGGAACCATAGANTCAATGGACTTTAATCCTGTCTGAACAGGTTGGTCTACAGATTTTCTCTCNATTACNCCAGGGGCAATTTTNTCAATTGGTGANGANATTTTAGATGTAATTGGGCCNGCATTATCNATNGGTTCNCCTANTGAATTNACTACTCTNCCNAGTAACTCGTCGCCAACAGGGACTTCAAGAATTTTACCCGTACACTTNACAACATCACCCTCAGATATNGATTTATAATCACCNAATATNACGGCTCCAACAGAATCTCTCTCTAAATTAAGNGCCAGTCCGTAGATATTNTTTGGAAATTCNAACATTTCACCNTGNAGAGCTTCAGTGATCCCGTAAATTCTTGCTATACCATCCGTTAATGAAACTACNGTGCCTTCATTATGNGATTGAGCNTCTATATCAAGTTTCTTAATTTTATCTTTGATTATGTCACTAATTTCTGTTGGATTTATTGTCATGTTGTCACCTATTGTCAATTATTTGCTCTCTCATAGAATCAATTTTNAATTTNATACTATGATCAATAACCTGATTGTTGACATGAATTTTTATGCCAGCAATAAGNTGTTTATTTAATATTTCNTCAATTTTTATTTGTTTATCATATTGTTTTTCAAGTTTAATCTTCAACTTGTCTTTCTGATCAGATGTTAATTTGTAAGCAGTTTCAATAGTGGCAGTAAACACATTATCATCAGCGAGGATCATTTCATTAAACATGTTCTCTATCTTATCGACATGATATATTTTCTTATTTTCTATTAGAATCTCAAGGAATTTCGACACTGATGTGTTTTTTTTATCCTTAAGTGCGCTTGAAAGTAATTCTAACTTATCTGCATCATTAACCTTTGGACTAGCTAAAATTGCTTTAACTTGGTTATCGTTCACCATTATAGCTAAAGACTTAAGATTTTCTGACCATGACGATATTGATTTGTCTTGAAGAGCTATTTTATAAGCAGCTTCTGCGTATGGTCTTGCATATGTTATGCTTTCTGTCATTTTCCTATAATCTCGTTTATGATTTTATCGTGTTTACTTTTATCAACTTCATTTTCAAGCACACGTTCTGCACATGCTATAGATAATTCAGCGATGTCAGCTTTAAGTTTTTCACGTGCCGTATTTATCTCTTGTTCAATTTGTTGTGCGGATGACTTAGCAATCTTTGCAGCTTCATCTTTAGCTGTATTTCTTGCTTCTTCGACAATTAATTTAGATTTTTGTTCTGCATCACCTATAATTGTAGATGCTTTTGTTTTTGCTTCATCTATTCTTGTCGAAAACTCTATTTTAGCTTGTTCTATTTTCTGTTGTCCTTGTTCAGCCGCTGCTAATCCCTCTGCTATTTTATTTGTTCTATCCTCCATTGCTTTTGTAAGCGGTTCCCATAAATAAGCTTTAATAAACCAAACAAATACTATAAATGTTAGCATTTGACCAAAAAGTGTTGCTGTAACGTTCATCTACTTACCTCTTAGTAATTATGCGCCTAAAGCAGCTTTAGCAGCACCTATGAATGGGTTTGCAAACACAAAGAACATCGCAAAAGCTAGGACGATGAATGGAAATGACTCCATAAGACCCGCAGTAATGAACATTTGAATTCTAAGTGCAGGCAACATTTCTGGTTGTCTCGCAATACCCTCAATGTACTTCATACAGATAAGACCCCATCCTAATGCGGACCCTAGGCCAGCTGCTGCAAGCATAATAGACACACCTAAACTTGTAGATGAATATATCTGCGTAATCATGTCTGGTGATAATGTTGTTTCCATTTTTTACCTCTTATTGTTAATGTGATTCTTCTGATGCCAAACTTACATACATTATAGTTAAGACCATAAATATGAAAGCCTGCAATGTAATTACTAAAATGTGGAATATTGCCCACAAACTTCCAGGTATAGGAATTATGTACCAAGGGAGCAGCGCTATCAATAAGAAAACTAATTCCCCAGTGAACATATTTCCAAATAACCTCAACGCTAAGCTTAATGGCTTAGCTAGTTCCTCTACCATTGTGAGAATAAAATTAATCGGAGCTAGCCAAATACCAAACGGGTGTACCAGAAAAGATTTAAAATAGCCAAACCCCCCTTTAATTTTAATATTATAATAAATGCAGAGTGCAAAAATCATTAAAGACATTGCAAACGTAGTGTGTGGATCAGTTGTTGGCACAACTTTTAAATAATGAATACCCATAAGATCTGCAGCCTTTGGTAATAAATCAACTGGAATTAGATCCATTGCATTCATTAGAAAAACCCAGAGAAAAATAGTTAATCCTAGCGGGCCAACGATTTTATTTGGTTTAGGAAATGCCTCTTTAACTAAATCATTAACAAAATCTATCAATGTCTCAAGNACATTTTGCATTCCACTAGGGGCACCTGCAGTAACACTTTTGCCAACTCGATAAGATAATACCATGACTATAACAGCAATTAATGCACTAAAGAAAATAGTGTCTAAATTAATCTGCCAAAACCCAGAACCAACCTGTAAAGGCTGGAGGTGGTGAGAAATATATTGCACCGGATTATCTGTAGCTGGCCCTTGTGTCATAACACCTCTTATATACTAATAAATGTTCTTTGTCTTATAGAAGACGTAACCTGTTTGCGCCAGAGCAAATGCTACTAAAATCTCTAATGCAATAAGTTCAAGGTATACAATCCCTATATAAAAACCTAACAAAACTAGCGCTAACCTTGTCAGTACACCTTTAACTAGTGTAATCGCGCCTTTTGCAGTTTGTTGCTCTGAAGCAGCTATGCCAGCCCTGTTTATGGAACTAGCCAACAATAGTGTATTCACTATCGCGATTATGCCTCCGAATAATGAAGACCATATTTTATCTGAACCAAAATCCAAAAAAACAATCGCTACAACAATCGTTATTAGGCTTTGGTATATAATTACTCTTAGCACTTTTGATCTTCACCATTGAGCAAACCACTTACCTATGGCTAATGGTAGTATAGATGAGTATTACGATTAGTTCAATTATCTAGACCAAATGATCTATTTTATTTTTTTAATTATCCCTTGAAGTTGCTCAAGGCTCTGATATTTGATTTCAATTTTACCTTTTCCTTTGTTATGCCTAATATTTACATCAGCACATAACTTCTCAGACAATTCTTTTTCAAGGATGATTGTGTCTTGAGGTTTTTTATTATCCTGGGTTTTAGGACTATTTTGGCCAAATTTTCGGACGATTTCCTCTAGAGCTCTGACAGAGAGTTTTTTAAGTATCACCTGTTTAATAGTTGAGACTTGTGCTGAAGGATCTAAGCTAAGTACTGCACGTGCATGTCCCATATCAATCTCGCTATTTAGAAGCTTAGTCCTTACATAATCACTGAGATCATTTAATCTGAGAATATTAGAAACGTGTGATCTTGATTTACCGGTATATTTTGAAATTTCCTCATGTGTCATTGAATGAACAGTTGTTAATTTTAGAAAAGCCTCTGCCTCTTCTATAGCATTTAATTGCTCTCTTTGAACATTTTCAACAATTGCTATAAGCGCAGAATCTTTGTTAGAAGCCTCCATTATAATTGCATCAATATAGTCACGCTTTAAGGACTGCATCGCTCGCCAACGTCTCTCTCCAGCAATTAGCTCGTAGCCTGTACTAACCTCTCTTACTAAAATAGGCGTAAACTGACCATGCTCTTTGATGGTATTCGCCATAGATTGTAAACTATCATCAAAAAACAACTTTCGAGGCTGACTTGTGTTTCTAGAGATTTTATCTATTGGTATTTTCTGAACGATTTTATCTGATGACTTTGAAGCCGTATCCGACTGGACAACATTTATTTTAGGTTTGTCGCTAAGTAGAGCTTCGAGACCTGAACCTAGAGCTTTTCTTTTAGTCATACTTATAAATATATCCTAGAGAATGCCACATGTATAGTTGTTAAATCTCTTGTTTGATGATTTCACCAGCCAAAGATAAATAAGCTAAAGAGCCCTTTGAGTTAGGCTCATATGATACAACAGGAACCCCATGACTTGGTGCTTCTGCAAGCGCAATGTTTCTTGGTATTTTTGTTTTAAAAAGTTTATCTTTGAAATATTTTATAAGTTGATCACTCACATCATTGGAGAGGTTATTTCTAGAGTCATACATGGTTCTAATTATTCCCTTGACTGAGATATTCTCGTTTGATGATCCTCTGATTGTCTCTATAGTACTTACTAATTCACTAAGTCCCTGTAATGCAAAGTATTCACATTGCACAGGTATCACTACACCAGTACATGATGTCAATGCATTGACCGTCAATATATTAAGGGATGGTGGGCAATCAATAATAATGTAATCATATGACTCAGTGCTTTTCTCAAAAACGTTTTTAAGCGTGTACTCTTTATCTTGAGATGATAAAAGCAAAACCTCGGATTCTGTAAGATGAGGGGTTGCAGGTAAAATATCAAAGTTCAGAGTTTCTGCATGATGCACAGCTTGATTAAAAGTACACCTGTCTAATAAAAGATCATTAATGGAATAGTCACTTTCAACTAGAGAAATCCCACACCCTTTGGTAGCATTTGATTGAGGATCAAGATCAGCCAAAAGAATTTTCCTTTTGGTTGTAGACAAAGCAGCCGACAGATTAATGCAGGTAGTTGTCTTACCTACNCCTCCTTTCTGGTTAACTATAGAAATAATTTCGGCCATTNAACTCATCTCCAATACGTANTTNCCGACATCAAAAAATGGTGANGGCAGCTCATGTACTTTACAGTCTACAGAATCTGAATCTNTAAAGTAAATAGATTTTGGAATATCNAACGCAACAGANCCNGTTANAACAAGTATAGTGAACTTTGTGCGNATTCTGGATTTTANAAGTTTATTTATATGGATCATTTTCTTTTNAAATGATANNCCTGATATTTTCTTATTNCTGAAATTTTTGAAAATTACNGTCTNTGGCTGCATNNCAACAGGAATATCTTTTGCATCTGACTTAATAATCTCTATGTTACCTAAATCNAGANTAAGCCTAATGTGCTCAAGGAATCTAANNGNGTATTCTCTTCTATCAATTAATATAAANTGGTCGTCAGGATTTAAGATAGATAATATTAACCCAGGTATTCCGGCNCCTGTTCCAACATCAATGTTTACTCCACCTTTTAAAAACTTTGANAACATTATGGAATCATANAAATCNCTTTTNAAAAAATGCTGAGGNTTTTGTGTGGATATTAGATTTTTTTTAGANTGCCAATCAAATAGTACTTCTGTAAATTTTATGCTTTTCATCANTTGAGTGTCATCAAATACGAGATTNCTGTCGCNNAAAATCTTTTCTACATCTTTTCTTAGATCAAACATAAATGGTCCTACTAATATTTTGATTGTAGCATAACGTANAAAAGTGATTNTTAAGCTGCGTGTTTTTTTAGATAAANTCTAAGCAATGAAATAACAGCTGGCGTTATGCCTGGTATCCTAGATGCCTGGCCTAAANTCNCGGGNCTGATAAGAGANAGTTTTTCTATTGCNTCATTGGANAGGCCCTTAACTTCTGAGAANACTAAATCGNCTGGAATAGGTGTATTGTTATTCTTTTGAGTTTTAATCACTTCNTCATTTTCTATGTCTATATAGCCNCTGTACCTCTCTTTGATAGCAACAAGATCTCCAATTTTTANNTTAGGAGAATAGTTNAATTCTTGGAGTTTCATAATGTCTTTGTATGTTATTGGATTAACTCTAAGCAACGATTTCAATGAAATTTGATTTTTAATATCTAGAGCAAAATCTTTTTTCAAAGAAATNCTAGATTGTGAATTTTGATTAATTTTAATATCNGAAAGTTTTTTCTCTTCCTCNTTCATCATTCTNTCTTTTTGCTCACACAANCTTAATCTTTTTTGAGATACAACGCCNAGCTCAAACCCTTTTGNGGTTAATCTTAAGTCTGCGTTATCCTCACGTAACCTTAATCTATANTCAGCTCTACTAGTAAACATACGATANGGCTCAGTGACNCCATGANTNACTAAATCNTCTACCATNACCCCTAAATAAGAATCTTCTCTATTTGGAACCCACAATTCCNTATCAGANGTAAATANAGCAGCATTTANACCAGCNAGNAATCCCTGAGATGCTGCTTCCTCGTATCCTGTAGTACCATTAATCTGNCCTGCAAANAAAAGATTGGGGTAAGCTTTCGTTGATAATGTTGAATGNAAACAACGAGGATCAAAATAACTGTATTCTACCGCATAACCNGGCTGTACTATCTCGCAGTTTTCTAGACCTTTNATTGTTTGTAAAAAAAGTAGCTGTTTATCTTCAGGNAGAGANGTNGAAATTCCGTTAGGGTATATNAATTCATTTTTAATGGATTCTGGTTCAAGAAAAATTTGNTGNCTANTTTTCTCAGAAAACCTTACAATCTTGTCCTCTATTGACGGGCAATACCTTGGTCCTTTGCTCTTTATTACACCCGTGTACATTGGCGATAGATCTTTTGAGTCGTTAATTATCTGATGTGTATGAGGATTTGTATGAGTGATATAACATGGGATATTTTTAAGATAATTCGGTTTCATCTCATAGTGATCGTATAAAAAAGATAAGCGTGGCGCATCATCATCACTATNCTGACTATCTAGTGCACTAAAGTCTATGGATTTTCTCAATATCCTTGGTGGTGTACCAGTCTTAAGTCGACCAAGCATGAACCCATTATTTGAAAAAAAAGCCTCCAACTCGCTAGATGATTCATCACCAACGCGACCGGCAGAAAATGATTTTTGACCGATATGTATTTTGCCACCTAAAAAAGTGCCGGCAGTTAAGATAAATGTTCTGGCATAAATTTCACTATAATCCGAGAGTTTAACTCCGACTATTTCAGAATTTCTTATGATCAGCGATGTCACTTGTCCTTCCGCAACTTCAAGACCTGGACAATTCTCCAGCTCCAACTGCATGTACTTCTTATATGTGACCCTACATGTTTGTATTCTTGTAGCTTGTACAGCAGGACCTTTTCTGAGATTTAATTTACGCATTTGTAATGCAGAATTATCAGATACTTTGGCTATTAAACCATCTAACGCATCAACTTCCCTAGCAAGATGTGATTTNCCAATACCTCCAACTGCAGGGTTGCAGCTTAGCTGACCTATGGACGCAGTTTTCATCGTTACGAGAAGTGTTTTTGCGCCTGACCTTGCAGATGCATGNGCAGCTTCACAGCCAGCGTGCCCTCCTCCTATTACTATTACGTCATAATTATTCATTACTTACCTATACAAAAATCCGAAAAAATTTTATCCAATAAATCCTCAGTAACATTTCCACCTAAGATATTCTCAAGTGATAAATGAGAGAGCCTCAATTCCTCAGCTGCTAGATCTATCTGGTGATTATCATTATATTCTTTTGAATTGTAAAGATGTTTGAGGGAATCTCTTACCAAATCCACATGTCTCTCTCTAGCGGTCGTAATGTTTGCATCAATCGGCAAGTTAGTTATATTTGAAAGTTCATTAACAAGGAGGTCTAAACCAAGATTTTGTGTGATTGAGATATAAAAAGTTTTATGTGTTGTATCAGTTTGAATTTTAGGTTTCGAATCTGATAAGTCTATTTTATTACGGATTATCCAACACTCAGCGTGCTGCTCTTCTATGAAATTTTTATCAACATCATCTAATCCTTGTGTATCATCTACAAGATATAGTACTAGATCTGAATTCTGAGATGCCTTTTTAGATAATTCTATGCCTTTAGATTCAATTTTGTCCCGAGACTTCCTCAAACCAGCAGTGTCAAACAAAGTTACGACGTTNCCACCAACAGCAAAATCATTTTTTAATAAGTCACGCGTTGTACCTGGTGATTCTGATACAATAGAACAGTTTTCTCCAAGTAAACAGTTAGACAAAGAAGATTTCCCTACATTTGGCTTTCCCAGAATCGAAATAGATTTATTNTTGGTNAACTTTAAGCCATATTTGACACGAGTGATTATNGTTTTCATTTTNTCAATCAAANCTANTANANTNTTATTTGTNTGCTCATATAAAAGATCTGGNGTNTCATCCTCTGGGAAATTGATNCTAGANTCTATNGTTACCCTNAGACTTAGNAATTCATTTTTTATATCAACTATCTGTTCTGAGAACTTACCCTGCAATGANCGCTGTGCGGCAATNGAAGAATTAATGCTNGATGAATTCACGATGTCCATCACAGCTTCNGCTTGCACAAGGTCNATNTTGTTATTTAAAAAAGCCCTCTCTGTAAATTCTCCTGGTGNNGCAAGACGTGTGTATTTTTCACANANAATGTTCTGAAAAGTCTCTAGGAGTTTGTNATTCCCATGCATATGTATTTCGAGCATATCCTCTCCTGTATAAGAAGCTGGTGACTNAAAAAAAATNACTATCGCATCNTCTATTATATTCCCGTGNNCATCTTTGATTTTTGTATATCTNGCGAAACGTGNTTTAGTCTNTGGAAAATATGCNTTTAGAATATTAGGGACTTNTGGTCCTGATACACGAATGACACCTATTGCTGCATTACCATTAGCTGTAGATATNGCAATAATAGTCTCATTCTTTGACATACTTAAACTGCGAGTCTTCTATTGATNACATATTGTTGNCCAATAGATANTATATTATTAACAAGCCAGTAAAGAACNAATCCNGAAGGNAAGGTTGCAAATAACACCGTNAAAATAAACGGNAAAGCCATAAAGATTTTTTGCTGCATNGCNTCTGTAGGAGGTGGATTTANTTTTTGCTGAAGNTACATNGAAACACCCATTAATACGGGAAGTACATAAAAAGGNTCCTTGCTNGATAAGTCTGTAATCCATCCNACAAATGGNGCATGTCTCATCTCTACACTTTCNANAATAACCCAGTACAAAGCTATAAATACNGGTATCTGNACNAAGATGGGTAAACANCCACCCAGAGGNTTNACTTTTTCTTGNTTATAGACTTTCATNAGCTCCTCACTAAATTTTTTACGATCGTCAGCATATCTCTCTTTTAAAGCTGTCATTCTTGGTGATAACTTTTTCATTTTTGCCATTGATTTATAACTTGTTTCTGACAACTTAAAAAATAGTANTTTGATTAATATGGTTAACATTATCAATGCAAATCCCCAATTTTCGAATACATAATGTAATTTNTCTAAAACCCAGAATAATGGAGAGGCTAAGAATGTTAAGACNCCATAATCTACAGTTAAATCCAAACCTTCGGTAATNNCACTTATCTCANCTACTGTTTTGGGGCCTGCGTANAGATTGGCAACAAAACTTGATTCACTGCCNCCATCTATCGAAACGTANTCTGATACTGAACCNATTAAAAATATGTCTTTACTGTCTGTTGAAATATCTCNNGTNTANATNGTTTGATTTGTGCCATCTTGNGAAATCCATGCGGTNAAGAAGTANTGTTGCANCATACCAATCCATGATGAATTCGTCGTTAGTTTAAAATTTTCNTCTGCTATNTCATCAAATGAAATTTTATTAAATTTATTTTNNGAGTCATAGTAAGCGGCNCCAGTNTATGTNTAAAGCATCATATTTTGTGATTCATCTGTNCCNCTCTGTANAGTATTGTANTGACGAACATTAATTTGGGAATTNTGTTTATTCCTTACTGTNGTTTCNACGCTAANAAGATGAGAGTTTTCTGTGAAGAGATAATTTTTTTCTATTTCAATCTTATCNGATGACCCTTTCAAACTNACNCGATAGGGAAATGATGTAATNGTNTAATCNTTAGACTGTGACTGATAATTTNGTATNTCATCCTCNCCATTAATTTGAATNTCTGATCTTGCGATATANTCTTGATCTACAGCATCAATNAGTANAATATTATCNCTAGTTTCNACAAAGTCTNTTCTATAGTTNAGTAATTCNGATTTGATTATCGAGCCATCTTTCAAACTGATNTTNATTTTNAATGTATCAGAAGTAACAGTAACAGAGTTNTCTTCANTATAATACGGCTCTACCGTAATCGTAGCACTAGGATTTAAAGAGGGTTTGTTCTTTCTATCGATGGACGTGTCGGGTATCTGCTCTACTTGATTATTAGTAGCCACAGGATTTATGTGCGTTTGATAAGAATCATACAACAGTATAGATATAAAGAAAAACGCACTATATAAAAAAAGCCTACTATTCATTTTTATCCTCAGGTACAGGATCATATCCAGAGGTTCCACCGGGACGACAGTTAACAATTCTTTTGAATGTTAACGCTACGCCCTTAATGACGCCTAATTTTCTGATGGCTTCGCTCGCATATGCAGAGCAAGTCGGTATGTGTCTACATGATGGTGCCAATAGTGGAGACAATATAGTTTGATAAAAACGAATTATACCAATTAGCGTTTCTTTAGTGATTTTTGACAATCTATCCATTCTTGCATAAGAATATCACTTATTTCATTTTTTTCGGAATAGATTTTATTAGAAATAATTATAATTACGTCTATGTTGACATCCAAAAAAGACCTTCGAAATGAAGACACAAGCCTTCTTTTGATTAAGTTTCTTACAACCGCAAGAGTTACATATTTCTTTAGTACTTTGACTCCGATCCGAGGTCCAAGTTGAGAGTTAGACTTCCAATAAACCACCATGTGTAGACATTTTATACAACTATAGCTGGACATCTTGTCTCTGGTTATGAGGGTTGTTTTTATTAAGTAGTCTTTTTTAGACAAAATTGACTATAAAATTAGGCAGAGAGAACAGCGCGTCTTTTTGCGCGTCTGGAACTGAGTATAGCGCGACCTGCAGCAGTGCTCATCCTAGCCCGGAACCCGTGCTTTCTCTTACGCTTTATATTACTTGGTTGAAACGTTCTTTTCATACTATTTACTCTGACTGTATACTGCAAATTATAAATTTCTTTGTCAATATATTATTTAATTATTTTTATGAGATAATACTCATTACTGCTTAACTGACAAAATCAAAAAAGTACTATAATAATGAATAAAAATACACTCTGGAGCGAATGCCTTGAGGCATTTAATGACCTCCTCTCTGAAAAACAGATGAAAACATGGTTCCATCCCTTGGAGGTGGAGCAAATTAATAACACACTGAAGGTTGTGGCTCCAAACAAATTTATACTTGATGAGATAGAGACACAATACATATTAATGATCAAAGAGATTGTCCTTGACAGAAGCTCTAACAAAGTCAGCGAGGTGTTATTATCATTGCCAGAAAGAAAAATAGAGAAAATTTATAACTCTGAGCCAAAAAAGAAAATAATAAGTTATTTAAATACAGAATTAACGTTTGATAATTTTGTAGAGGGAAAATCAAATCAACTAGCGAAGGCAGCTTGTTCATCTGTTGTAAAACAACTTGGTCAATATAATCCTCTTTATATATATGGGGGAGTTGGTCTAGGAAAAACACACTTACTTCACTCAATCGGAAATGAAATTCTTAAACAGGACAGTGCCAAGAATGTCGTCTACCTCCATTCTGAAAAGTTTGTCCAGAACATGGTGACAGCGTTAAGGAGGAACAAAATAGAAGAATTTAAAAATTATTACAGATCAGTAGACGCTCTCTTGTTAGATGATATACAATTCTTCGCAAACAAAGAGAGATCTCAAGAAGAATTTTTTCATACCTTTAATTCTTTGTTTGAATATAAGAAACAGGTAGTTTTGACATCTGACAAATACCCGAAAGAAATCTCTGGTTTAGAAGAAAGGCTGAAATCAAGGTTGGTGTGGGGTATGAACGTTATGATAGATCCACCTGACCTAGAAACTAGAATGGCAATATTACACAAAAAAGCAGGGTTAGTGGGGTCGAGAATCAATGATGAGGTAGCATACTTTCTTGCAAAAAACGTTTATTCGAATGTTAGAGAGCTAGAGGGCAGCTTGAGGAGACTGATTGCTACCGCTGAATTTAAGAGAGAGCCAATAACGATAGAATTTGCAAAAGAAACATTAAAAGACCTTATTTCAATACAAGAGAGATTAATAACAATAGAAAGCATACAAAAAGCTGTTGCAGGTTATTACAAAGTTCGAGTCGCAGATTTATTATCAAGTAAGAGAGATAAAAGCATAACACTGCCAAGACATATAGCGATGACAATATCTAAAGATATAACAAGCCATAGCCTGCCAAGTATTGGTGATGCGTTTGGTGGTCGTGACCACACAACTGTTTTGCACGCATACAAAAAAATAATGAATCTCAAGAAAAGCTCATCAGCTTTAGAACAAGACTACCAGAACATAGTACACATTTTGCATAACTAGTTAATAAGCTGTTAATAAAAAATGATTACGGATTTATCAACATCCAATTAACAGTAATTCTAATTTATACACAATGTAAAATAAGTGCATACGAACAATAGAATAGTGTAGCACTTCGGTTGTAGAGAAAAATACTCAAGTATAATAATAAAAATAATATATAATTTATATATGATTATTAATATAGAGACTAATAAACTAGAAACACCGATGAGGAACCTTTCAAGTGTGTCAGATGTTAAACAGACAATGCCGATATTAGGTAACACATTGTTTACTGTAAAAGATGGATCACTAGAACTGGTTGCTAGCGATTTGGAAGTAGAGATCAAATACAGCATGGAAATTGACGTTGAGGGTAGCGTAGAGTCAACCATTCCATCCAAGAAGTTCGCAGATATATTGAAGTCACTGGGAGATGCGAAAACAAGCCTCGAATTTAGAGACAATAACGTAATCATAAAAAGCGGTAAAAGTAGATTTAAAGTTGCAACACTACCAGCGGATGAATTTCCCTTAGCAGATACAGGTGACAGCAATGGGCTTAATGTTGATGCATCAACCCTATCGGACATTATTACAAAGACTAGCTTCTCGATGGGTTATCAAGATGCAAGACATTTTCTGAACGGGTTGTATGTTGAAGTCATCGATAACAATTTAACTGCTGTTGCAACTGACGGACACCGACTAGCCCTGACAATTAAACCATTAGAGTCTGCTATTCAAACAGATGCTTGTATTATACCAAGGAAATGTATTACAGAATTAAAAAAGATTTTAACTAACTATACCGACAATAAAGATAATTTAGTGGAACTTAGTATCAATTCGAAGAATTTGGTTGCTAAAATAGGTGATTATGTTATTACATCCAAACTTATTGAAGGCAAGTACCCTGATTACAACAAAGTGTTTCCGAGTGAAGTGCCAAATATCCTAACACTTGAGAAAGCATCATTTAAAGCAGCTCTTCAAAGAATGTCTATTTTATCGAGTGAGCAGTATAAGGGAGTCAAATTATCGTTCGATGAGTCATCACTGGAATTATCTACCACCAATCCCCTCCAAGAAAAAGGGGAAGACACGCTCGACTGCAGCTACAATGGAGAAGGAATGGAGGTGGGGTTTAACCTTGCTTATTTGTTGGAAGTTCTTGAAGTTATAGACACAGACAATGTTCGTCTCTGTTTTGGTTCACCTGATTCAGGATGCTTAGTGTCTTCGGACACAGGGACTCCTGATAGCAAGTACATAATAATGCCGATGAGGGTTTAGGTTGCATATTGGTCAAATTGGCTTGCTTAGTTTTCGTTCGATCAAAATCCTAAATTTTGAGCCTGATGCCAATCTTAATTTCATCACTGGAGCTAATAACGCTGGTAAGACCTCGTTACTAGAGTCTGTTTATGTGTGCTCTACTAGCAAATCTTTCAAAAACATAGATCTTGATAACCTAATTGATTATTCATCTCAATCTTCAAAAATATCTGTTAAATGTTCTGATAATACAATAAATGACATTATAATCTACGAAAAAACGTTAAAATCTCCTAAAAAAGTTCTAATTAATCAAAAAAAGTCCTCTATTAAGGACACCATGCTTAAACTTCCTGTAATTGCTCTCAATTTTGGTAATCAGAACATATTTACACAAAAATCTGAAGTCCGGCGGTCTTTACTTGATTGGGGTGTGTTCCACGTGAAACAGGACTATCACAATTTACTTAAGCAGTTTAATAGAATACTTGTCAGTAGAAACAAAGTACTAAAAACTAGAGATCTTGATCAAATTAGTTTATGGACAGATAGATTCATAGAAAGCGCCCAAATAATCCATTCCCATAGACAAGAGTATTTCGACCAATTCAATGCAGCTTTTATTAATATCTTGAATAACACTCCTGATTTAGCGTCAATTTTATACAACGATATCCTCAAAACCAAGATTGCATACAAGAAGGGCTGGACTGGTAGTTTGGAAGATTCTCTAACTAGATCCTTGAACAAGGATATTGCATGTGGGTTCACATCTTCTGGCCCACATAGAGCTGACTTTGCAGCATCAACAGATAAAGGAAAAGTATGTGATTTAGCTTCGATGTCAACACAGGTTGTGTTGAATTTTTGTATTACTCTAGCTCAATCAGATGCGTTTCACGTGAAACACAATCATAAACCAGTATTGTTAATAGATGACTTATTTTTTGGAATAGATGATAAAAATCTCGGTGTTGTGATAAAATTACTTAATGAGTCTGAGCTACAATGTTTTCTCACCGCACCAGATTCGCTAATTAATAGAATTACAGGGTTAAAGATCAAACCCAAAGGGAGCTACTATCAAATGAAAAACGGTGAACTAATGGGGAATAAGGTGTAATTATGGCCAACAATACTTATGACTCCTCCAATATCAAAGTCCTAAAAGGTCTAGAGGCTGTTCAAAAAAGACCAGGTATGTATATTGGCGATACCGATGATGGGAGCGGTCTACATCAAATGGTATTTGAGGTAATAGATAATTCTATAGATGAGGCATTAGCCGGTCACTGTGACACGATTAGCGTGACTATACACGAAGATCAATCAGTCACTGTCCAAGACAATGGGCGTGGTATACCTGTTGATGAACATCCGGGTGAAAAGAAATCAGCTGCAGAGGTAATTTTAACAGTACTGCATGCTGGAGGTAAATTCGATGACAACTCTTATAAAGTATCTGGTGGTTTACACGGCGTTGGTGTATCTGTTGTCAACGCACTATCTGAAACACTAGAGCTAACTATATTCAAGAATGGCTCTAGATACAGACAGGATTATAAAGATAGCAAACCAGTTTCAGAATTGAGTGTAGTTGGTAAATCAGAACTTAGCGGCACAAGGATAACTTTTAAACCTAGTAAGAAATATTTCACCCTAACTGTATTTAATTCAGATTTACTGAAGAAGAGACTCAAGGAGTTGGCTTTTTTGAACTCTGGTATAACTATAAACCTTATTGATGAAAATAAGCGCACTGATAATAAATATAAATATGATGGCGGTATAAACGAGTACATCCGTGAAATCACAAAAAAGAAAACACTCATTCATGATGAAATCATATACATATCAGACTCCAAAAAAGACATCAGTGTAGAATTGGCTCTATTATGGACAAATTCATACCAAGAGGATATTTTAACCTTCACTAACAATATACCTCAGAAAGACGGAGGGACTCATCTAGCAGGTTTTAGAGCTTCTCTTACAAAGACAATAAATTCTATCCTCACTAAGCAGCCTCAATTTAGTAAAGATAAAGTTGAGATTACAGGTGAGGACACAAGAGAGGGTTTGTCTGCAATTGTTTCTGTGAAGATGTCGGACCCAAAGTTTTCATCTCAAACAAAAGATAAATTGGTTTCGAGCGAAGTGAAGGGAATCTTAGAATCCTTAGTTAATAAAAAATTAAATGAGTTCTTGGAAGAGAATCCTAAAGAATTAAAGTCTATAATTTCTAAAATTCATCAAGCAGCAAAAGCAAGAGAAGAAGCTAGGAAAGCGAAAGATCTAATCAGGAGAAAGGACCCTCTAAGTATAGGAAACCTTCCTGGAAAGTTAGCAGACTGTCAGGAAAAAGACCCTACAAAAACTGAGATATTTATAGTCGAGGGTGATTCAGCTGGTGGCTCTGCTAAACAAGCTAGGGATAGAAAAACACAGGCTATCCTGCCACTGAAGGGTAAAATCTTAAACACTCAAAGAGCACAAGATCACAAGGTCTTGTCTTCTACAGAGATAGCTACACTTATAACAGCTTTAGGCTGCGGGTTCGGTGATGATTGCCAAGTGGATGAAGACACTAAACTTATAAGGAACTTGAGGTATGGAAAAATCATTATCATGACTGATGCGGATGTAGATGGTGCACACATTCGGACACTGTTGCTTACATTATTTCAAACTAAAATGCGTCTCCTTATTGATAAGGGCCATGTATATATTGCAGAACCTCCTTTGTATAAAATGAAGAAGGGGAAGACTGAACGCTACTTTTCTGATGATAAAGAACTTATGTCTTTTATACATGACGATATTTCTACTAGTTTTTCTGTAAGCTATGATAACAAAATACTCAGATCCGAAGATTTGTTGGCTTTATTAAAATCTTATGACTCTATGAAATATATTTTAGACAAATTTTCAACAAAACGAGACATAGTATTTGTAACAAATCTGGCTTTTTTTGATCCTCTCTCTCAGGTAGATTTTGATGATAAGAAGAAACTTTCTACATGGTGTAAAAATTATAGTGCGTACTTATCAACTAGGACACCTGTTAATCTAGGATTTGATCTATCTGTATTTGATAATAGTAAAACTGGTGAACTAGAGATTCATGTAAATAAGAAACACAATGGTGTACTTTCAACATTAGACCCACTAACCAAACGTTTCTTCGAAACAGATCATTATAAAGAACTTGTTGGTTTAGATTTTATTAAGTATTCTGATATTTCTTTTTCTTATACTAAAAATGACGATACAATAGCTAACAATTTATCTATTTCGACATGCCTAGATGGTTTAATTAAAACTTCCAAGTCTTCAATTACACTTCAGAGGTATAAAGGTCTTGGTGAGATGAATCCATCTCAGTTAGAGGAGACCACTATGAACCCTAAGAGTAGAAATCTTATTCAAGTACTACCATTGGAAGACGGTAATGAAGTTGTATATGAGCTTATGGGTGAAGATGTTGAAATGAGGAAACAGTTTATAAAGCAGGAATACAATTCTGTTAAAAATCTTGATATATGATCATATCAACGTGGAACGTCAATTCTATAAAAGTTAGACTTCCTAACATACTACAATACTTGTCTGAATATTGTCCTGACGTTCTTGTGTTACAGGAGACTAAATCTATAGACGATAACTTTCCTGAGGCTACTATTTCAGAAGCTGGCTATCATTCGGTTTTTTGTGGCCAAAAAACTTATAATGGTGTTGCCATAATCTCAAAGAACGAACCATCAGAAATTATTAAAAACCCTGTTTTCCTAGATAAGGATGAAATGCGCTCACTTTATATCAAATATAACGGGGTCGGAATACTAAATGTGTATGTTGTAAATGGGAAAGATGTAGATTCTGATAAATATGAATATAAATTAAAGTGGTTGTCTGCTCTTAAAAAATTTTGTAAACATCAGTGCGAATCTAATGACAAGTTCATTGTTCTTGGTGACTTTAACATCGCTCCTACCGATAAAGATGTTTTTGACGTCGACTCTACTAAAAATAAAATCTTGTGTTCTAAAAAAGAGAGACTCGCTTTGAAAAATATTATGGATCTAGGGTTGTATGATTTATTTTATGATTTTAATTTTCCTGATCAAACTTTTACATGGTGGGATTATCGTGGTGGAGCATTCCATAGAAATATTGGTTTTAGAATCGATATAATTCTTGGTTCCAAGAAAATAAAGGATTCTTGTGAATCATATTTTATAGATAAGGATACAAGGCATAAGTCATGGTGTAAATCTGAACCAAGAACCTCTGATCATGTACCTGTGCGTATAAAGCTATCTAAATGAAATATGGCTTGTTGTATCTTACTTTGATATTATTTAAATGAAGGTGAAACAATGAAAAGCATTATGTTTTACAATTCTAAAGGTGGATCAGGTAAATCAACACTTGCTGTTAATTTAGCTGCTTATTATGCACAGCGAGGGAACCAGGTTACGTTAGTTGACTTGGATCCTCAAGAATCTAGTATTCAGTGGTTGAACTCTCGCCCAATATCAAAGCCAAAAATTTATGGTACAAAAAAATTCAACAAACTTCAGAAAAAAAGCAAAGACTCTATTACTATATACGATTTACCAGCCTCCCTATATGGATCAAGACTTGAGAATTATGTCAAAAAAGCGGATTTGATTATTGTTCCTGTTATGCCTTCTCCTATAGATATGCGCGCTGCTAAAGAATTTATTTCATCTTTAAGAGGCATGGGTCCGATTATTAGAAAAAGAGTCAAAATTGGATTAGTAGCAAACAGATGTAGAGCTAATACTAATATCTTTCTAGAATTAGATGAGTATTTAGTCAAAGAAAGAGGGATAAAATATATAACAGCTTTTCGTGATAATACAAACTACATCAGATCTGCAAGAACTGGAATTGGTATCTTTGAAATGGGCGAATCGCTCACAGCTCAGGACAGAGAAGAATGGAAGCCATTGTTGCGGTGGATAAATTCAAACTGACGCCTTTATACCATCTTCCAAATTTTTGTATTTTATTTGACCTTCGAAATATCTATTCAGCTTATCTATGTTCAAAACTCTAGACTCGTTTAAAAAACTCATTCTCTTATCTGTAAATACTTTTTTAGCCTCTTCAATATTAATTTGATCTGGTGATTTCAAATTCATAACTTTGCATATTTTCAAATAATAATCAGTGCTTGTAGTAGGATTACCGTCACTGACATTAAAAATTTCATTTACAACACCATCAATTAGGGAATTCCATGTTAGTCTTGCTAGATCTTCAACATGAATCAAATTAGTCACTTTCGCATCCGAACTTTTCAGTATTGGTTCTCCTTTTAATATCCTATCTATCGGCAGTCTCCCTGGGCCATAAATCCCGGATACTCGAAAAATGATATATTTATTCTTAGTTTTCTCACAAAAGCTAATAATTGATTTTTCTGCACTCACCCTTCTTTTCGCTCTGTCTGTAATTGGCTTTAGTAAGCTTGTTTCATCTACAACATTGCCACCGTAATCTCCGTATACACCACTTGTACTTATATAGGTAATTTTATCTATTTTTAATTTTTTTATTTTATGAAGAAAATTATCTAGTCTTGTATCTGCCTGCTTATCTTGACGTGGCGGTGCCATGTATACAATCGATGATTTACCTTTAATTTCGTTAAAATTAATATTATCATCGTCAAAATCTCTGGTGTAATGCCGTACATTGTCCAGGCCCCTGTCCTTTTTTGATCTAGAGTATTCTATTATTTTATCGAAATTATAGTTATTTGAAATCGATATCATCGAATCTGCAAGGTATCCGCTTCCCGCTAAAACTATTTTCATTTTCTAGTTCCTCTCATTTTGTGGAATAAATTCAAATACTCTTCCTCATTATCAATTTTTTCAACTATATGCGTTTGATAGAATACATTCGTTTTACCACTCAGGAATCTTTTGTTTGGAACTACAAGAACTACTTTAAGATTACTAATCAGATTATGGAAATTTTCAATTAAAAAATTTAATACACTATTGCTCATACATATCACAATATTTATGTTTTTATCTTTAAAGTCCTCATCCATAAGTAAATATTTATTCATCTTTCTTTTATATAATAATATTTCATTTGAGTCATTTTTTTCTCTAAGATTTTCATGCAAAATGGATAGCCCATTTTCTCCCTTAAGGATAATTATTTTTTTCCCCTCAACATCTTTTAAGTATTTGCTTTTGAGTAGATCCGCACTAGAGTATTTATTATCTGGGTACCTACATTTAACATTAAATATTTCTTCAACTGGTGAAGCGGTGTAGGCTCCAACAGCCAAATAATCACTATTTCTATTAAAACTTTCTTTGTATTTTTTGCACAACATAGCAGCGTTTTTGCTCTGGAATATATAGATATTGCCTGTAGAAATATCTGATAGGTTATCTGTTTCTAATGATTTTTCCTCAATTTCTAGAATATGCCTATCAACAAATAAATCGCCAAATTCCTTAAGATTGCTCTGAAGCTTAGAAACTATCGCTATTTCTGACAAGAAGACTATATTTAACTTTTCTCTAGTAATTTTTTTGCCCCTTGTTTTATAAAGATCTCCGCAAGTTTTGTTCCTGCATTTTGAAAATCATTTATATTGCATTCATGTTTTAACTTAATATGATTTTTGCCTGTTATGTCTGAAATATATCCAATTAATGTTGCTTTTTTTTGTTTGATATAACCGTGCACACCTATAGGCGACATACAATCTCCAGATATTTTACGAATAAAGTTTCTCTCTTCCAAAGCACATCTTAATATAATTTGGTCATTGATTTTACTTACCATCTTTCTAACCTTGTCATTTTTTTTTAGGAATTCTACACATAAAATCCCCTGTCCTGCAGAAGGTACAAATGTCTCTATTGGTAAATATTCTGTTATCTCTTTTTTCAGATCTAATCTATGCATTCCTGCTGCCGCTAATATAATCGCGTCGCAATCACCTGTCTTTAGTTTCTTAATTCTTGTTCCAACATTACCCCTTATTTCAACAATATTTACTTTTCTTATTAAGCTTTTAACCATTGAGACCCTTCTTGGACTTGAAGTTCCAATTTTTGCTCCATCAGGAATATCATTAATTGAATCAAATTTATCCGAGATCATAATATCTTGTGGACATTCTCGATGAAGCACAGGTAGGATATCAAATCTAGAATCAATTTCTGCTGGGACATCTTTAAGTGAGTGTATAGCGATATCTGCCTTTTCATCGATGAGGAGTCTCTCTAACTCTTTGATAAAGAGACCTTTCCCGCCATTGAGCTTGAATTCTTCACTTTTCAAAATGTCTCCAGACGTAGATGTTGGCATCAGTTTGAAGCAAACATCTGAACATTTGCTTTCCATAACCTTAACAACCGATTCACTTTGAGCTAGTGCCAACGGACTTTTTCTTGTCGCTATATTGATATATTCTTTCATATTTGTAATTTTTAAGATACATCTATAATATACTTAATATTAGTAAACATTATAATATTTTAGATACTACAGATGAAAAATAAAACTTGGGCTGGAAGATTTACTAGAAAAATTAATGATGATGTTTTGGATTTTAGTCAAAGCCTCACTATTGATATCGTGCTATATGAAGCAGACATTATGACGACTCTTGTGCATGTCGAGATGCTGTGTAAGTGCGGTCATATCAAAAAAAATGAATTCACTAAAATTAAATCTGGGTTAAACAAGATTAGGACTCTAGCACGCAAAGGTGAACTTCCATGGTCTATAGAGTTAGAAGACGTTCACATGAACATCGAAAATTCTCTTGTTGAACAAATTGGTGATGTTGGTAAGAAGATTCATTTAGGTAGGTCAAGAAATGATCTTGTAACAACAGATATGAGAATCTACCTGAGAGAACTTGTCGATGTGATGATTTTCGAAGTAAGAAATATACAAAAAACTCTAGCTACCCTAGCTCTGAAGTATAGTAACAGTATTTTCCCTGGATATACTCATCTCCAAATTGCTCAACCTGTCACATTCGGCCATCATCTTATGGCATGGCAAGCAATGATATCTAGAGATGAAATAAGGTTGAAAAACACTAGAGAAATGATAAATGTCTTACCATTGGGTTCTGCTGCTTTGTCTGGGACATCTCTTAAAATTGACAGAAAATTTGTTGCTAAAAAATTACAGTTTAATTCCACCTCGAACAATTCAATGGATGCGGTAAGTGATAGAGATTATATGATTGATTTAGCATATACAAATAGCATGATCATGCTCCACCTTTCACGGATTTCTGAGGAGCTAGTACTCTGGATGAACCCTCAGTTTAATCTTATTGATGTAGACGAAGGGTTCTGCACGGGATCATCTATAATGCCTCAGAAAAAAAATCCGGATGTCCCAGAACTTGTCAGAGGAAAGACGGGTTCAGTTTATGGTAGTTTAATCGGACTTTTAACTGTATTAAAAGGCCTACCATTAACATACAATAGGGATCTTCAGGAGGATAAGAATTTGATCTTTGAGTCTGTTGACACCACAATTTCCTCTATCGATATAATTAATAAATTAATTAAGACACTTAAGTTAAATAAAAAACAAGCACTTAACCTAGCAGAGTCGTCATTCTCCACAGCTACAGATTTAGCAGAGTATCTCTCTGAGAAAGGTGTTGCATTTAGAGATTCTCATCACATTGTAGGTAAGATTGTAAAGAACTGCGAGAAAAGGTCGATAAGTATGAAAGATATGACTTTAAAAGAATTTAAGACCTTTTCTGATCTCATTGAAAAAGATATATATAAGAAAATATCTGTTGAAAACTCGGTAACCTCAAGAAAAAACTTCGGGTCTACATCACCAAAGAATGTTGAGAAAATTGCAAATTTAGTACTATCAGGGTTAAGTAAGACTAACACAAAAATATGAGATCTGTGCTGATCATAATGCTTAGCTTGGTTTTAGGTGCAAGTACATCAGAATCTTCACAACCGTCTACAAAGAAATTTTTAGAAGAGATAGATAGTAAAAAATATGACACTTATGTATATGGTCTAGAGTCCGGGCTTGATTGGGCCAATGAATTATTATTCAGGGAGCATGGAATCGAGATTTTCTGTAAGCCAAACGATTTAGAGATTTCTGCTACTCTATTGAAGAAATTTCTAAAAGAGGAGATTACTAAGAATCAAAGTTTTTACCGTAAATACGAAAATGAGCCACTAGTAGGCCTTGCCTTTCGGAACGCCTATATAGAGAGATTTCCATGTGAAAAGTAAATTTTGTATAGATAGATAATTTTTTTTCATTATAATTAGATTGTTAAGTATTAATTTAAGGAGATATGTTATGGCAGAACACCCAGTACCAGAAGGAGATAATATTATCCTACCTGATGGAACAGTAGTTGGAACTTGGAATGGAGATGATGTTCGAGATCTTCAAAAAGAAGTTCTTAGAATAATGAAGGAACAAAAAGACAGCGGAGCTGATCGAAACAACTTGCTTATTAGATTTGGGATCCCTCACATGGATCAAACCCCAGATCACCTGAAAACATTTATAGCGTACGCACTTTGGGGCGTCGATAAAAAAGGGATGTGTTTAACACATAGAAGAGCAGACCATTTCGAATCTGTTGAAAAAATTAATGAAAAGTACGGAAGCGAGACAGCTATAGCGGCAGCTAATAGGTACAAAGAGTAATTCTATAAAGAGCCTAGATCTTCTCTAGGCTCTATAAAATCTTCAGCAACCAATTTGTCATCTGTGTCGTGACGTCTTTGGTAATTGTATGACCGAAGTCACCCTCAAATTTTTCGACCTTATTCGTCTTTCTTTTAAGGAACTCTAGCGTTTTAATATAACTCTCAAATTTAATAACGTTGTCCTCTTTTCCATGGGCTATAAAAATGTTTGCATCTTGTATTTCTTGTTGTTCATATTTATCTGCACTAGGCATATAACCTGATAGTGCTATGCAACCGTGAAACGATCTAGTCTTTTCAAATATGTAACTTAAAGATAAAGCCGCTCCTTGAGAAAACCCTCCAATTATATTTTTTGAATCATGAGAAAAGGTATCAAATAAATTCTTCAATTCAGCTTGAGATTTCTTTAGGCCTTCATGATCTTCCACAATATTGTTTGATGAGTTAATTTGTGGTAACGGGTACCATGATCTTCTTCCATCAATTTCTGGTGCGTTTGGTATCACAATAAAAAGACGATCATCGAGTAACAGGTTTAACATTTTCATAGAGGGCTCAAATGACCAGTTATTTGCCCCATAGCCATGAAACCAAAATAATGTGGCTACTGATTCTGATTGATCGCCAATAGTAATAATATTTTCTTTATTTAACTGTATCATCTCTAGCAGAGCTTAATTATTAAGATTATAATGTATCATATGAAGCAAATATTGGCTCATCTTATTAAGAATCATTCATTAACGTTGATATTATGTTTATCTTTCTTTTTGCTTCTATCTTGTGGGAATAAAGGCCCTCTCACTATTCCTGAAACGCCTACTGAAAATCAATCATCTATCTTAAAAGATATAAGTATTTTGTAATATGACAATCCAGTATAATAACAATTCTCTATATTTTGATGATATCGATATTTCTAAAATATCAAATGAAATAAAAACACCATACTACCTCTATTCAGAAACTACTATCCTCAAAAATCTAGAGTCATATACCTCTCAGTTGGGTGAATTGAATTCATTGATTTGTTACTCTGTTAAAGCAAATTCAAATTTGTCAATTTTGTCTCTTTTTGCTAAAAATAATACGGGTTTTGATATTGTATCTGGTGGCGAATTAGAAAGAGTTATCCATGCTGGAGGTGATACAAACAAAGTTGTTTTTTCAGGAGTCGGCAAAACAGATGATGAGATAAGATTTGCTCTAAAAAATAATATACTTTGTTTCAATGTTGAATCAACTGGTGAGTTATATAGGATTAATAAGGTAGCTGAAAGTATGGGCCTTGTTGCAGAAGTCTCTTTGAGAGTCAATCCTGAGATAGATCCCAAAACTCATCCTTATATAACGACAGGTTTATCCGAGAATAAATTTGGAATCTCTCATGATGAAATATTGCAGTTATTTATTAGCGCTAAAGAGCTCACTTCAGTAAATGTATGCGGCATTGATTATCATATAGGTTCACAGATACTAGAATTGAAGCCCTTTGTTGACTCAGCAAAAAAAGTAAAGTCATTGGTAGATAAGCTGCACCAAAATGGCATTACACTGAACCATGTTGATATCGGTGGTGGTCTTGGTATCAGTTATAATAACGAGGCTACAATAACAAGAAAAGAATATGTTAAAGAACTCATAGATATCTTTAAAGATTATGAATTTAAAATTATTCTTGAACCTGGACGTTCTCTAGTTGGTGATGCGGGAATATTGGTAACAAAAGTTGTTGAAATTAAAAGTAATTCTATAGGAAAAAATTTCCTTGTAGTTGACGCAGGAATGAATGATTTGTTAAGACCTCCACTTTATAATGCATATCATGATATTCTTGAATCTAAAGTCATAAACAAGAAATCAGTTATGTATGATGTGGTAGGACCTATATGTGAAACAGCTGATTTTCTTGGCAAGGAGAGACAGCTAAAAACTGATATAGGTGAACTTATCATCATAAAGGATACCGGTGCCTATGGTTTTGTTTTGTCTTCAAATTATAATTCAAGACCAAAATGTGGCGAATACATTATTAAAAATGGGACAGTAAAATGTATACGTAGTAGGGAAGAACTCACTGATATTTTTGGAGATGAAAAAGAGCACCTAAATACAACATGACGAACATCACGTACAGTAAAATGAATAGTCAGGGGAATGACTTTATCTTAGTCGATTCTTCTATATCTGAAGTGAAATTATTACCTGATCTCGCTAAATCATTCCTTATACAAAACATAAACTATGACCAGCTTTTATATGTAGAATTATCCAAATCTGATGAATTAGTAACATGCTCTATTCTGAATCGTGACGGTTCGGTTGCTAAGCAATGTGGCAATGGTTTAAGAGCAATAATGTTGTATTTTAATAATAGATATGGATATAAAGCTATCAATATAGAGGTTTGCGGCACAAAATATAAAGTCAAATTTAAAGATACTGAGAATATAACCGTGCAAATGGGTAAAACTCAGCCTTTGGCTATTTCAGAGAGGGAATGCGGGGTTGTAATTCCTACAGAGCAATTTCATAAACAGAGTGAGTGCATTGACAATATTACTGAAGATATCGTGTTTTACCTAGTTGATATAGGGAATCAACACTGTGTAATCCTCGATAAACATATACCTGACGATAAACACAAAATAATTCAGCATTTGAATAAGAATTATAATAATCAGTTTAATATTGAGTTTCTAGAAAACTTAACAGAGTATATAAATGGAAATTCCCAGACGTTAATTTTATCGGTGTATGAAAGGGGCGCTGGATGGACAGATTCATGTGGAAGTGGCGCTACAGCAGCAGCTTCTGTGATTTTTTATAGTTACCCTGAGGTATCATCAACTGGCAGTGTCTCTGTGCAACAGAAGGGTGGATTATTATCTGTATTTAAAGAGCCAAATGGATTGTTATATTTGTCTGGTCCGAGTACTCTGGAATATGAGGCGTCAATCTATGTCTAAAGAACTTAAAGATCTTATAAAAGACTTTAATCATTACATTAAATATGAGAAACGATATAGCAAAGACACAATAATAAATTACACTATTGACCTTGATCAATTTCATGGAAACCTAAGAGAGCAAGATATTATTCACATCAAGCAAATCGGCGTTAAGCACATACAAGACTATATTACTCTTTTACACAAGACAGGGTTGAATCCTGCATCTATTTATAGAAAGAAGTCTACGATAAGTTCGTTTTTTTCATATTTGTTCAAAAAAAAATATATTCATAATAATCCAAGTAAAAAAATATTGTCTCCTAAATTGAAGCCTAAACTTCCTGTAGTTATGTCTATTAAAGAAATTGAAAAATTATGTGACATCAGAGAATCTAGTCCACAAGCAGTTAGAGATAAGGCCATAATTGAGCTAATGTATAGTTCTGCCCTACGTCTTAGCGAAACAACTGCCCTTAATGAAAATTCTATTGATCTAAACTCCAAAATTATTACAGTTATTGGTAAAGGTGACAAGACACGGTATCTTCCAGTTGGGAAACATGCAATTAATGCTATAAAAGGTTGGCTAATCATTCGTAAAGACCTGATTAACAAAGACGAAACCGCTTTATTCATAAATAAATTTGGGACAAGACTCTCAAATAGATCTATACAACAGAGATTATCATTCTGGTGTAAACAAAAAGGATTAAGTTTTCAGATAAATCCTCATGTTTTAAGGCACTCGTGTGCAACACATTTGCTAGAATCTTCTGGAGATATCAGGGCTGTCCAAGAATTTTTAGGTCACCAGGATATCAGCACTACTCAAATCTATACAAGTGTTAATTTTGATTATATAAAGAGTGTATATGACAAAACACATCCAAGAGCCAAATAAAAGTAAAACCACATTATATCAAGTTATATAAAAATATTTCCGATTAATATATACTCAAACTATGATAAAGCCCCTAGAAATTAGGTACATTAAAAAAAATAATATCCTCTCATTAGCATTTGAGGATGGATTGAAAGAAAATCTGACTATTGAGTACTTGAGATGTTTTTCTCCATCAGCCGAGGTAAAGGGACATGGTCCAGGGCAAGAAGTACTTCAAAAAGGGAAAGAGCACGTAATGTTAGATCATATAGAACCTATTGGTAACTATGCTGTTAAATTAGTTTTCGATGATGGACATAATACAGGTCTTTATACGTGGGAATATCTTTACGAGTTGTGTGTTAACTATAAATCTAATTGGCATGATTATCTTGAAAAACTATCAGAGGCAGGTTACGTGAGGAAAAAACCATAATGAAGAAAAAACCAATATTTTCCTCAAGAGCTCCAAAAGCAATAGGAGCATACTCACAAGCTATCAAAGCTGGCGGTATGATCTTTATCTCTGGACAAATACCATTAGTACCTGAAACTATGAAAATTATTTCTGAAGATTTTGAATTACAAGTAAACCAAGTAATAGTTAACCTCATGTCTATTGCTAATGAGGCTGGTTGTGACTCTACGCATTTTGTTAAAATTACCGTCTATCTTAAAGATCTTAAAAATTTCTCATCTGTGAACAAAGCAATGGAGAACATTTTCAAAGAACCATATCCTGCAAGAGCTGCTGTTGAAGTCAACGATTTACCATTAGGCGTTGAAGTAGAGATGGATGCTATATTGATTTCTTCTGATTCATGAATAATGTCAAAACAAATAATATTAGAAGATAAGATTTTAGAATCACTGCCAGGCGTTGGCAATGCAACCAGATCCAAACTTAACTCCCTAGGCATATTTAGAATTACTGACCTACTTCTTTTTTTGCCACATCAGCTTATAGATAAATCTATCGTCTCAGAGGTGGATTCAATTCAAAGCGGTGATAATTGTCTGCTTATAGGCGTTATAGAGAAAATAGTGATTACAAAAGGATTCAAGAAAAATTTGATACTTACAATTAATGTCAAAAATAAGAGAATTAGAGTAAGATTCATGCACAAAATTATTATATATAAATATTTGAAAGAAAAAGATAGGGTACGCTTAACAGGTATTATTTATATCAAGGGTAGTGTTGTTGAGATGATCCATCCAGAGATTGAGGTAATAACAGATGAAAGAACTCTAGAAAAAGTAATTCCTCTGTACAACACAAAAAGAGTACTAGGACAAAAGAAAATTAGAAAACTTATTAAGTTTGTCTTAGATTATGTAATTAAAAAAAAATCAGATGACATATTTGATAATAATTTTCTAGAGTTCATGAATGTACCAAACTATATTGATGCTTTGCAAGCTTGTCATAGTCCTGCAGATAATAACTATGACCAAGCAATTGAAAAATTTGAGTATTCACGGAGGAGGTTTGTCTTAGAAGAATTAATATCTAGAAGTATTCGTTTTGAGAAAATAAAAGCAGAAAGTAGTAGAAATATATCTTATTCATTTGAACTTTCCAGAACACGTATCAGTAAACTCATACAATCATTAAGTTTTAAACTAACAAATTCTCAAAGTCTAGCTGTAGATGACATAATAGAAAAATTCAGAGGGGAATTCGCGAGTACAAGACTTATTCAAGGAGATGTCGGTTGTGGCAAAACCATCGTAAGTGCAATTGCCGCTTTCTTATCTTTTGATTCTGGCTTGCAAACAGCATTTTTAGCACCAACTGAGATACTTGTTGATCAACATGCATCTTATCTAAAAAAAGTATTTTCTGATTATAATATAAATATCGCTACATTGAAAAATAATCTTAAAAAAATAGAGAAAGATAGAGTCATCAATAATCTCAAAGATGGTAGCATAGATATAGTAGTAGGCACTCACTCACTGATTAGTGCTAATATTCAATTCCAAAAACTTGGCTTATGTGTGATTGATGAACAGCATAAGTTTGGTATTAATCAAAGACTGTCTTTTTCTAGCTCAAGAAGTAAGAGTAACATTGCGCCACATGTCATTTATCTTTCTGCTACTCCTATACCAAGATCCTTGTCACTCGTTCTATATCAAGGACTCGATTATACACGCATTATAGAGAAACCTAAAAACAGACAAAATATTATTACTAAGCTCATCAACTCACAAAACCGTCGTAACATTTTTTCAAAGATCAAAAACTTAGTTTCCAAGAGAGAAAAAGTCTTTTGGGTCTGCCCATCAATCTCGTCTGAGAACTCTACTGAATTAGAGTCCGTTTATAAAACTTCAGAAATTCTAAATAAAGAATTTAAAGATTTTAACATTGGAATACTTCATGGGCAATTGGATGAAGACGAGAGTGATTCTATTATTAATAATCTAAAAGATGGGAGTCTTGACATACTTGTTTGTACGACTGTTATTGAGGTAGGG
>PBHH01000015.1 GCA_002720195.1 Gammaproteobacteria bacterium
AGGGGTACTCAAGCGGTCAACGAGGGCAGACTGTAAATCTGCTGGCCCTGCCTTCGCAGGTTCGAATCCTGCCCCCTCCAATTACTCTTATGCGGGTATGGTACAATGGTAGAACTTCAGCCTTCCAAGCTGACGATGCGGGTTCGATTCCCGCTACCCGCTTGAGTTATTTTTAGATGCAATTAAATGGAAAAAATTAGAAGAATTTTTAGAGTAAATTCTAACTATCAATTACTAATAGTTAATGTAGTTTTTGCGATAACTGGTTCACTGGCTTTATACTCTGCTGGTTACTTACTTGATTTGATGGGTCTTAATGTTAAAAATATGAATCAAGTCTTATATTGGACACTAAGAATTGTACTAATCCTGCCAGTTTATCAAATTTTACTTATCTTAGTTGGAAGTCTTTTCGGTGAATTTGAGTATTTTTGGGAAATGGAGAAAAAAATAATCAACAGACTCTCAAGAAAATAATTTACTGATTATTATACTGATATCAATTATTCTCAAATTCTCTAGTATAATTATCTTATTAAAACCTAAGAATTTAGTTGCCCATATAGCTCAGTCGGTAGAGCACTTCCTTGGTAAGGAAGAGGTCACCGGTTCAAATCCGGTTATGGGCTAAATTTATCAAATTTTGGTAATATTTTAGTGTATTTGAGCCAAAAAGTAGTTTATTATTGCTTCTACTTGAAACTGAATCGGGGACTTAAAAATGTCAAAAGAAAAATTTGAAAGAAATAAGGAGCATGTCAACGTTGGGACAATCGGCCATGTTGATCATGGTAAAACAACGTTAACAGCTGCGCTTACCAAAGTAATGGGTGAAAAACACGGCGGTGAGTTCAAAGCTTACGATCAAATCGATAATGCGCCGGAAGAAAAAGCCCGCGGAATAACTATAGCTACAGCACACGTAGAATATGAATCAGACGGTAGACATTATGCTCATGTTGATTGCCCAGGGCATGCCGACTATGTAAAAAATATGATTACAGGAGCCGCACAAATGGATGGAGCCGTTTTAGTTTGTTCAGCTGCGGACGGTCCAATGCCACAAACAAGAGAGCATATACTTCTTGCAAGGCAGGTTGGTGTTCCTCACATAGTGGTATATCTAAATAAAGCTGATCAAGTAGATGATAAAGAGCTAACAGATTTAGTTGAGATGGAAATAAGAGAGCTACTCAACAAATATGAGTTCCCAGGTGATGATGTCCCAATAATAACTGGTTCTGCGCTCAAAGCAATCGAGGGTGATACATCCGATATTGGAATACCATCCATAGAAAAGTTAATCGAAGCAATGGATAGTTTTATACCTGTTCCAGAGAGACCAATCGAAGGAAAGTTTTTAATGCCGATTGAAGATGTATTTTCAATATCAGGAAGAGGAACAGTTGTCACAGGTAGAATTGAACGCGGTAAAGTTAACGTGGGCGACGAAATTGAAATCGTTGGTATAAAAGAGACAACAAAAACTATTTGTACAGGTGTAGAAATGTTCAGAAAACTTCTAGATGAAGGAGTTGCTGGTGATAACGTTGGTGTTTTATTGCGTGGAACTAAGCGTGAAGAAGTTGAGCGTGGTCAAGTGTTATGTATTCCAGGATCAGTTAAGCCTCACACAAAATTTGAATGTGAAATCTACGTACTCTCAAAAGAAGAGGGCGGAAGACATACGCCATTTTTTGCTAACTATAGACCACAGTTCTACTTCAGGACTACAGATGTAACTGGTGCTATAGAATTACCAAAAGACACAGAAATGGTTATGCCTGGCGATAATGTCAAAATGAAAGTTGAGCTAATCACACCTATTGCGATGGAAGAAGGTCTTAAATTCGCCATTCGTGAAGGCGGTAAGACTGTTGGAGCGGGAGTAGTTGCGAAAATCATAGAGTAATAGTCAATCATCTGATTTAATTAGATTGATAGGCTAGTAGCTCAATTGGTAGAGCGACGGTCTCCAAAACCGTAGGTTGGGGGTTCGAGTCCCTCCTGGCCTGATGATTAGGAAAAAGCCATGTCAGAATCGAAAGTCGAGAATAACAAGAATAATTCGTTAATAATGCTGTTGTCTTTATTGACGCTGTTAGTAGGTATTTTTCTCTTTTACTATTTTTCTGAAGTGAGATTATTTTACAGAGTAGTAGGAATAATGTTCACAATAATATTAGCAACATCCATAGCCTATCAAACGGATTTTGGAAAGACAGTATTTTCCTATGTATCAGATTCAAAAGTAGAATTAAAAAAAGTAACTTGGCCAACTAAGCAAGAAACCACTCAGACGACACTTGGCGTAGTAGTAATCGTTGTGATAATAGGTTTAATTTTGTGGTTACTAGATATGTTGTTTGCATGGTCAGTTGGAACATTGTATGGAGTAAGATAATTATGAAGTGGTACGTTTTACAAGCTTACTCTGGTTACGAAAATAAAGTTAAACAAACTTTAGAGGAAATGATCAAGCGCGAGGGTTTAGAGTCATCCTTCGGCGAAATACTTGTTCCCACAGAAGAAGTGCTTGAGATCAAGGAAGGGCAAAAGAAAAGAACAGAGAGAAAATATTTTCCGGGATATGTAATGATTAAAATGGATATGAATGATAATACGTGGCATCTTGTTAAAAATTCTCCAAAAGTATTGGGTTTTGTTGGCGGTACGAGCGATAAACCTATTCCATTAGGAAGTAATGAGGCTGAGAATTTAATTCAATCAATGAAACAAGATTCTGATCAACCTAGACCAAAAGTCATGTTTGAGCCTGGTGAAATAGTAAGGATCACAGATGGTCCATTTAATGACTTCAATGGAGAGGTAGAAAAGGTTGATTTTGAAAAAAATAGGCTTACAGTAAAGGTTCTGGTATTTGGGAAACCAACACCGATTGAACTATCATTAACACAGGTTGAGAAAGGATAATGGCAGCAAAAGAATTAGTAACCCAAGTAAAACTTCAAGTACCAGCAGGGAGTGCTAACCCAGCCCCACCCGTTGGTCCCGCACTAGGCCAGCATGGTTTAAATATTCAAGACTTTTGTAAACAATTTAATGATAAAACAAAAGATCTTGAGAAAGGCCTAGCAATGCCTGTTGTAATAAATGTATATAAGGACAGATCATTCGATTTTATAGTCAAATCTACTCCTGCGTCTGTATTGATAAAAAAAGCTGCTGGAGTACAAAAAGGAAGCGCTACACCCCAAAGCAATAAAGTTGGGAAGATAACTAGAAAGCAGCTTGAAGAAATAGTAAAGCAAAAAGAAGGCGACTTAAATGCTGGTGAAATGGAGCAAGCTGTTAAAATAATCGCGGGCACAGCGCGAAGTATGGGAATTGAGGTTGAATAATGCAATCATCTAAAAGACAAAAAGCAATATCCGAGAAAATTGAGGAAATGAAGAGTTATCCACTTCAAGAGGCAGTAGATATTTGTAAATCTTTGCCCAACCTTAAATTCAATGAAACTGTTGATATAAGTATTAATCTAGGAGTAGATCCAAAAAAATCTGATCAAAACGTTAGAGGATCCTCATCACTTCCACATGGGGTTGGGAAAACAGCAAAAGTTGCTGTTTTTGCTGATGGACCTGAAGCAACAGCGGCTCAAAATGCTGGAGCTGACATAGTCGGTTACGAGGATTTAATTGAAAAAGTCAAAAAAGAGAAAAATCTTGATGCAGACATAGTCATCGCTACACCTGATTGTATGAAGTTATTAGGCCAGCTTGGTAGAATCCTGGGGCCCAAAAATCTTATGCCAAATCCTAAGGAGGGTACTGTGACTAAAAATGTTGAGGCAGCTGTGTCCAATGCGAAAAAAGGTCAGATCCGATACAAAACTGATAAGGCTGGCATAATACATGCACCTATTGGCAAGAAGGATTTTGAGTCGAAAATGCTTGTCGACAATGCTTTTGCACTCATAGACGACCTAATAAAAGCCAAACCAGCAAGCGCTAAAGGAAAATATATGAAAAATATAACAATATCCTCTACTATGGGACCTGGAATTAAGGTAGACTTATCGTCAGTTGAGAAAAGAGGTTAAGATCATGCCACTGAATATTGAACAAAAAAAGGATTTAGTTAAAGAGGTCAATAAGGTCATAACCGGCGCAGACACACTTCTGACTGCAGATTATAGAGGTTTAACCTCAAATGAACTCAATGAATTTCGCAAAATTGCAAGAACACAGGGAATATATATCAAGGTAGTAAAGAACAATATGCTAAAAATGGCTCTAAAAGACACATTATACTCAGAGGTATCAGTTAAAGTAAAAGGGCCGCAAATATTAGCAACCTCCAGCGAGAGTCCTGGGGAATTCGCTAAATTGATCAAAAAGTTTATTGACGAACACGAAAATATCGAACTAAAATCACTTGCGTACAAAGGAAAAGAGTTAGAGCTTGCTCAGATAAAAAAACTTGCATCGTTGCCTACATATGATGAGGCTATAGCTATGTTGATGTCTGTTATGCAGGCACCAATACAAAAACTTTTAGCCACTGTGAATGCGGTTCCTACTAAAATAGTTAGAACTTTAGATGCAGTAAAACAATCTAAGAATTAGTAAACCAGGAGAGTAGAAGATGGCAGTAACAAAAGATGAAATTTTAGACTCAATATCTAACATGACAGTCATGGAAGTGGTAGAGTTGATTTCTGAGATGGAAGAAAAATTTGGAGTAACAGCAGCAGCAGCAGCGCCTATGGCGGCACCTGCAGCAGCAGATGGTGGAGGCGATGCAGCAGAGGAAAAATCTGCATTCGATGTATCACTTGCAAATGCTGGTACTAATAAAGTAGCGGTTATTAAAGCAGTTAGATCTATAACAGGTCTTGGTCTTAAAGAGGCAAAAGAGAAGACGGAGTCTGCTCCTTGTGTTCTAAAAGAAGGCGTTGCAAAAGAAGAAGCAGAAGAGTTTAAGAAGCAACTTGAAGAAGCAGGCGCTACTGTTGAGCTTAAATAAAAATTTTTAAAAAGTTTAACTAATTGTTCAGTGTTACTGAGCAATGTTTTTTATTGGTGAAAATTTTCTATGAAATATACTTATACCGCTAAAAAAAGAATAAGAAAAAATTTTGGCAAACTTGATGATGTTCTTCAAATGCCGAATCTGATTCAATTACAGCTTGAATCATATAATAAATTTCTTGGTGCTGATAACAAAGGTAAAATTGATAAGTCCAAATCTGGGTTGAACGCAGTTTTCGAGTCTGTCTTTCCTATATATGATTATGCTAGTAATTGTAAACTAGAATACATGGGCTTTAAGTTAGGTAAAGAGGAATTTACTGAGGAAGAATGCCGCATTACTGGTAAGAGTTATTCTGTTCCACTTAAAGTAGATTTAAAGTTATCGGTAAATATAGATTCTAAAGCAACTGGAAAATTAGAGATTTTCGAAAATAAAGAGGTTTTCCTGGGTGATATGCCGATCATGACAAAGTATGGTACATTCATTGTCAACGGCACAGAGCGCGTTGTAGTCTCGCAGCTCCACAGATCGCCTGGTGTATTTTTCGATCATGATAGTGGGAAAACTCATTCTTCAGGTAAGTTACTTTTTTCAGCACGAGTTATACCTTACAGAGGCTCATGGCTTGATTTTGAGTTTGATCAAAAAGATGTTGTTTTTGCCAGGATTGATAGAAGAAGAAAAATTGCCTCAACTATAATTCTAAGAGCTCTCGGCTATGACACAAAAAAAATAATTGATCTTTTTTATGAGAGTAATAAAGTCTCGCTAGATAAGGGTAAATTTTTTATTAATCAAAATCTATCTGATTTAAAAGGTAGTATTGCTCAATTTGATATCCAGCACAATAAAAAGACTATTGTACAAAAAGGAAAAAGAGTTACAGCAAGACATGTTGAATTGCAAAAAAAATCTAAGATGAAGGGTTTCAATATACCTGATGAGTTTCTGTGGGGAAAGAGAATTTCAACTGATGTTGTAGATAAGAAAACTGGTGAGATTATACTTACATGTAATCAGCAAATTACCCCAGATCTTGTAAATGATATAAAAAATTTAAAAATAAATAGTTTTGAAATATTACATACAAATGAACTAGATAGAGGACCATTTATCTGTAACACACTTGATATTGATCCTACAACAGATCAAGACACAGCACTAATTGAGATTTACAGAATGATGAGGCCAGGTGAGCCACCAACAAAAGATGCGGCATCACAATTATTCACTAATTTATTCCAGTCAGAGGATAGGTATGACTTATCAGCAGTTGGAAGAATGAAATTTAATTCCAGAGTAGGTAGAACAGACGTTACTGGCGACGGAGTATTGTCTAATGATGATATTATCTCTGTCCTAAAAACTCTTTTGAATATTAGAAATGGCTTCGATAGTGTTGATGATATTGATCACTTAGGTAATAGAAGAGTTAAATGTGTTGGTGAGATGGTAGAAAATGTATTTAGAATAGGTTTGGTAAGAGTAGAAAAAGCCGTTAAAGAAAGAATGAGCACCATGGAGCTAGCAGATAAATTACAACCTAAAGATATCATAAACTCAAAACCGATAACTGCAACTTTAAAAGAATTTTTTGGCACTAGCCAACTTTCACAATTTATGGATCAAAATAATCCTCTAGCTGAGATAACTCATAAGAGAAGAATATCTGCTCTTGGCCCTGGCGGATTAACGAGAGAGCGCGCGGGATTTGAGGTCAGAGATGTTCACCCAACGCACTATGGCAGGGTCTGCCCGATTGAAACACCAGAGGGACCAAATATTGGATTAATTAATTCACTTGCAACATATTCACGAACCAATGATTATGGTTTTCTCGAAACACCATACAGAATTGTTGAAAATGGAAAGGTAAAGNTTGAGATAAAATGGTTATCAGCAATTGAAGAGAGTAAATACTTTATTGCACAGGCAAATACTGAATTGGATAAAAATGGAAAAATTATTGGCGAGCTGATTTCATGTCGTCATAATAATGAGTTTACAATTACCTCTCCGGATAAAGTNGAGCTTATGGATGTATCACCTAAACAAGTTGTATCTGTAGCTGCTGCCCTAATACCTTTCTTAGAACATGATGATGCAAACAGAGCACTAATGGGATCTAATATGCAACGTCAAGCAGTACCAATTTTGAAACCCGAAAAGCCTTTAGTCGGTACAGGAATAGAAAAAACTGTAGCAATTGATTCGGGAGCTTCAGTGACTGTNAAACGTGGAGGNGTTGTAGACTATGTAGATGCNTCAAGAATCATAGTNAATGTTGANGATAGTGAAGTTGCAACTACTAATGACACAGGNGTGGATATTTACCCNCTTACAAAATACACCCGAACNAATCANAATACATGTATTAATCAGAGACCACTTGTTGCTACAGGAGATAAAATTGAAAAAGGNGATGTCATAGCCGACGGACCATCAACTGACCTTGGCGANCTAGCTTTGGGNCAGAACCTCCTTATCGCTTTTATGCCATGGCATGGNTATAATTTTGAGGANTCCATCTTAGTCTCNGANAGAGTTGTTCAAGAAGATAGGTTTACATCCATACANATAGAAGAGNTNGAGTGTATAGCGAGAGATACAAAATTAGGTTCTGAGGAAATCACTTCTGATATACCNAATGTAAGCGAGAACTTATTAAACAAACTTGATGAGTCGGGAATAGTTTANGTAGGGGCTGAAGTTAAATCTGGNGACATTCTCGTNGGTAAAGTTACGCCAAAGGGTGAGAGTCAATTAACTCCNGAAGAGAAATTNTTGAGGGCTATATTTGGCGAAAAAGCATCTGATGTTAAAGACACATCTNTAAAAGTTCCNTCTGGGATGGATGGTACTGTAATTGATGTTAGAGTTTTCACAAGAGAGGGAATTGATAAAGATAAAAGAGCTATCGAAATACAAGATATATCTATNCAAGAAGCAAGAAAAAATNTAGAGGATGAATTAAGGATCAATCAAGAGAATATATTNGTAAGAACAAGNAAATTATTACTTAACAAGCAGATNTCAAAATCCCCAATCGATGTAAAAGCAGGATCNAAGCTNACTCAATCCANANTAGACAGTGTGAATAANNATGATTTGTTCAAATTTACACTTAAGACAGAGTCAGGGAATATCGCNCTCGCATCGATGCAAACGCANTATGATGAGCTGAATAAAAAATTCACAGAGGATCTTGAGCNGATGACCCNGAAAATTTCACAGCATGACGATCTTGGNCCNGGTATNCAGAAGAAAGTAAAAGTATATCTTGCAGTCAAGAGAACTTTACANCCAGGCGACAAAATGGCTGGACGCCATGGTAATAAAGGAGTGATCTCTCAGATTGTCCCNGTTGAAGATATGCCACATACCGAAGATGGAAGACCGGTGGACATAGTCTTGAATCCTCTAGGAGTTCCATCTCGAATGAATGTAGGACAGGTATTAGAGACGCATCTTGGATGGGCNGCAAGAGGAATNGGTTTTAAAATTGGTAATTTACTAGACGAAAAACAAAATACAAAAAAAGTAAGGACGTATTTNTCAGATGTGTACTCNTCATGNCCTGGNTTTGATAAACATGATCTTAAGTCNNTCAATGANGAAGAGATAAATATTCTTGCTAATAACTTGAGAGANGGAGTTCCAATGGCAACTCCTGTTTTNGANGGNGCTTCTGAGGTTGANATNAAAACNATGTTAAAGATTGCTGAACTCCCTGAAAGNGGNCAAGCTGTTTTATTTGATGGAAGAACAGGTGAAAAATTTGANAGACCGGTAACTATTGGTTATATGTATATGATNAAATTNAATCACTTGGTTGANGATAAAATGCANGCNAGATCTACTGGNCCTTATAGTCTTGTTACTCAACAACCNCTTGGAGGTAAGGCTCAATTTGGTGGTCAGAGATTTGGAGAAATGGAAGTTTGGGCGTTACAAGCATATGGTGCCTCACANACACTTCAAGAGATGTTAACNGTAAAATCTGACGATGTCTCNGGAAGAAATAGGGTTTATAAAAATATCGTTGATGGAGATTTTTCAACTGANCCNAGTGTGCCTGAATCATTNAATGTTTTGCTTAAAGAAATTAGATCACTTGGTATCAATATCGATCTAGATCAAGATAATAANGAGGTATAAAAAATGAGANATATGCTTAACTTACTTAAGAAGCCAAACAAAGATNAAAGTTTTAATCATATAAAAATTTCTTTGGCATCTCCTGATCTAATGAGGTCTTGGTCATATGGNGAAGTCAGAAAACCAGAAACAATAAANTANCGTACGTTCAAGCCCGAGAGAGACGGATTATTTTGTGCAAAAATTTTTGGCCCAATAAANGATTACGAGTGTTTATGTGGTAAATANAAAAGATTAAAACATAGAGGAGTAATATGTGAGAAATGNGGCGTAGAGGTNACGCTTTCAAAAGTTAGAAGAGATAGAATGGGGCACATTGAATTAGCTTCTCCAGTCGCACACATATGGTATCTCCGCTCTCTACCCTCAAGAATNGGATTAATGCTTGATATGACCTTNAGAGAAATAGAGCAAGTTCTCTACTTCGANAGATATATTGTNATTGATGGNGGCTTAACTCCTTTAGAAAAAGGACAGCTANTATCAGAGGATGCATATCANAAAAACTTAGAAGAGCATGGTNGCGATATAAAAGTCGGGATGGGCGCTGANGCAATTATGGANTTGTTATCNGAAATNGAG
Organism: Gammaproteobacteria bacterium; assembly: GCA_002720195.1. Lineage (GTDB taxonomy): Bacteria > Pseudomonadota > Gammaproteobacteria. Next base: position 9,739 of record PBHH01000015.1, read on the forward strand.
TTAGAGAAGACATNTANTGAGCTAAAAGAAGAAATAGCAACAACAAAATCCCAAGCTAAAAANAANAGGAATGTAAAAAGGCTAAAGTTAATTGAGTCATTNATAAANTCATCAAATAGACCNGAGTGGATGATCTTGACAGTTTTACCTGTNCTNCCACCTGATCTNAGACCACTTGTACCTCTTGAGGGTGGAAGATTTGCTACGTCAGATCTNAACGATCTCTACAGNAGAGTNATAAANAGAAATAATCGNTTAAAGAGGNTGCTNGAGTTAAAAGCACCTGAAATTATTGTTAGAAATGAAAAAAGAATGCTNCAAGAATCTGTTGATGCACTTCTTGATAATGGTAGAAGAGGNAGNGCGATAACAGGTACAAATAAACGACCACTTAAATCTNTGGCAGATATGATAAAAGGAAAAGGAGGNAGGTTTAGACAGAACCTTCTTGGNAAACGAGTAGATTATTCTGGAAGATCTGTAATAGTTGTTGGTCCTACACTTCGTNTACATCAGTGCGGNATTCCAAANAAAATGGCTCTTGAGTTATTTAAACCCCATATATTCGGAAAGCTCCATCTTCGNGGAATTACTACNACGATTAAAGCTGCGAAAAANGTCGTAGAAAAAGAGGGAGAGGAAGTNTGGGATATANTAGATGAAATTATNAAAGAGTANCCNGTACTNCTTAACCGTGCCCCAACTCTCCACAGACTTGGGATACANGCATTCGAACCCATNCTTATAGAAGGAAAAGCAATTCAACTTCATCCTCTNGTTTGTGCTGCNTTTAACGCAGATTTCGATGGAGATCAAATGGCAGTGCATGTGCCTTTATCTNTCGAGGCTCAGGTTGAGACAAGGGTNTTAATGCTATCTAGTAATAATATTCTATCACCATCTAATGGGAGTCCTATTATTGTGCCCTCACAGGATATTGTTTTAGGTATTTATTATATGTCTAGAGAAAAACCAAACGCTCAAGGAGAAGGTATGATCTTCAGTGATGTGGAAGAAGTATTGAGGGCATATCATGAGAAAGCAGTCGATTTACAAGCTTCGATAAAAGTAAGAATTGAAATTAAAAGTGAGAAAGATTCGTCACAACAAACAGAAATTAAAGTCGTAGAGACAACAGTTGGGAGATCAATACTTGCAGAAATGCTCCCTAGAGAAATTCCATTTTCATACATCAATAAAGACCTCGATAAACGAGCAATATCAGAGTTATTTGATGCCTCTTACAGATTGGCAGGTTTAAAAGCAACAGTATTACTTGCTGATCAAATTATGTATACAGGGTTTAAATATTCCACAATTGCAGGTGTATCGATTGGTGTCAACGACATGGTGATACCGTCACAGAAATCAAAAATGGTCTCAAGCGCAGAAAAAGAAGTTAAGGATATTGAAAAACAGTACAACTCTGGATTACTAACTTCTGGTGAGAGATATAATAAAGTAGTAGACATCTGGTCTCATACAAATGACCAGGTTTCACAAGCAATGATGAAACAACTTGGAACAGAATCAACAAAAGTATCGAGTGGTAAAAGCATAGATCATAAATCTTTTAATTCGATATATATGATGGCAGATTCTGGAGCTAGAGGATCTGCTGCTCAGATTAGACAATTATCTGGTATGAGAGGATTAATGGCAAAACCAGATGGATCTATCATAGAGACACCTATAACTGCAAATTTCCGAGAAGGCCTTGATGTTATGCAATACTTTATTTCTACTCATGGTGCTCGAAAAGGATTAGCAGATACAGCTTTGAAAACAGCTAACTCTGGTTATTTAACACGAAGACTTGTAGATGTATCTCAAGATTTAGTCGTCACAGAACAAGATTGCGGTACTGAAAATGGGATATTAATGAAACCGCTTATCGAAGGAGGCGATATTGTTGAGCCTCTTCGCGAGAGAGTTCTTGGAAGGACGCTACTCAAAGATCTTACATCGAAGAAGTCAGATGTAGTGATATCGTCTGGAGCCATGTTAGATGAGAGCAATGTGGATTTACTTGAACAAAATGCTATAGATGAAGTATGGGTAAGATCTGCAATAACATGTGAAACCAGGCACGGAATCTGTGCAAAATGTTATGGAAGAGATTTAGCCAAAGGAAGAGCAGTGTCCGTTGGAGAATCTGTTGGAGTTGTCGCAGCACAATCAATTGGAGAACCTGGAACACAACTTACAATGAGAACATTTCACATTGGTGGCGCGGCATCTAGGTCGGTTGCAGCAAATAGTATTGAGGTAAAATCTTCGGGAACTGCCAGATACCATAATCTAAAAGTAGTAAAAAATACCAAAGGTGACAATGTTGTTGTCTCTAGATCTGGTGAACTGGGAGTTACTGATTCCAGCGGCAGAGAAAAAGAGAGATATAAAATTCCTTATGGTGCAGTTATTACAATATCTGACGGAGATTCAGTTGATCTTGGTCAAACCACTGTAACATGGGATCCCTATACAACACCAATAATCACAGAAACTGCAGGAATTGTTAAATTCGTTGATTTTGTTGAGGGCGTGAGTACAGAGCAAGTGACTGATGAGATTACAGGAATTTCATCTACAAAAATTAAAGATCAATCCAGTATTTCATACGATAAAAATCTAAAACCTATGGTTACATTAGTTGATAGCAAAGGTAAGGATTTAAATATTACAAATTCAAGCTTACCTGCACACTATATACTTCCATCNAAATCAATTGTTACTCTTACAAATGAGATGAAGGTTGGTATTGGTGACACTATTGCTAGAACACCAAGAGAAACATCAGGAACAAGAGATATTACAGGAGGTCTCCCAAGAGTTGCCGATCTATTTGAAGCAAGACAACCAAAAGATAAGGCTGAGTTGGCAGAGAAGACAGGTGTTGTATCTTTTGGTAAAGAAACAAAAGGTAAAAGAAGACTAGAGATAACATATACAGACAACAATGGCGAGGAACAAAAACATATACAAATGCTTGCAAAAACAAAATTATTAAATGTTTTCGAAGGAGCTAATGTTGAGCAAGGAGAGGTGATCTCCGAGGGTGAATTAGACCCTCATGATATCTTGAGATATCGAGGTGTCACTGAGTTAGCAGAGCATATTGTCAAAGAAGTTCAGGATGTTTATAGACTTCAAGGTGTATCTATTAATGACAAACACATCGAAGTGATTCTAAGACAGATGCTTAAGAAAGTNGAAATAGAAGCTGGTGGTGACTCAGAACTATTACCAGGCGAACAGATGGAAAAAACTCAAGTATTAGAAATCATGGATAATCTGAAGACAGTTAATCCAGATGCAGAAATGCCAAGCTTTAGACCAGTTCTTCTTGGTATTACAAAAGCATCTCTGGTTACAAGTTCATTCATCTCTGCCGCATCTTTCCAAGAAACAACAAGAGTTCTTACAGATGCCGCTGTAAATGGGAAAAAAGACTTTTTAAGAGGTTTAAAGGAAAATGTAGTTGTCGGGAGACTGATACCTTGTGGCACCAGCCTGTCATCGAAGAGAAATGAAGCTAAGCTAAACAAAACTAAAATTATTGAACAAGAGTTAGCAGAAGAGATGACTGCGCTGCCAGAAGTCAATAATGAGCAGAATTCTGATGAGGATTCACCACCAGAGACAGTTTAACAGAGTTCTTTGGGTAAAGTTTAGTTGCAATATACTCTTGACAGCTATATGCTGTGCGAATAGAATTTTTTGAAAAATATGGATTATGACTACAATTAATCAACTAGTTAGAAAACCTAGAAAGAGCAAAGTGTACAAAACAGCAGTGCCAGCCTTAGACGCATGCCCTCAAAAACGAGGAGTATGTACGAGGGTCTACACNACTACACCTAAAAAGCCAAACTCTGCATTAAGGAAGGTTGCAAGAGTTAAACTNACAAATGGNCANGAAGTAACATCATANATTGGNGGNGAAGGACANAACTTACAAGAACATTCTGTAGTTGTCATNAGAGGTGGTCGAGTAAAAGATNTNCCAGGTGTAAGATATCATNTAGTAAGAGGNAGTCTNGATACCCAAGGAGTCGAAAATAGAAAACAAGGACGCTCNAAATATGGAACNAAAAGACCTAAATAGCCATGCCTAGAAAAAGACTNATATCAAAAAAGAAACTTCAGCCGGATCCAATTTATAACAGCACATCTGTTACAAGATTTACTAACATGATAATGTCAGACGGNAAGAANAGAACNGCAGAGAAAATNATATATAGTGCTCTCGAGTTATTATCAAAGAACAATAAAGAAGACCCACTTAGTATGATGGACAAAGCACTTCAAAACGTGAGCCCATCAATAGAGGTTAAATCACGAAGAGTGGGTGGTTCTAATTATCAAGTACCTGTAGAGGTCAACCCAAGAAGAAAGCTCTCGCTTGCCATGAGATGGATACTCGAAGCTGCATCAAAACGAAATGAAAAATCTATGAAGAATAAATTAGCATCTGAGCTACGTGATGCATATGAAGGGAAAGGTTCTGCGGTTAAGAAGAGAGAAGATGTTCATAAAATGGCTGAAGCAAATAAAGCATTTGCTCATTATAGGTGGTAATAGATGGCAAGAGAGACCTCAATAGAGAAATATAGAAATATAGGCATTATGGCACATATTGATGCCGGTAAAACAACAACGACAGAACGTATTTTATATTACACAGGCATATCACACAAAATTGGTGAAGTTCATGACGGTGCCGCAACTATGGACTGGATGGAGCAAGAGCAAGAGAGGGGTATAACTATTACTTCAGCAGCTACAACATGCTTTTGGTCTGGAAGTTCTCAACAATTTGATAATCATAGAATTAATATTATCGACACGCCTGGTCATGTTGATTTCACTATCGAAGTCGAGAGATCACTGAGAGTATTAGATGGAGCAGTCGCAGTTTTCTGTGCAGTTGGAGGTGTGGAGCCACAATCTGAGACGGTTTGGCGACAAGCAAGTAAATACGAAGTTCCTAGAATGGTATTTGTTAATAAAATGGATAGAGCTGGAGCAGATTTTTTTAGAGTTGTTGAACAAATAAAAACTCGTTTAGGTTCTAATGCCGTTCCACTTCAGATTCCGATTGGATCAGAGGACTCTTTTAAAGGTGTGGTTGACTTACTAACAATGAAGTCAATAATTTGGGATGACGCATCTATGGGAATGAAGTTTGAAACACAAGACATCCCCGATGATTTGAAAGAAGAGGCAAATAATCTTCGTGAGCAATTACTCGAAACTGCAGCAGAGGCAAACGAAGAGCTCATGGATGAGTATTTAAATAATGGAGACCTACCCATTGATCAAATAATCAAAGGGCTAAGAATGAGAACATTATCTAATGAAGTCGTTCTAGCTATGTGCGGAACAGCATTTAAAAATAAAGGTGTGCAGGCTATGCTTGATGCCGTAATAAATTTTATGCCATCACCTATAGATGTCCCAGCAATTAAAGGTATTCTTGATGATAAAGATGAGACTCCTGCGGAGAGAAACTCATCAGATGAAGAACCATTCTCCTCTCTTGCTTTCAAAATAGCTACAGATCCATTTGTGGGATCACTAACATTCTTCAGAGTATATTCTGGTGTCTTAAAAGCAGGAGATACTGTTTATAACTCTGTTACTAGTAAAAAAGAGAGGATAGGTAGAATACTTCAAATGCATGCAAATGATAAGAAGGATGTGAAAGAAGTAAGAGCTGGAGATATTGCAGCCGCTGTCGGCCTAAAAGACGTAACTACNGGCGATACACTCTGTACACCTGATTCGGTTATTACGTTAGAAAGAATGGAATTTCCAGATCCTGTAATTTCAATTGCGGTAGAACCAAAAACTAAAGCCGATCAAGAGAAGATGGGATTAGCGCTAAGCAAGTTAGCACAAGAGGATCCATCTTTTAAAGTTGCCACAGATCAAGAATCTAATCAAACAATAATCTCGGGTATGGGAGAACTTCATTTAGAAATAATTGTAGATAGACTCAAAAGAGAATTTTCTGTTGAAGCTAATGTAGGAAAACCACAAGTTGCTTATAGAGAAACTATCAAAACTTCAATTGAACAAGAAGCAAAATATATCAAACAAAGTGGTGGTCGAGGACAGTATGGGCATGTCTGGCTAAAGTTGGAGCCACAAGAGCCAGGCAAAGGTTTTGAGTTTGTAAATGCGATAGTCGGTGGAGCTATTCCAAGAGAATTTATTAATCCTGTTGAGAAAGGCGTGAAGGAGCAAATGGAAAATGGAGTAATTGGTGGGTTTCCAGTTGTAGATGTAAAAGTAACTCTTTTTGATGGGTCATATCACGACGTAGACTCTTCGGAAGTAGCATTTAAAGTTGCTGCAGCTCAAGCCTTCAAAGAGGGGGCTAAGAAAGCAAAAGCAGTTATACTCGAGCCAGTTATGTCTGTAGAGGCTGTTACACCAAAAGATTATCTTGGCGACGTAACCGGCGATCTAAACAGAAGACGAGGAATAGTTTTAGGNATGGAAGACACAGTTGCTGGTAATGTTGTTAAAGCAGAAGTTCCGTTATCAGAAATGTTTGGNTATTCAACAACACTTAGATCAATGTCTCAAGGTCGTGCAACATACACAATGGAGTTTACAAAATATGCAGAACTTCCAAGTAATGTTGCAGAGACACTTACAAAACAGGCATCATAATGGTAGAAAAGAAAAAAACTAAAGTTGTTAAAAAGAAAGCAAAAACAGCTACTACTGCGAAAAAGACAAAAGCATCAAAGAAAAGCACGTCTGTTACTGCAAAGAAAAAAACAGTAGCAAAAAAAACTGTGGCTAAAAAGAAAGTTGCAACAACAAAAACAAAAAAATCAGTAGCTAAGCCAGGGACTAAATCGATTGAGAANGAAGTTAGCAGCAATGATATAGCCAAAGAATCTCTACCAAAGAAAAAANCGGCAACAAAAACTACTGCGCAAACGATTAGGATAAGACTGAAGACTTTTGACCATAAATTAATTGATATATCAGCAAAAGAAATCGTGGAGACAGCAAAAAGAACTGGGGCTCGTGTTTTAGGACCTATCCCATTACCTACTAGAAAAGAGAGATTCACTATCCTTGTCTCACCACATGTTGATAAAAATGCCAGGGATCAATATGAGATAAGGACCCATAAAAGACTAATGGAAATAATAGAGCCTACCGATAAGACAGTAGATGCTTTGATGAAGCTTGACTTGGCTGCAGGCGTAGATGTTCAGATCGAATTAAATTAATTTTTTCACATAAAAACATACATATACACTGTATTTTATGGTAAAATTCAGCACATTTTACGTAAAAATAGAGATTAACTTTATCATTTTGAGGATAATAAAATGAGTCTAGGCATGATAGGCCAAAAAGCTGGAATGACACGAGTTTTTGATAGCTCTGGGATTTCGATCCCGGTCACGGCAATAACTGTAGAGCCAAATACTATAACTCAAATCAAAACACTCGATAAAGACGGTTATAAGGCCGTCCAATTATCATATGGTCACAAAAAAGAGGCAAAGGTATCAAAGGCTATCCTTGGACATTACAAAAAATCCTCAGTTAAGCCTGGTAAAGGTCTGGTAGAGTTTAGATTAAATGATTCCGAAATTGAAGAATTAGAAATTGGTAAAAAAATTACACTAGAATTATTCAAAGAAGGTGAGCACGTTGATATTACTGGAACTACATTAGGTAAAGGTTTCCAAGGCGGTGTAAAGAGACATCATTTTAAAACACAAGATGCTACACACGGTAACTCATTATCACACAGAGCTCTAGGATCAACTGGTCAATGTCAAGATCCTGGACGAGTTTTTAAAGGTAAAAAAATGCCTGGTCAATTAGGTAATGTGAAGAACACGATTCAAAATTTAGTAATCGTAAAAATCATAGAAGAGGATAATTTAATACTAGTCAAGGGATCTATACCTGGTCATGATGGTTCGAATGTTGTTATAAGACACACAAAGAAAAAATATACCCCTAAGAAACTTTTAACGGAAAATGAGAGTACAAACGAAGAAGACAAAAAAAATAACAAAGAAGCCGATAAGAAAACAAGCGAATCAAAAGAATCATCAAAAAATCCATCAAAAGAAGCATCAAATTCNATAGAAGAAAAGATTGAAACTACTAAAGAAGCACAAACCTCTGACGAAAAGAAAACCTAGGAATATTAAATGGCAGACAAAGATTTACAAAAAATTTTCAACAAGGATTTCAATGAATCGTTAGTACATCAAGTTGCAATTGATTACATGACGAATCAAAGATCAGGCACTAAGGCACAAAAAAACCGTTCTGCTGTAAGTGGTGGTGGAGCCAAACCGCGACCACAGAAAGGATCAGGAAGAGCTCGTGCTGGAACAACAAGATCTCCTATTTGGAGAAGTGGAGGCGTTACTTTTGCTGCTAAGCCCAAAACCTTCGGTAAAAAGATTAATAAAAAAATGTATCGTGCAGCGTTAAACTGTATTTTGTCAGAATTACTCAGAAAGAAAAAGCTTCACTATGTTGAAGATTTCAATGTTGATCAACCAAAAACCAAGTCTTTTGTTAAAGAGTTGAACAAATTGAAAATTTCAAATTCACTTTTCATTATAAATGAAAATAAAATCAATGTTTTTCTTGCTGGCCGTAATATAAAAGATGTCGAAATAGTAAGTCCACTAGGTATCAATCCTCACAATTTAATGAAATATAATGACGTAGTCATAGACTCTTCAGCACTTGAAACAGTAGAGAAAATAGCATCATGAATAACGAGAGATTAATGAAGATTATTATTGCGCCGAGAGTTTCTGAGAAAGCAACAACTAAAGCAGATACTGAGAGACAACATGTTTTTTCTGTAATGAAAGATGCAAAAAAATTAGAGGTAAAAAAAGCTGTAGAGATGATGTTTAACGTTGAGGTTGAGCAAGTTAGGTTACTTAATATGAATGGAAAACACAAGCGACTCGGAAGAATATTTGGCAGAACAAAAGATTGGAAAAAGGCCTATGTCAGACTCAAGGANGGCTTTGATATAAGTTATGGTGAAACAGAGGCTAAATCATGAGTTTAATCAAATCAAAACCAACTTCTCCAGGAAGAAGATTCAGAGTAAAGATAAAGAATGATTCTCTTCATAAAGGGAAACCTTTTGCTGGTCTTACTGAAAAATCGAAAAGAACTGGCGGTAGAAATAATCAAGGAAGAATTACAACACGACATATTGGTGGAGGTCATAAGAGAAAATATAGGATTATAGACTTCAAGAGAGATAAAGATAATATCAACGCAAAGGTAGAAAGATTAGAATATGACCCAAATAGAAACGCTAATATTGCTCTGCTCCTTTATTCTGATGGAGAACGAAGATATATAATTGCTCCAAAAAATCTCAAAAAAGGTGACTCAGTTGTCTCTGGTAAAGATTCATCAATCAACGTTGGCAACGCTTTGCCATTGAAAAATATACCAGTCGGAACACAAGTTCATTGTATTGAGATGAAACCTGGAAAAGGAGCTCAGATAGCACGTAGCGCAGGGACTGTTGCGCAAATAGCGGCTTTAGATGGAGAATATGTAACTCTTAAGTTGAAGTCAGGTGAAATGCGTAAGATTAATTCTAATTGCCGAGCAACAGTTGGCGAAGTAGGTAATAGCGAACATAATCTTCAATCGTTCGGTAAAGCCGGAGCAAAAAGATGGCTTGGTATTAGGCCTACCGTTAGAGGTGTTGCTATGAATCCGATAGATCATCCTCATGGTGGAGGCGAAGGAAAAACATCCGGTGGACGAGATCCTGTGTCACCTTGGGGCACACCTACAAAAGGTTATAAAACACGATCTAATAAAAGAACAACATCAATGATAGTTAGAAGAAGAGTATCTAAGAGGAGAGGGAAATAATGACTCGATCACTTAAAAAAGGACCTTTCATTGATTATCATCTTCAAAGCAAGGTTGAGAAAGCGCTAGAAACAAATGACAAGCGACCAATAAAAACATGGTCAAGAAGATCAGTAATTTCTCCTGATATGGTAGGGTTAACTATTTCAGTTCATAATGGGAAGCAACACATACCTGTATACGTTAGTGAGAATATGGTTGGGCACAAACTAGGTGAGTTTTCACCCACTCGTGTGTTTAAAGGTCACTCTGGTGATAGGAAAGCAAAGGCTAAATAATGGATACTAGAGCTATACTAAAATATCAAAAAATATCGGCGCAAAAATGTCGTTTGGTAGCTAACTCTATTAGAGGTTTGAAAGTTGGGAAAGCTCTGGAATTCTTAGAATTCAACAATAAAAAAGCTTCTAAGATGATAATAAAGGTATTAGAATCGGCTGTTGCTAATGCTGAAAACAATAATTCACTTGATATAGATGAATTGATAGTTAAAAACGTCTTAGTTGATGAAGGGCCTATGGCTAAGAGGCACATGCCAAGAGCTAGAGGTAGAGTTAATCAAATTTTGAAACGAAGTAGTCATATTACAGTGATTGTTTCTGATGGGAAAGAGGTTTAAGTATGGGNCAGAAAGTACACCCAACAGGTATTCGATTAGGNATTTCAACAGATTGGAATTCTAAGTGGTACGCTTCNACTAAAGAATATTCCAAATTTCTTCTTGAAGATCTCAAGATACGTGATTATTTAAGACAAGAACTTAAACAAGCACAGGTCAGTAAAATAATAATTGAACGACCAACAAAAGAATGCGTTATCACAGTCTTTTCTTCTAGGCCAGGTATAGTCATAGGTAAAAAGGGTGAGGATATAGAAAAATATAGAGAGAAAATTTCAATTATGATTGGCATGCCTAAATCTACGATNAAGTTGAACGTGAATGAAATTAAGAAACCAGAATTAGACGCCAAGCTTGTATCTGAGGGAATTGCACAACAGCTTGAAAGAAGAATAATGTACAGAAGAGCAATGAAAAGAGCAGTCACAAANACAATGAGACTTGGNGCATTAGGGATAAAAGTAAATGTAGCAGGAAGACTCAATGGAGCTGAGATTGCAAGAAGTGAATGGTATCGTGAAGGCAGAGTCCCACTTCATACNCTTAAGGCAAATATTGATTTTGGTTTTTCAGAAGCACTTACAACATACGGGATTATAGGAATTAAAGTATGGATCTATCATGAAGAAAAAAAAGAAGAGAGTGNTGAAAAAACAGTTGTGAAAAAAAATAAAGAAGGGGCGAAATAAAAAATCATGCTACAGCCTAAGAAAACAAAGTACAGAAAACAGCAAAAAGGGAAGTTACGAGGCTTTGCTACATCCGGGGCTAAAGTGAGCTTTGGTGAATATGGCCTAAAGGCTTTAACGCGTGGAAGAGTTACCGCAAGACAGATTGAGGCAGCTAGAAGAGCAATGACGAGACATATAAAACGTGGTGGTAAAGTTTGGATTAGGATTTTTCCTGATGTACCTATTACAAAAAAACCTGTAGAGGTACGTATGGGCAAAGGAAAAGGGAATGTAGAGTACTGGGTAGCAAAGATTCAGCCCGGTAAAGTTTTATATGAAATGGAGGGTGTATCTGAAGAAGTAGCGAGAGAGGCGTTTAGACTTGCTGCTGCTAAACTTCCAATACTCACGTCTTTTGTTAACAGGGCTATAATGTGATGGATTATAACGAATACAAAAAAAAATCTATAGATGAGCTAAAAATCGAATTAGAGAAGCTTTTGAAGGAAAAATTTGAGCTTAAGATGCAAAGAGGTTCTGGTCTTAACCCTAAACCTCATTTATTTAGAGAAAATAAAGTTAATATTGCAAGAATTAAAACATTAATGAATGAGAATAAGAATGACTGAAAATAAGAAAGCTAAAACATTATCTGGAAAAGTTGTGAGTAATAAAATGGATAAATCAGCTACTGTTGTAGTAGAGAGNCAGATTAGACACCCTATCAACGGTAAATTCATTAAGAGATCTAGTAAATTTCATATTCATGATGAGGAGAACATGTGCAAAGTTGGCCAAACTGTCCTAATCAAACAGTCTAAGCCAGTTTCGAAGACAAAATCATGGGTATTAGTCTCAGAGGACAAACAATGATTCAAATGCAAACAACATTACAGTCAGCTGATAATAGCGGTGCAAGAAAGTTAATGTGCATAAAGGTGCTTGGTGGTTCACATCGTCAATTTGCAACGATAGGTGATGTTATAAAAGTTGCTGTGAAAGATGCAATACCAAAAGGAAAGGTAAAAAAAGGAGAGGTGTATAACGCAGTCATCGTAAGAACAAAGAAAGGCATAAGAAGATCTGATGGTTCTGCTATACGATTTGATAGTAATGCTGTTGTTCTTTTAGATAACAAACTTGAACCTTTNGGAACAAGAATATTTGGACCAGTAACAAGAGAATTAAGAGCACTGACGTTTATGAAAATTGTTTCACTTGCTCCAGAGGTACTTTGAGGTAGTTATGAGAAAACTGAGAAAAGGTGATGCTGTGATAGTGATTGCTGGAAAAGATAAGGGAAAGAAAGGTGAGGTTTTGAGAGTTATCGATGATACTAAACTTGTAGTTAGTAATGTTAATTTAGTAAAAAAACACACTAAACCAAATCCTAACAAAGAGGAGACTGGAGGAATTATTGAGAGAGAAATGCCGCTAAGTATCTCTAATGTAATGATTTTTAACCCGATNACAAAGAAAGCAGATAAAGTTGGATGTAAAATTTTAGAAGATGGCAAGAAAGTGCGCATTTATAAATCTAACAAAGAGGTAATAGATATCTAATGAATACATATCAAGAATTCTATAGAGAAAATATTGTTCCAGCTTTGAAAGATCAGCTAAAGCTGAAAAGTTCAATGGAGGTGCCACGATTAACAAAAATTACCCTTAATATGGGATTAGGNTCATCTATGGGAGATAAAAAAGTTCTAGAATCTGCCCAAAAAGAATTAACAGATATTTCAGGTCAAAAAGCCGTGCTAACTTACGCGAAAAAATCTATCGCAAATTTCAAGCTTAGAGAAGGGATGCCNATAGGTTGCAAAGTAACACTCAGAAAAGAGAAGATGTACGACTTTTTCGAGAAACTAATAAAAATCTCTCTACCAAGGACTAGAGACTTTAGAGGTTTAAATACAAGTTCCTTTGATGGTCGTGGGAACTATACTCTTGGTATTAAAGAACATATAATTTTTCCAGAGATNGATTTCGATAGGATAGACAGAATAAAGGGATTAGATATCTGTATAACAACTAGTGCAAAAAACAACCAGGAGGCAATGGAATTATTAAANCAATTTAATTTTCCTTTTAAATAATATGGCTAGAGCATCAGTAATACAAAGAGAGAAGAAAAGAGCAACACTCACTGCAAAATATATGGAAAAAAGATTATCAATAAAAAATAAATTGAAGAATCAGGACTTAACTTTTGAAGAAGCTTCATTATTGAGGAAGAAATTACAAAAATTACCATTAAACTCTCTGCCCATAAGGCAGAGAAAAAGATGTTCACTCACAGGAAGACCTCGCGGTGTCTACAGAAAATTTTCTCTAGGTAGATCAAAATTACGGAAAGCCGCGATGAGAGGAGACATTCCAGGTTTAACGAAGGCAAGTTGGTAAAGAATTATGAGCATGAATGACACAATTTCAGATTTACTTACAAGGATAAGGAATGCNCAGAAGGCTTCTAAAGAGNTAGTTTTTATCCCCCATTCCAAGATTAAGTTTTCAATTTGTGAAGTTTTGCTTCAGGAAGGTTACATTGAATCTGCTGCTGTGGAGGGAGAAGACAGAAAGCTCATCAAAGTAACGCTGAAATATTACGAGGGTAAACCAGTGATCGAACTCATTAAAAGAGTAAGTCGACCAGGTCTAAGAATATTTAAGTCTGCTAAAAATATTCCGAATGTTAATAACGGTCTGGGAGTTTGTATCGTTTCGACATCCAAAGGTGTGATGACAGANAAGCAGGCTAGAGAACAAAATTGTGGAGGAGAGATACTCTGTGTTGTCTCATAAATTATGTCAAAAGTAGCCAGAAAACCGATAAATTTACCTGAAAAAACTCAACTNAAGATTGACAACAATCATATTANANTNGAGGGACCTTTGGGATCTTTAGAGTTTACTAAAAATGATGGTATAAAACTCATCCAAGAGGATAACTTAGTGTCCGTGCAGACTGATAAATTAGATCTTACTGCTCTATCTGGTACAACAAGAGCACTATTATTTAATATGGTTCATGGAGTGAGTATAGGTTGGAAAAAATCACTTAAATTAGTTGGTGTTGGTTACAGNGCTAAAGCACAAGGGAATATATTAGAATTAACAGTAGGGTTCTCTCATCCAGTTAAATTNCCTATTCCAGAGGGATTAAAAATTGAGACACCTTCGCAAACAGAGATAGAGATTAGTGGAGTAGATAAACAGCAAGTCGGTCAAATAGCTGCTGAAATNAGATCTGTAAGACCGCCTGANCCATATAAAGGAAAGGGAATTAGGTATGCCGATGAGCAGATCATCAAGAAAGAGGCAAAGAAAAAATGATAGGCAAAAATACCAGTAAAAAANCTGCAAGATTAAGACGAGCTAGAAAAACGAGGGATAGAATCAATGAGTCTGGCTCACACAGGTTGAGCGTGTATAAATCGCTTAATCATTTATATGTGCAGTTACTGACTCCAAATGGCGACAGAGTGATCAAGACCATTTCTACTAACCAGAAAAAAATACGAGACAAAATTAAATCAAATAATATTGAAAACTCCAAATTAATTGGAAAAATAGTAGCAGAATTTATTAAAAAAGAAAAAATAGACAAAATTGCTTTTGATAGATCTGGATATAAATATCATGGAAAAATCAAAGCACTCGCAGAATCAATTAGAGAAAATGGAGTNAATATATAGTGGCTGGCGAAGATAGAAAATCAGATTATATTGAGAAGCTTGTAGCAGTTAACAGAACAGCAAAAGTTGTGAAGGGCGGCAGGCAGTTCGGATTCACAGCACTTACCGTTGTTGGTGATGGCAATGGAAGNGTTGGTTACGGATATGGCAAAGCAAAGGAGGTGCCTATTGCAATTCAGAAAGCTATGGAGAAAGCAAAGAAGAATATGATAACGGTCGCNCTTAAGAAAGGAACTTTGTTTCATGCTGTAACTCACTCACATGGATCAGCAAAAGTATATATGCAACCAGCGGGTGAGGGTACTGGTGTAATTGCTGGAGGAGCNATGAGAGCTGTTTTCGAGGCAACNGGAGTCCATAATGTNCTCGCAAAAAGCATCGGGTCAACAAATCCTATTAATGTAGTAAAGGCAACGGTGAATGGATTAGAGTCTATGTTTTACCCTGCATATATAGCAGCTAAGAGAGGCAAAAAAACAAGCGAGATATAAATAATGGCTACTAAAAAAATAACAATCAAACAAACAAAAAGCTTAATTGGATGCACAACCAAACAGAAGGCTTGTGTAAAAGGCCTTGGTTTGAGACGCATTAATCATTCAGTTGACATTATTGATAGTCCAGAAACGAGAGGAATGATAAAAGTGGTAAAACACATGGTGGAGATATCATAATTATGAGTAATTTTTTGAGTGAAATCAAACCACAGAAAGAGAGCAAATCACAGAAAAAAAGAGTGGGCAGAGGCATTGGCTCTGGCACAGGGAAAACTTGTGGCAGGGGACACAAAGGCCAAAAATCAAGGACAGGCGGCAAAGTTCAGGTNGGGTTTGAAGGCGGACAAATGCCATTGCAGCGAAGGCTGCCAAAAGTAGGTTTCAGCTCTAGGGTTAATATTCTCTCTACTGAATTAAAATATGATCGATTATCAAAAATAAAAGAATCTGAGATTACGTTGGATATACTTAAAAAATACAAGATGATAAATAAGAAAATTAAAAAAGTAAAAATAATTGGACCATGTACTATCAAAGATAAAAAAACCCTGAAAGGTCTTAGATGTACAAAATCTGTAGCGGAGTTTATTGGTAAATAGATGTCTAGGTTAAATAANAACAGTACTGGATTAGGTGGATTAACAAAATCAAACGAGTTAAGGCAAAGAGTATTTTTTGTTATTTTTGCCTTGATAATATTNCGTCTAGGAAGTTTCATTACATTACCAGGGATAGATCCNTCGGTCATGAAATTTCTTTTTGATCAACAACGCGGAAGTATTCTTGATATGTTCAATATGTTTTCAGGTGGCGCTCTGTCTAGAATGTCTATATTTGCACTAGGNGTGATGCCTTATATATCAGCTTCAATCATAATCCAAATGATGAGTCATGTTTATGCGCCACTGATTCAATTACGAAAAGAAGGGGAGCGTGGTAGAAAAAAAATTACAAGCTACACAAGGTATTTCACAGTTTTATTAGCCATACTACAGTCTGCTGGTGTTGCAAACGCATTAGAAAATCAGAACACTGCTAGCACNACTCTTGTTATAGATCCTGGTTTTGCATTCATAATGATTTCAATTATTACACTTGTTACTGGAACGATGTTTTTAGTCTGGCTCGGTGAACAGATAACGGAACGTGGGATTGGCAATGGAATATCGATTATTATTTTTGCAGGGATAGTTGCTGGCTTACCTTCAGCGATAGGCAACACGATTGACTTAGCAAGAAATGGTGAGCTTCAGGGATTTACTGTTATATTNATATTCTTACTTGCTCTCGTAATTACTGCTTTTGTAATTTACATTGAAAGAGGACAAAGAAGAATTCCTATAAATTATGCTAGGAAAATGCAAGGTAGAAAAATGTATGCTGCTCAAAGCTCACACTTGCCACTTAAAATTAACATGGCCGGGGTTATACCTCCTATTTTTGCTTCTGCTATTATATTATTCCCTGCAACAATCGCGAGTTGGAGTAGTTCAAGTAGTGAAGGAAGCATGGTTCAAAATCTTGCAATGTCCCTCTCTCCAGGACAACCTCTTTATATAATGCTTTATGCGTTCGCTATCATTTTCTTCTGTTTTTTTTATACAGCACTTGTATTTAATTCGAATGAGACAGCTGACAACCTCAAAAAATCTGGTGCTTTTATTCCAGGAATAAGACCTGGAGACCAAACAGCTAAATATATAGATGATATAACAACAAGACTTACGACTGTTGGTGCAATCTATATTACTGCAGTATGTCTTCTTCCTGAATTCTTGATACTCTATTTTAATGTCCCATTTTATTTCGGTGGAACATCTCTTTTAATCGTAGTAATCGTGGTTATGGATTTGATGGCACAAATACAAGCTCATCTTCTTTCACATCAATATGAAGGGATGATGAAAAAAGCGAATTTGAAAGGTATTGGCGGAGGTTTGAGATAAATGAAAGTTAGAGCATCAGTGAAAAAGCTTTGTAGAAATTGTAGGGTTATAAGACGTAATCGTGTTGTTCGCATAATTTGCAATAAGGACCCTAGACANAAGCAAAGACAGGGTTAAATAGGTAGTATTAAATGGAAATGAAATATATAATGTCGACCGAGAGAAGATAAATGGCAAGAATAGCTGGAATAAATTTACCAAATGAAAAACATATATGGATCGCATTAACCTCGATATATGGTGTTGGGCCTACTCGAGCGAACAAAATCTGCTTGGATTCAGGTGTTGATAGGACCAAAAAAGTAAAAGATCTNAGTGAGCAAGATTTAGAGGTATTGAGAAATTTTGTTGAAAAGTATCAACTTGAAGGTGACTTAAGAAGAGAAAATTCAATAAATATTAAACGTTTAATGGACATAGGTTCATACCGAGGCATCAGGCATAGAAAAAGCNTGCCGCTTAGAGGACAGAGAACAAAAAACAANAGTAGAACACGAAAAGGACCAAGAAAAATATTGAAGGCNAAATAATGGCAGTTAACAAAACAAAAAAGAAAAAAGAGAAAAAAATTGTAAATGAAGGCGTTGCTCACATATATGCCTCTTTCAATAATACAATAATCACAATAACTGATAAGCAGGGTAATACTTTATCTTGGGCTACATCAGGTGGCTCAGGCTTTAGAGGTTCAAGAAAAAGCACACCTTTCGCAGCTCAAGTAGCAGCTGAAAAAGCATGTAGTAAGGCCTCTGATTATGGTCTTAAGACACTTGAAGTTTTAGTTAAAGGACCAGGACCAGGACGAGATTCAGCTGTAAGAGCAATAAATAGTGCAGGCTATAAAATTACAAATATCACAGATATCACACCTTTGCCCCACAATGGTTGTAGACCACCTAAAAAGAGGAGAGTATAAGTGGCAAAATTTACAGGATCAAAATGCAAATTAATGCGNAGAGAGGGAACCGATTTATATCTTAAATCTGGATCACGCGCGTTAGATACTAAATGTAATATTGAAAAAAAACCAGGTCAACCATCCGATGCCAGAAGAGCTAAGATGTCTGATTACTCAGTTCAGCTCAGAGAAAAGCAAAAAGTTAAGAGAATTTATGGCATATTAGAGAAACAATTTAGAAATTATTATAAAAAAGCTGCCAGCAAAAAAGGTTCGACTGGTGAAAATTTACTCAATATGCTCGAGTCTAGATTGGACAACGTAGTTTACAGAATTGGCTTGGGTTCTACAAGAGCAGAATCTAGACAACTCGTTAATCACAAAAACATAGAAGTTAACGGAGAGGTTGTAAATATACCCTCTTACCAAGTTTGTCCAAAAGATAAAATATCACTAAGAGAATCAAAAAAAGATCAGATACGTGTAAAGCTTGCTATGAGCTTAGCTGAGGTTAAAGGTGAGAATGATTGGATTGATGTGGACACTAAAAAGATGTCTGGCGTGTTTATACGAAGTCCAGAAAGAAAAGAACTTCCAGCAGAAATTAACGAATCTCTAATTGTAGAATTATACTCAAAATAGGTGACATATGAATAAAAATGACTTTCTTAAACCAAAATTAGTTGACATAGAGGCAATGTCACCAACACATGCAAAAATTAGCATTGAACCCTTGGAGAGAGGATTCGGACATACCTTAGGCAATGCCCTTCGAAGGGTGTTATTGTCTTCGCTTCCTGGGAGNGCAGTTACGGAAGTTACTATTGAAAATATTCTTCACGAATACAGCACTATAGAGGGCGTTCAAGAGGATGTTCTTGAAATTTTGCTTAACATAAAAAAACTTGCTCTAGTTCTTCACGAAAAAGAATCAATGGATGTCACATTGAGAAAAAAGGGGAAAGGACCAGTTCTTGCCTCGGACATCACAGAGAGTGCTGAATTAGAGATTAAAAATCCAGATTTCTGTATCGCTAATATTACTAACGACAAAACAGAATTGGTCATAAATATGACAGTCACCAGGGGAAGAGGTTATCAACAAGCTCAAAAGAGAAAGTTTAATGAACAAGATGATTTAGGTATAGGGAAAATGCAATTAGATGCATCCTTTAGTCCTGTGATACAAGTCACATACAACGTTGATACAGCGAGGGTTAAACAAAGGACTGATTTAGATAAATTAGTAATTGATTTGAAGACTAACGCTACTATTGAACCAGAAGATGCAATAAGAAAAGCAGGTCAAATTTTGAGGAATCAATTAGATGTATTTACTTATCTTGAAGTTCAAGAGGATNCAGAGGAAGACTCTGATGTACCTCAAATTGACCCAGTTTTGCTTCGCCCTGTAGATGATCTGGAGCTTACTGTAAGATCAGCAAATTGCTTGAAAGCAGAAAATATTTATTATATTGGTGATCTAGTACAAAGAAGTGAAAATGAGTTACTGAAAACGCCAAATCTAGGTAAAAAATCATTAACTGAGATAAAAGACGTGCTCGCAACGCATAGTCTGTCTCTTGGTCTGAAGCTTGAAGACTGGCCACCAAAAGGAATAGAGAAAAGAGTATGAGACACAAAAAAAGTGGTAGGCAATTAAACAGAAATTCTTCACACAGAAAAGCTTTAATGAAGAATTTAACTTTATCGTTATTTAAACATGAGAGCATACAAACAACTTTGCCAAAAGCTAAAGAATTGAGAAAAGTTGCGGAACCTCTTATTACTTTGGCAAAAGTTGACAATCTTATGAGAAGGAGGTTAGCGTATGCAAGGATCAGGGATAAAGAAATAGTAAAAAAATTATTTGAAGATTTAGGACCAAGATTTAAGAATAGGCAAGGTGGTTACTTGAGGATTCTTAAGCATGGTTTCAAACTTGGTGACTCTGCACCCAAAGCTTTTGTTAAGCTTGTTGATTAAAATTAATCTANTATTTTTTTCTTAAGAAATTGCCCGGTAAAAGACTTTTTGACCTTTGAAACTTCTTCAGGTGTTCCATTAGCCACTACACTACCACCACCAGAACCACCCTCTGGCCCTAAATCAATGATCCAATCGGCCGTTTTTATTACCTCAAGATTATGCTCTATTATTAAAAGAGTATTCCCCCTATCTTTTAATTTCTCTAAAACTTTAAGAAGTTTTGCTACGTCATGGAAGTGGAGACCNGTTGTAGGCTCATCAAGAATATAAATTGTTTGACCAGTATCTCTTTTAATCAGCTCTTTAGCTAATTTAATTCTCTGCGCTTCACCTCCAGATAGTGTTGTAGCATTCTGCCCTAATCTTATGTAGGACAAACCCACCTCATCGAGAATATCAAGTTTTCTTTTGATTACTGGGTAATTAGTAAAAAAATCTCTAGCCTCCGATACCCTCATATTAAGAACGTCGCTTATATTTTTCCCCTTTAATTCTATTTGCAATGTTTCATCGTTATACCTTTTTCCTTTACATTTATCACATTTAACATAAACGTCTGATAAAAAATGCATTTCGACTCGTATTAGTCCATCACCCTCACAAGCATTACATCTTCCTCCTTTTACATTAAAACTGAATCTACCCGGAGAGTATCCTCTGGATCGAGCCTCTTTATTGAGAGAAAATAGATCTCTTATGTGTGTAAAAATGCCTGTATAAGTCACAGGATTAGATCTAGGTGTCCTGCCTATTGGACTCTGATCAATCTCAATAATTTTATCTAGATGCTCTAGACCTGTAATTTTTTTACAACCAGTCTGAGAGTTATCTTTTTCTGAAAAATCATTATATATATATTCATATATAATATCATTTACTAGAGTAGATTTGCCTGATCCTGAGACACCTGTAATACAAGTGAGAAGACCAATTGGTAATTCTATATCAATATTTTTTAGATTATTTGCGTTAGCTTTATGAATTTTTAGGATTCGTTTCTGATCAATTTTTTTCCTAGATTTAGGTAGCTTAATTTCTTTTGTTTTCGATAAATATTGACCAGTGAAAGAATTTTTCACCGTTTTTATCCCGCTTGGATTCCCGACATAAATAACTTCACCTCCTGCCTCACCTGCACCTGGCCCAATATCAACTATACAATCAGAACTAAGGATAGTATCCTCATCATGTTCAACAACAATCACAGTATTCCCAAGGTCTCTCAGGTTCCTCAATGTGTCCAAAAGTTTATCATTATCTCTTTGGTGTAAACCTATTGATGGTTCATCCAGAATATACATAACTCCAACCAAACCTGATCCAATTTGACTTGCAAGTCGAATTCTTTGAGCTTCACCTCCTGATAATGTTTCAGCACTTCTATCAAGTGTTAAGTAATTTAAACCAACATTATTGAGAAAACTTAAACGACTCACTATCTCCAAAATAATTTTATTCGATACTTCTTTATTCATACCTTTGAATTTTATTTTTTTGAAGAATTTCAGACAATCTCCTATTGTGAGAGATGTGATATCACTAATAGATTTGTCTAATATGTATATATTTCTACTACTATTTTTTAATCTTGTCCCACTGCAACTAGAACATTTATCAACTGATAAATATTTTACCAATCTTTCTTTTTTTGAGTATGATCCAGTTTCATATTGACGATCAAATTTTGAAATTATACCTTCCCACTCTTCTTTTTTAATTACATAGTCATCTGCATTTTTATTCCTATATCCTCTCACATATTTCATTTTAATCATCTCTCCATTATTTCCATAAAATAAAATTTCTTTAAAATCTGACGGTAATTTTATGTATGGCAAATCAATATCAACTTTATAATGATCAGCTAGGCTCTGAAGTATAAGCGAGTAATAAGCACTTCTATCATCCCAGCCATATATCGCTCCTTTTGTTAGACTTAACTCTTGATTAACTATAATTTTTTCAGGATCAAAAAATTCTCTAACCCCTAATCCATCACATGTGGTACAAGCTCCAGCAGGACTGTTAAACGAAAATAATTTTGGTTCTAATTCTGCTATGGAGTAACCACAATGAGGACATGCATATTTTGTTGAAAATATATCACTTATTTTATTATCATCTACATCAAGGAGATATATTATTCCACCAGAGAAATCTGAACATAATTCGAGCGATTCAATTAATCTCAATTTATCGTCTTTGGTAACAGAGCTGAATCGATCAATTACAAATTCGATATCATTTTTCTTTTTTGGGTTAATAACATGGTTAATCATATGCTTAGACATATCACTTATGTCTATTATTTCACCATTAACTCTGATTCTTTTATGACCTTGTTGTGCAAATGATTGTATTAGCTTAACATGCTCACCTTTTTGTTGTTTTACAACTGGCGCAATCACCATTATCTTTTTTGCTGAATGATCGGATGTAATTTTTTCAGAAATGTCACTGTAGGACATGGCCTTCAGTTCTGTGCCATGCTCAGGGCATCTTGGTGATCCAACTCTTGCGTAAAGTAACCTCAGATAGTCATAGATCTCGGTAACTGTACCCACGGTTGATCTAGGATTGTGAGAAGACGATTTTTGTTCAATAGATATAGCTGGTGATAGACCCTCTATTATATCAACATCTGGTTTGTCCATCATTGATAGGAATTGTCTGGCGTATGATGATAATGATTCCATATATCTGCGCTGACCTTCTGCAAATATAGTATCAAATGCTAATGATGATTTACCCGATCCCGAAAGACCAGTGATAGTAGTTAACTTATCTCGAGGTATCTCAATATTTATATTTTTTAAATTATGCGTCCTTGCGCCCTTGACGAAAATATTCTTTTTCATGGTAGAGAAATAATAGCATCATATTACAATAAAGAAACATTGTATTATCTATAAATTACTTAAAGGAGCTAGGATGAATAAGAATTACTACAGGCTGATGGCTAGCCTATTTATATTATCGGGAGTACTCTGCACTAACCTAAATATTTATCCATACAACATCTATCTTCAATCTATTGGAGTGATAATGTGGACATATATAGGTATTGTCACAAGTGATAGGACATTATTGATTAATTTCATACCACAAATCCCTTTATTTTTAATAGGATATTATATAATTCTCTCGACATACTGATTTTCTTGAAATATCAGAAGTTTCTTCGTGGATTATATGGCATTTTTCCTATTCGTAAGATATCATTTAGGTTATAGTTAGTTTCTCGTGGAAAATAAAGAGTATAAATGTCAGTAAATAAAGTAATCTTACTTGGGAGAGTCGGCGCAAACCCCGAAGTTAAATACATGCCCAGCGGGAATGCAGTAGTCAATCTCTCAATAGCAACAAATCGNAAATTTAAGAATCAAGATACAGGCTCTTATGATGATAAAACTGAGTGGCACAGAGTAGTATTTTTTAACAAACCCGCTGAAACAATTGGGCAGTACGTAAAAAAAGGCCAACAGTTATATGTAGAAGGAAGACTCCAAACACGTAAGTGGCAAGATAAAGACGGCGTAGAAAAATACTCCACAGACATAATTTCTGATAACTTTACATTCGTTGGGTCCAAATCAGACTCAGCTCAAGATTTCGACTCTAACCCACAACAAAGCAATAGTGAAAACTTTGATCAAAGCACGCCAACACCTAGTGACGATGATATCCCATTCTAGACCCAATGCTGGAAAATAAAAAATTCTATATACAAACACAAGGTTGCCAAATGAATGAATATGATTCTGATAAACTTGGCGATGTTCTAAAGCATAATCTAAAAATGACGAGGACTTCTTCTCCAAACGATGCTGATCTCTTATTTTTAAATACTTGCTCCATAAGAGAAAAAGCACAAGAAAAGGTTTTCCATCAGCTTGGAAGATGGAAGAAGATCAAAAATGACAGGCCAGACATATTGATCGCNGTAGGTGGATGTGTGGCAACACAAGAGGGTGACAATATTAAATCTAGATCNCCGGAGGTTGATATTATTTTTGGGCCACAGACTATTCACAGGTTGCCTAAAATGATTAAGGATCTCTATAAAAATAAGAGTAAAGTGGAAATAGATATATCGTTCCCAGAAATAGAAAAATTTGACTTCCTTCCGTCTTCGCAAAAAAAAACACCGAGTGCTTTCCTGTCTATTATGGANGGATGTAGTAAATACTGTACATTCTGTGTAGTTCCTTATACCAGAGGAGAGGAGGTTAATAGGAGGTTTGATGATGTCCTTTATGAGGCATTTAATTTGTCNAAGCTCGGCACCCGAGAAATTGTTCTGCTTGGACAAAATGTAAATGCTTATAGATCATATAATCATAACCAAGAAAAGGTATCCTTTTCAGATTTAATTAGACATATTTCATATATTGATGGTATATCAAGAATAAGGCACACCACATCTCATCCTATAGATTTTTCTGAGGATTTAATTAAAGAGTATAAGAATCCNAAATTGGCAAATAATCTTCACCTTCCTGTTCAGTCAGGTTCAGATACAATATTGGCTCGTATGAAAAGAAAACATACTGTCTTGGAGTATAAAAGTATTATTAAAAAAATAAGGAAATATAGACCAGATATTCATCTAACATCAGATTTTATAATTGGATATCCCGGAGAAACAGACTACGAATTTACGCAAACCATGGAATTTATTGCTGAACTCAATTTTAGCGATGCATATAGTTTTATTTACAGCCCAAGACCTGGAACTCCAGCAGCCTCTGAAAAAGATGATGTTTCATTTGAAATAAAGAAGAGAAGATTGAATGAATTACAAGCCTTGATAAAAGAACAGTCATTAAAGTTCTCAAGCAAAATGTTAGGTACTATGCAAAAAGTTTTAGTGGAAGGAATATCTGTAAAAAAAACTAATGAAGTTACAGGAAGATCTTTCAATAATAAAGTAATTAATTTCCCTGCAGATAAAAGTCTGATTGGCACTTTTGTAGAAGTATTAGTTACTGAGGTCAAAGGAAATACTCTTTATGGAGAGGTATCAGCTAATCAGTTTCATAAAATATTAGATGAGAAAAGAGTTACAGTTGCCAATTAAACCCACGCATACAAGTATAGTTTTACAACCATCTGATAATGACAGGCTTGCCAATTTATGTGGAATTTTAGATGAAAATTTACGTCAGATAGAGTCTTTTATGGATGTGGAAATATCTAACAGAGGTAATAACTTCATTATAAAAGGCAACGAAGTAACTGTTTTAAAAACATCGGACCTACTAGAAAAACTGTACAGCATCTCAGCTCATGAGGAATTAACCCCAAAACAACTACATTTATANATGAATAATGGTAAGANTGGACAGGTAAAATCANCCGAATCAGAAGTAGAAAGCTACACATTAAAGTCTAAAAAGGCAAATATTAAAGCTGCTAATGAAACNCAACAAAAATATATTGAATCAATGTTAAAACATGATTTAATATTTGGTATCGGATCTGCAGGAACTGGGAAGACTTACTTAGCAGTTGCTTGNGCAGTCCATTGTCTTGAGCAAAATTTGATCAAAAAAATATTTTTAGCAAGACCTGCGATTGAAGCAGGGGAAAAACTAGGATTTTTGCCGGGCGACCTTGCTGAGAAAGTTAATCCATATCTTCAGCCAATATATGATGCTTTAAACGAAATCTTAGGACCTACACAGGTAAATAAGNTATTAGAAAAAAATATTATTGAGATTGTACCTCTAGCATATATGAGAGGCAGAACTCTAAATGATGCCTTTATCATTTTAGATGAAGCTCAGAATACTACTATTGCTCAAATGAAAATGTTCTTAACTAGAATAGGATTTAGATCAAAAACTGTTGTTACAGGCGATATTAGTCAAATTGATCTCCCAAAAGAAGCTAAGTCCGGACTAAAGGATTGCTTAGAATTTATTGATAAAATAGATGGTGTTGCAATAAATAAGTTTTCAGCAAATGAGGTAATGCGACATAAAATCGTAAAAGATATAATTAAAGAATATGACAAAAGAAAAAAATAATTTTTTGAGTGTAAAATTTATTGACTTCAAGAACGATGACAATATGCCTAGTGTATACAAGATTAGAAAATGGGCTAGAGCTTCTTATTTTAAAACTGAAAAAATTTCAGTTAGTATAAAACTTGCTACAAAAAAAGAAATGATGTTCTTTAGCAAGAAGTATCTTAATAAAACTAAGCCATGTAATGCATTAAGCTTTCCACAGCTATCATTTGAATCACAAAAGCCATCATATCTGGGAGACATTCTCTTGTGTGCAGAGGTAATTTTTCAAGAATCACAAAAATATAACATTGAATTAGACAGACGTTGGGCTCATATGATAATACATTCAATGTTACATCTGCAGGGTTTTGATCATAAAACCAAGCTCAATAGAGAAAAAATGGAGANAGAGGAAATTTATTTAATGAGTAAACTTGGGTATATAAATCCTTATTATGCATACTAAGAAAAAAAACATTTTTGAAAATTTGATAAAAATCTTTAGTAACTCACCGAAGGGTAAAATGGATTTATTAGAGGTTCTTAAAGAGTCGACTGGGTCTGGATATCTTGATTCAGAGTCACTAAAGATGATTGAGGGGGTATTTAAAGTATCAGAAATACAAGTTCGTGAAATTATGGTTCCAAGACCTCATATGAAAGTTATAGATATATCTGATGATATCAATGAAATTGTCAAAAAAGTTACACTTTCTGGTCACTCAAGATTCCCAGTAATCGANGATAATAAAGATGAAATCATAGGGGTATTATTAGCAAAAGATCTTTTGAAAAAAGTATATGATGAAAAAAACGAAGACTTTGATCTTCATGAATTACTCAGGACAGCTGTTTTTGTTCCTGAGAGTAAAAGATTAAATATTCTTCTAAATGATTTTAAGGCAAATAGGAATCATATCGCAATAGTAATAGACGAGCACGGNGGTGTATCTGGTTTAATTACAATCGAGGATGTTTTAGAGGAGATTGTTGGCGAAATAGATGATGAGCATGATGAAAGAAATGACTCGCTTATTATATCAAAAGGAAACGAGGAGTATATTGTAGATGCTCTAACAAGCTTAGATGAATTCAATAAATATTTTACTTCTGATTTTAAGGATGACGACATTGAGACAATTGGTGGATATTTAATAAATAAATTCGAAAAAGTACCTAATGTATCAGAAGTCTTACAAACAGAACATCTATCTTTTAAAATATTGTCTGCCGATTCAAAAAAAATAAAAAGAATCCAAGTCATAAAATCATCCATCCAATCTTGATATTCTTAAGAGTATTTTTGTGAAAANTAAAACAATAATAAGCATTATAATATCTGGTATTCTTTATGTACTCTCATTTCCACCATTTGAATANAAATCATTTATATACTTATCATTGATAATTCTATTTTATACTTTGCTTAACTCAACTCGGAATGATGCCATGAAAATTTCGATCACATTCGGATTAGTTATCTATANTTTTGGTGCATCGTGGATATTCCATAGCATATATTTTTTTGGTGGAGAAAATATCTTTATATCTTTATTTGTAACGATTGTATTTATTATTCTTCAGTCAAGTTATTTTATTTTATATGGTTATTTTGTAAATCATGATCTACTAATAAGGAGAAANTTTTTTTATCTTTTACTCCCCCCATCTATATGGGTATTTATCGAATTNATTAGATCTAATCTTTTTAGTGGATTCCCATGGCTCCTTGTAGGTACGAGCCAAATNCATACTATATATGATAATATATTTCCTATAGGCGGCACTTATGTTGTCACATTTATAATTATTTTTCTATCAAATTTTATTTCCATTCTATTAATAAAAGGTTTTTCAAGANAAAATATCGCTATACTAGTAACTTTNTTTTCTTTATTGGTAGTTCAAATAAANATGGACTCATCTTGGACAATAAGATCAGATAAAAAAGTATCATTATCAATCATACAACCAAATATTGAACAAAATATAAAATTTAGTGAAGAGGAATTATCTAATTTAAAAAATAAATATATAGATATGGCAGCTAACACAGCATCCGATTTAATTATTCTTCCTGAAACTGCACTCCCATATATCTATAATCCAAATAAAGATTTTTTTGAGAGTAATATTCTTAAATATACCAAGAATCTTGTTACAGGCATTTTTAGAATTGATACGAATAAAAATATTTATAACAGCATTCTTTTATTAGGTGATACCAGGAAATATTACGANAAAAGGCATCTTGTGCCATTTGGTGAATTTACTCCATTCAAGAGTATTTTCTCTCCACTTTCTAGTTNATTAAATATTCCTATGTCAGATTTAACACAGGGTTCGAGACACCAAAATGGATTCGATTTGGATAAATATTTCATAAGNACAATCATCTGCTATGAATCTGGATTCCCATCATTAATATCTATTCCTGATGATAAATTTAGCGTNATACTNACAGTTAGTAATGACTCTTGGTTTGGGAATACTTTTGCGCCTTATCAGCACCTACAGATTACAAAAGTCCGAGCTCTTGAAAATCAGAGGCATTTCATTCGTGCAGCGAATACAGGTATCTCAGCACATATTAATGAGAGAGGGAAAATTATAAAGAAGTTGATGCTTAATAGTGAAGGAACGATTGAATCGCATTTTTCAACCTTCAAGGGCAAGACGCCATATAGTCGTTTTGGTGATTATCCTATTTTGATGTTAATATTCATTATTATAATTTTATATCTAATAAAATATTGGGCTTATGGGAAAAGAGTATAATTTTAAAGAAATTGAGAAAAATGTCCAAGATTATTGGCATCGGAATAATACTTTTTCAACAAAAATTGACTCTAGTAGTGAAGAAAAATACTACTGCTTATCAATGTTTCCCTATCCAAGTGGCAAATTACACATCGGTCATGTTCGTAATTATACTATTGGTGATGTAATATCTCGCGCATATAGAATGTCAGGAAAAAATGTATTTCAGCCGATGGGATGGGATTCATTTGGTCTTCCTGCTGAAAATGCAGCTATACAGAATAAAGTGCATCCTGCAGATTGGACAAGAAAAAATATTGCACATATGAAAGATCAGTTGATACGCTTAGGATTTTCATATGATTGGGATTTTGAATTAACAACGTCTGACCCTTCTTATTTTAGATGGGAGCAATGGTTTTTTCTTAAACTACTAGAAAAAAACCTAGTGTATAGAAAAAAATCAGAGGTAAATTGGGATCCTGTTGACAAAACAGTTCTTGCGAATGAACAAGTTATAGACGGGAAAGGCTGGAGGTCNGGTGCTCTGATAGAAAGAAAAGAAATCCCGCAATGGTTTTTAAAAATTTCTAATTACGGGGATGAGCTTCTGGAAAGCCTAGATCAACTTGATGAGTGGCCTAATTCAGTTACTACTATGCAAAGAAATTGGATCGGTAAATCTGAGGGCGCAATCATAAAATTTAAAATAGACGGATCAGATCATATACTTGANGTTTACACTACAAGGCCTGATACAATTTTTGGTGTATCATTCATTGGTGTTTCACCAAGTCATCCATTCATAAAATCTCAAATTGAGCTCTCAAAGGAAATTACGGACTTTATAACAAGATGTTCAAAAATAAAAGTATCAGAGGAGACTCTCTCGCAACTTGAAAAAGAGGGTATACAAACAGAATTTAAGGCTATCAATCCATTATCAGGCGAGAAAGTCCCTATTTGGATTGCTAATTATGTTTTATCGGATTACGGGACAGGTTCTTTGATGTCTGTTCCAGCGCATGACCAGAGAGATTTTGAGTTTGCACATAAATACAAAATCGATTTCAAAAGGGTCATAAAGCCTCCCGTCGGATCGAAAAACAACGTTGCTTTTACAGGTGAAGGTATTATGGAAAATTCTGCTGATTTTTCTGGGTTAGATTCAACTGAGGCAAGAAAAAAGATTTTAAAGCACATAGAGGAAAGTGGTATGGGTTCATCCAGCACAAATTATAGGTTGAGAGATTGGGGTATATCAAGACAACGTTATTGGGGTTGTCCAATTCCTGTATTTTATCATGATGATGGGACCATGTATCCAGTTCCAGAATCAGAATTGCCAATAGAGCTACCTAATGACATCGATTTAAATGCTGATGGTAACCCGTTAGACTCTCATCCGACTTGGAAATATATTAAGTGTCCATACACTGGGAAAAATGCAATAAGAGAAACAGATACATTTGACACATTTTTTGAATCATCATGGTATTATTTGAGGTTTCCCTCATCTAAAAATCATAAAGAAATTCTTTCTCAGAATATGGATTCTTGGTTACCGGTAGATCAATACATAGGAGGGATCGAACATGCAATTCTTCATTTACTCTATGCGAGATTTTTCCATAAACTTATGAGAGATATGAATCTTGTTAAATGTTCAGAACCATTCAAGTCATTAATGTCTCAAGGCATGGTATTAAAAGATGGATCAAAGATGTCTAAGTCAAAGGGTAACACTGTAGATCCAGATAAAATCATTGATACTTACGGAGCTGATACTCTAAGGTTATTCATAATGTTTGCAGCACCACCTGAGAATAACTTAGAGTGGTCTGATACTGCCATAGAAGGGTCATTTAAGTTCCTGAGAAGACTCTGGGTTTTTTCGCAGAAAGTTAAAAAAATGGATAGCAAAGATCAGAAATTCAACATAGAAAGACATGATGAGGTAAATACGAAATTAAACCAAACTATAGAGAAAGTGACATATGATGTTTTTGAGAGAAAACAGTTTAACACTGCTATTGCCTCAATTATGGAATTACTAAATGAATTTTCAAAGTATATTGAAGAGAAACACTCAAACAAAAAACTTTGTTATTTTGGTCTTGAGACTATGATAAAGCTATTAGCTCCATTTACACCACACATTACCCAAAGCATTTGGTGGGATTGTTTTGACAACAAAACTTTGATGGATCAATCGTGGCCTAAATCTGATAAAGATGCTTTAATAGAGTTAAATAAAGAAATTATCGTTCAAGTAGATGGTAAAATGAGAGGAAAGATTATCATCCCATCTGGATCACAGGAAGGAGATGTAGATAAACTTGTTCGCAAAGATGCCAAAATAGCTAAGTATCTTAATAAAAAAGTAAAAAAATTAATATTTGTAAAAGACAGGATTATAAACTACGTTTTAACATGAGAACTTTCAAAGTAGCCATATTGCTTGCAACTTTAGTAACACTGAATTCATGTGGTTACACAATGAGGGGAGAGATTAATATGCCCTCAAACATAAAACAGATATCTGTAACTTCGAACCAGTATAGTGATCTAGTAAATATCTTAAATAGTTCTCTTGTTAATAGTGACATTAAAGTTATTAATAGCTTAAAGAAGGACCTCTATCGAATAATTGTTATATCAGAACAATTTAATAGACGACAATTAACAATTGGAATATCTGGAAGAGTAAATGAATATGAGCTTATCTACGATGTGGTATTTGAGNTAAATAAGCCTAACGAAAAATCTAGTAGTGAGAAAATTACACTATATAGAGATTACTCCTTTGATGAGAATAATATGATGGGTAATAAAGATAGGGAAGATCAGTTAAAAGAAGAAATGATCTCTACTGCAGCAACTCTCATCTTCAACAAGCTAGTAGCAAAAGTGAACAATAAANTAAATTAGTTATTAAATCTTTTCAACAGGTCTGTATGGCGAAGATCGAACTTGATCATGTATAGTCATTCTATATTGAACAAAATCTTCGAGATTTTGAAAGTGGAAAAACGGATTAGCTTTTAACTCATCTCTNAGTACAGATTTTTTTTTGATTGAATAGTTATGCCCAGGTAAAATTATTGTGTGGTCTCCAAGAGATTGCCGAAGTTGATTTAATGATTGATACATTTGCTCCGGATTGCCCCCATGAAGATCACATCTACCACAGCCAAAGACAAATAAGGTATCTCCAGCTATCAATTGATCATCTATAAGATAGCAAGTTGATCCTGGTGTATGACCAGGTGTGTGTATTGATTTTATAAGGGTTTTGCCGAGCATAATTTGATCCCCTCCAAAGTTGATATCAAAATTGTCATATTTTGCGCCCCAAAAATTTCTTTCATCGTTATTTACANTAATTGGNAGATCNTAATTTTTTAAAATTTCGTCTATTGCATTAATATGNTCNTTATGNCTGTGNGTTAGNAGTATTCTATCCANNANTANTTCTTTTNNATTAATATATTCGTAAATTTCTCNTAAATCCCATGCNGGATCAACAATTGCACACTNTTTTGTCANATNNTCAATNACNAAGTATATTAGATTAGCCATNGGNCCAATTTCNAATGTTTCAATAGAAAATGTGGTNTTGCCTTGATTCATNTTNTGAGTATGTTTTANTTTTATGTTACCATATTAGTATGACAGAAATAGTTCTAAAACCAGAATTAATAAAAGGAATTCAGAAAGTNCTTATTGATTATGANCCAGCTAATGAAGATCCAATTTTAGCGGCTCAGTATCTATCAGCAATTGTCGGNTCNATAGTTGCNACATCGAACTTACCNAAAGATCAGCAAGACGAAATATTAAATCAGATAGTAGATTTTATAAAATATGTTTATGANCAACAGACTCANGGAGGTTCGCCAGNACCAGCCTCACCAGGTANTTCTCAGGAATCTTTTGGAATTTGGAAACCNAGCTAGTTAGTTATTGATANCTTTAATTAATTTTAAACCTTTAAANACAAGNCCTGTATAAACCTGTAATANATCTGCGCCTGCATTAATTTTTTCATCTGCANTTTCTCTCGACATCACNCCACCNCAACCAACTATTNTTTTATCTTTANTTAANAAATCNCTAAATATTTTTATTAACTNCGTTGATTTTTGAGAAATAGGGAGTCCACTTACCCCACCCTTATAATCCAAATATTTTTGTGATTTAATTACAGACTTATCAGTTGACGTATTGGATATTATTATCCCAGATATATCATATGAATTAATGAGCGAGCATAATTCTTCAATTTTATCTATGTCATGATCTGGAGATAACTTTAAAAGCAGAGGCTTGTGTTCATGATATTTTTTTGCGAGAAGATCATGTTTAATTTTAATTTTGTTAAGGAATTTGTCCAGATATTTATCATCATGAAGATCTCTAAGATTTTCTGTATTAGGTGACGATATATTAAGTGTAATATAATCTGAATATTCGTAGATCTGATCCATACAATAAATATAATCTTCGTGTGCGTTTTCTATTGATGTGTTAGCATTCTTTCCTATATTTACACCAATTGGTACCTTTCTATCAAACCCTTTCAGCTTTTTCTTTAAGTACATTACTCCTTTATTATTAAAACCCAAATGGTTGATTATTGCTAATTCATCAGTGAGTCTGAATATACGTGGTTTTTTGTTACCCACTTGTGCTATTGGAGTTACTGTTCCTACTTCAACAAACCCCAAACCGATATTATTTGTGAAATTTAAATAGTCTCCATTCTTATCAAATCCAGCAGCAAGCCCTAATCTTCCAGAAAACTTCATACCCATAACCTTAATATCTCTATTAATTATTTCTGATGAAATTATATTTTTAAGCGGAGATTTAAACACCATTTCTGCGATGCCAAGAGATACATTATGTGAAAATTCAGGTGGAAATAAGAAAACAATTTTTTTGTATAGATTAAACAGAATCTACTTATCCTCCCAATTGATAATGAAAATTAATATACAACATAGTATATCATATTTAAGTTGACATAGATTATAAATAAAATTAGAATCATTCTAAATAGGATTATAAAAACTAAGGTAGTTTTTGGGAGAGAATTATGAGTTTGAAAGATTCGAAAACAGAGCAAAATTTAAAAAATGCCTTCGCAGGTGAGTCACAAGCTAATAGAAGATATCTATACTTTGCAGCAAAAGCAGATATAGAGTTTTCGCCATNCCTGATGAGGATTTAGAGAGATCTAATGAGAATAAAACATCAGCAGTACACTTTCTTAGATTNCAGTTTGATAATGAGTATGTNANAGGGTTGAAAAAATCATCTANGATATTTTTAGGNTGNAGTCATTCAGACTACGAGCAATCTGTTCANCTNGAAGANAATATNTCTNAAAGTCTTATGNAANATCTAAATTAATTCTTNTTTTTAACTTTNATAAGAACTTCNGCTTTTTCAAATTCTAAATTATCAGGAAGATCNGGNAGTTTTGAAAACTCTATCTGNTCATCNCTTACATCTGTAAGAACCTTAGTTGAGACATTATAAATGTGATGATGTAATGATAAGTTAGTATCATAAAACTTCCTNTCATTTTGAAGATCGATAGTTTTTAAAATACCTCTTNNCTCAAANAGACACAGTGTATTGTAGATTGTAGCTTGAGATATATGTAGNGANGATTTGGTTGCTAANGTGATTAAATCAGATGCTGTGAAGTGTTGATTTTTATGAAATATTAACATAGCAATATCTACTCTTTGTTTNGTCGGAGTAATTTTATTATCTTTGAGAAACTTNACNCAATCAATCATAGTNTTATTATAATGAATGTGNATTNTTTTTTAAACGCTATTTTGAGTTTTTTTCTACTATTTTACTCATAATTGAAGAGTCTTTCTCACCAAGTTTCTNTCNCANAGCTTTCTCTAATATTTTTTTAGAAGATTTTGCGTTGTGTAGATTTAATCCGTATTTATTTGATATAGCTAGGGCAATATTAAGGTCTTTTAAGTGCAGCTTAGTTTTGAATCCAGGTTTAAAATCCTTTTTGATTATCCTTGTTCCATGTAATTCTAGAACTTTGCTGTATGCAAAACCCCCCATAAGTGCTTTTTGTATAAGGACAGGATCAGTTTTAGTAGCTTTAGCAATAGTGAACACCTCACTCACAGCTGCTATACAGCCAGCCACAAGGATTTGGTTGCATGCTTTTGCGATTTGACCAGAGCCATTTGCGCCTATATAGGTTATGTGTTTACCCAAGCACTTCAGAATTGATTTAACTTTGTTAAAAGCTCTTTTGTCACCACCGACCATTATTGATAGATTTCCACTTATTGCACCAATCTCACCACCTGAAACTGGAGCATCTAGTAGAGCACAGTTTTTCCTCTTGAGTTTCTTTGCTAACTCAACTGTCGTAAGAGGAGATATAGTGCTCATATCGATAATAATGCTATTCTTATTTAAATTACTTATCACATTATTTTTACCAAGGATAACATCCTTGATTGCTTTATCATCGCTTAAGTTTAGAAATATAATTTTACATTTAGAGGTCAAATTAGCTATGGATTCAGCGAACTTCCCTCCGTTTTTAGTCATATCATGTATTACACTTTTTTTTCTTGCGAAAAAATTCAAGCTATAACCAGATTTTATAAGGTTCAACGCCATCGGCCTGCCCATAATTCCTAAACCTATAAATCCTATTTCAGAATGCTTCATATTTGATTCCATGATATATTGTATTAAATCTGAAAGAGTTTTGATATGAAAATAACACTAAACCAGATATATGCTGGGAAACTTATTCCTGAATCCTCATTGTACTTAATTCATGGTGAGCCATTTCACCTAATTAACGAGATTTACTCATCAATTAAAAGGAATCTCTCTTCTGATATTAAAAACACTATTTATTATATTGAGTCTGACTCATCTATTGATGACCTTAGAAATGATATTGAATCTACATCTTTATTCTCTGAAAAAATAATGATTACGATAAATATCCTGTCTACATCAATTCCAAGAAATCTTGCGTCATACTTACAAGATATTGATATCCATGAGGACATTGTAATCATTATTAAGATTAATACTACCAATGCTTCTTTTAAGAAATCTAAAATATATACACATCTGGAGAAGAATTACACAAGTATCGAAGTAAGGAACCTCAAAGGTAAGTATCTTGACAGTTGGATCACAAAAAAACTTAATATTAATAAAGTTAAATGTAATCAAAAATCAATAGAACTTCTTAAGGAATTGTATGATGGCAATACATCGGCTTTATCTCAAGAAATTTATAAAATGTCTCTTGATACATCTATGGACGTAGAGACACACCTCAAATTTAATTATAAATACCTTAAGTATTCTGAATTTGATCTAATCGAAGCTATTTTAAATCAAGACAGATCTAAAGGAATGGATATTATAACTTCATTGAGGGATTCGAACTTTTCAGAGGTTTATTTGTTACATTTAATTCAATCTGAGATAAGGAAATTTCTCTATATTAAGGAAAATATCGAACCACTTCCATACATTCCATCGTTTAAAAAAAATCAGTATAATGAAAGAGCTAATAGTATGAGTACGGATATTTTTGAAAATTTATTGAGTCGTTGTTTCCATATTGATAAATATATAAAATCAAGCTCAAACTATAATTATGTCTGGGATAATTTTGAAATGATTTTTTTAGAATTAACAAATACTGAAAAATTACATTGCTCTAGTGTTAGATTTGATGACTATGGATACTGAGAAATACATAGAGAATATTTGCAAGAATGCCTCGAAATCTAGTTCGAATTCTGGTGCTTATAGTTCTAAACAGAAAAATGAACTCCTCAAAAGGCTGTGTCACAACTTATTCATGAACAAAGAGTCAATATTAAAACATAATCTCAAAGATCTGAAATTGGCAAAAAATAAAGGTCTCTCAAATAGTTTTATAGATAGAATGACTCTTAATCATGAGCGCATTGATGGAATAATAAAATGTGTTAAAGCAATCATGAAACTACCAGATCCACTGTATAAAAAAACCAAGAGTATAAAACAAGCAAATGGTATAAACTTATCACAAATGAGAGTGCCTCTGGGCACAATACTAATGATTTATGAATCACGGCCAAACGTTACAATCGACGCAGCAAGCTTGTGTCTTAAATCTGGCAATGCCGTCATTTTGAAAGGTGGATCAGATACAATCAATACGAACAAATATCTTGTTTCACTTATCAAAAATTCTCTTAGTTATGTAAAAATGGACAAAAATTTAGTACAGTTTATAGAAACCACAGATAGAAACACTGTAAAAAAATTGTTGAAAAAAACTTGCTACATAGACATAGTAATCCCAAGAGGCGGCAAGGGCCTTATTGAAACAATTATTAAAGAGTCAAAAATCCCGATGATAAAACATCTTGATGGTAATTGTCATGTATATATAGATAAATCTGCTAATCCTAAAGTTGCGCACTCAGTAGCAATAAACTCTAAAACCCAAAGACTAGGAGTTTGTAATGCTATGGAGACATTGCTAATTCATGAGAAGTATTCTGTCAAGAGCGTGAAAAACATACTTAGTGAATTAGAAAATCATGGAATTGAAATAAGAGGTTGTCAGAAGACCAAAAAAATATTTAAAAACACGAAAAGGGCAGTAGAGAATGATTGGTATGAGGAGTTCCTTGGACCAGTTCTATCAGTTAAAATTGTCTCATCGGCTGATATTGCAATCTCTCACATAAGAAAGTACGGATCTATGCATACAGATTCAATCATATCCACAGACTTAAAAACAACTGAAAAATTTCTCAAGAATGTTGATTCAAGTTCCGTTATGTTAAATACTTCAACTAGATTTGCTGATGGTTTTGAATACGGACTTGGAGCAGAAATTGGCATTAGTACAGATAAACTGCATGCTAGAGGCCCTGTTGGGCTCATAGGTCTTACCAGTCAGAAATATGTTGTAACAAGTAATGGAAAAATTAAATAGCCAACTAACAAAACTTCGGAAAATTGGTGTTTTTGGCGGAGCATTTGATCCAATTCATTTAGGACATTTACTTCCAGTAAAAGAACTTCAGGATAAATACAGATTAGATCATGTAGTATTTGTACCAACAGGGATTCCAAACTCTACGAAAAATATTATTGCTACGTCCGAGCAGAGGTTGCAAATGCTCACTATGGCACTTGAAGATTATGATTTTAAAATTGATACGAGGGAAATTACTACAGACAAAACCTCTTATACGTTTGACACTATCACTTCCATAAAGAATGATTACAAAAATACTGAAATCTATTTAATTATCGGTTTTGACACATTGCTATCACTATCAAAATGGAGAAAATATATGGAATTGTTGGATGTATGTAACATTCTAGTTACAAGAAGAGAGAACATGGAGCTAGATAAAGCTTTTGATCTTCTGCCCGCACAGTTATCCAATAAAATCACTGACGACTACTCTGTGTCAAAAGCTAAGTCCTATGGTAATATTATATTAGAGAATACTAAACAATATGATATAGCTTCTAGCGATATTAGATTAAGACTCAAAGAAGGCAGAGATATATCAGGTTTAGTAAACAAAGGTTTAGAACAATGGCTTGTTACAAGTAAGATTTATTAATGACTGAATTAATTTTAGACGTACAAAATATCCTTGAGGAAAATAAAGCAGAGAATATCTCTGTGCTTGATGTAAAAGATAAATCTTCTGTAACAGATTTCATGATGATAGCGTCAGGAAGATCAACTAGACATATACAAGCTATCGCTGATAATTTAATTGATAAGCTCAAAAAATCTAAAATCAAACCTATTGGTATCGAAGGTTACAACCAATCTGAGTGGATATTAATCGACTATGGCGATGTATTAGTTCATGTAATGCATCCCACTGCTAGAGAATTCTTTTCACTTGAAAAACTTTGGGACGAGAATCTTAATCCAGAGGTAAGCTCAAATTAAATAATGAAAAAAGTATTTTCATATTTGCTTAATATCACTGGCTACATATTGATATCAGCATTTATTGTGATCTCTGTTACAGAAAATACTTCTTATGTAGATAAATATTATAAAAATTCTATCAAAAACTATTTTGAAAATACTTCCTCTCTATCGATTAATTTTAATACAGTTAAAATTAAATGGAAAGGTGCAAAGCCATCAATAATATTAGATGATATTTCTTTGTATGATGATNAAAATATTTTACTAAGAAGTGAAAAACTAATNATTAACCTNNCCTATTCTTACNAATCTTTTACAAATTTATTTAGNGTNAGTGAGATAGATATTGTTGAATCAGAACTAGATTTAATATTNCAAGANAATAAGTTNACTCTTAANAACTACGACTTATTTAACAATAAAAGTCAAAAAAATGNACAAAGCAAANANATNAAGTACAGAATTTCAAAATCAAAAATAAACATCAAAGATCTAGATAATACTAAAAACTATATNCTTAATAACATNAATGCAGTTGTGTTCAATGAATCTGATTCATACAAACTNTTTTCTACATTTAATCATCAAACAGATAAACAAGTAATACATCTAGCATCTNAATTATCTAAAAACAAAGATAATTTATATGATGGAAGTGTATANNTAAAAGCAGTTAATATAGATACCGGCCCCAANTTCTTTATCGACAAGAAATTTAGCTTTGAAGTCTTCTCTTCTAATATGACTGCTTGGGCAAATATCTCTGATAGTGANGTAAAGGATATTAATGGNAAAATGCTGTTNAATANTCTAAGGATNACAGATAACAAGAGCCAAACTTCTCANGCAATTNAGGATNTAAGNACTAATTTTAATTACAAAGTAGAAGGAAAAAAGAAAAAATTTATTTTTGATAATCTNAATNTAAATATAAANGATCAAAAATATAAAAATAATAAAGTTTCATTTATTTTAAATAACCAAAAGTTGTCAAGCTTAAAAATAAAAAAGATATCTTCTGAAAGCGTCAATTATTTAAACCGNNTTTATTNATCAGANNCNAAAGNAATCCAAATAGATAATATTATCCTTGGGAAGAATGGTTTTTTTGAAGATATAATCATAAGTAATCTGGATCAATTTTTAAACTTAAGTTATCACATCAAATATTCTAATNTAATGCTGTCANTGATAGATGAGGATTATCATGTTTCTGGAGTTNCCGGAACTATTATTGGCAATANTAATAAAGGGGTAAGTCNGTTGNCNTCAAATGACCTGTTTGTCTACAAGGNAGNCATGCTCTTGAGTAANATTGATNCACTATCGGGTAATGTAAATTTTAAGAGAAAAGGAAAGAAANTAAAAATTTACTCNGAGAATATAGANATAAATAAGACTCAAAANATTGAAGTTAATGGACTTGTTTCTAAGACGTATAAAAGAATCAATCTTAAATTTAAGGGAGATTCTTCTATTATCAAAAATTTTGAGGACTTCCAAACAACATTGATAAAAAATAACCAAGACCTCAAGGCAGACTTTAATCTAGATTATACATTTATACAAAATAATGATAAATCAAAAAATTATGGAACTGTAACATTGAAAAATATCCAATATAGAAATGAACCTATGAAAATATTTTTGAATGTGCAAAATTTTAAATTATCTTTCCTTGATCGTTTTATTTTATCAGACTCATTTAAAACCACTCTTAACAATGACACATACAACCTTAAAGTTGATAGTAATATTGAGAACAATAAATACACATATAGTTTAGTCGCACTGGGAAAATTGTCATCAGATTCTGTTAAAAAATATATAGATTCAGATATTTTGAATTCTCTCTCAGGAGAATCAGAGTCAATCCTAACTTTAAAATATAAAAAGGATAATGATCAGACAAAACTAATAGGGGAATTAAAAACAACTATGGTTGGGTTAAGTATA
>PBHH01000016.1 GCA_002720195.1 Gammaproteobacteria bacterium
ATATTATCTCTTAAATAATCGAATCCTAATTCAGAGTTGGTTGCATAGGTAATATCACATGCATAATTTTTTTTTCTTTGAGAGGGACTCATATCTTGCTGTATTAGGCCAACATTTAATCCTAAAAATTTATGAACTTGTCCCATCCACTCAGCATCTCTTCTTGCAAGGTAGTCATTTACAGTTACAATGAAAACGTTACTGCCTATTATAGAGTTTAGATACGCAGGAAGTGTAGAAACCAATGTCTTCCCTTCTCCAGTTTTCATTTCTGCAATTTTACCGTTATGTAAAGCCAAGCCACCTAATAATTGCTCGTCAAAATGCCTAAGACCAAGGGTTCTCATAGATGCTTCTCTAACAACAGCAAAAGCATCTGGTAACAAAGAATTGATATCTTGATTCTTCTTATACTCCGACTTGAATTGACTAGTGATATTTTTAAATTCATCAGATGATAATTTCTTATACTTATCCTCCAAATCATTTATTTTTAATACAATAGAGTCATACTCTTTTAGAATTCTTGAGTTTCTGGAGCCAAATATGTTTCTAAGTAAATTGCTAATCATTGCTAAATTTCATTATCCAGTATTATTAAATTATCGTACAATAGAGTATAGAGTGTCATGAAAAAAATATCATCATTTTTACCAAAACATGTGATTAATAAACAGGATTTATTAACTCATATCAATTCTCAGTTGAACCATATTCTTGAAGATAAGCTAAAAACTAAAGTTACGATCACATCAATTAAAGATAACATTTTAATTGTATTTTGTGAGGATAGCTCGGTAGCTACTCTTATGAGGTTCGAAAAACATAGATATCTTAAACTGCTTAATCAAAATAGTCGAATTAAAATATTAGATATGAAGATCTGTATCTGATTTAAGATTCAGAGGTAAGGGGCTCTGGTGAAGTATAAAGTATTGGTGATTTGTCAACATCATTAATAATAACTTCCTCCCATGCTTCCTTATTATTATCCAGCTCTCTTAAAAGAAGATTATTAAGGTGGTGTCCAGATTTATATGCTGAGAAAGATCCTATGAGCCCATGTCCTAATAAATATAAATCTCCGATCGCATCTAGAATCTTATGTTTGACAAACTCATCTTGGAACCTCACGCCTTCTTCATTAACAACTCGATAATCGTCTATCACCACAGCATTATTTACGCTACCTCCTAACGCAAGATTATTTTTTCTCAAGTTCTCAATGTCTTTTACAAATCCAAAAGTTCTAGCTCTACTTACTTGGCTTAAATACGAAACAGACGAGAAGTCTATTTCAGATGATTGTGATGAATTATCAAATGCAGGATGATTAAAGTCAATTGTAAAAGATACCTTAAAACCGTCAAACGGTTCTATCCTTGCCCATTTTTCATTTTGTCTTACTTCAATGGGTTTTGTTACTTTGATAAATTTCTTAGGAGCATTTTGTTCTTTAATTCCTGCAGATTGAATCATGAAAACAAAAGGACGTGCGCTTCCGTCCATAATAGGAACTTCTGGACCATCTAATTCAATAATTGCATTATCAATACCTAAACCAGCCAGTGCAGAAAGAAGATGTTCTACGGTAGAAATTCGAACATCATTATTTGAAAGTGACGTTTGA
The DNA here is from genome assembly GCA_002720195.1 of Gammaproteobacteria bacterium. GTDB lineage: Bacteria > Pseudomonadota > Gammaproteobacteria. The sequence goes on from PBHH01000016.1 coordinate 1,631, forward strand.
AGTCTCGTATCATTAACATTATCAAAAGAAGCTTTGATTGGTTCGCTTTGAATATCAGTTCTTATAAAAATAATACCAGCATCTGCGTCCGCTGGCCTGAGGGTTAGTGATACTTTTTTTCCGGTATGGAGTCCCACACCAGATGCGTTAATTTGACTTGATAATGTTCTCTGTCTGAGCATAAGTTACTGTCTATTAATTTAATCTATATTTTATAGGGTTTTAGAGCAAATGTTAAGCTAATATAAACCTAATATAGCGAACTACACCCTATATTTAGACAGATTTTATGGTTTATAGTTCACGATGAAAGTAAGTCGATATCTTTTCCCACATTTTTCCAAAATAGGTAATGAGGGGGCTTTTTGACACTCTCCTATGTGGCATATTTCTCAGTTCTTCATCTCTATATAAAAGTAATCCTACTGCAGTTGAATATCTTGTTAGACCATTCAAATTTGCTATCCCTGGTATTGGTTTTGGGCTACCTATTCTAACCGGAATGTTATATTTAGTTTGTGTGTAATCGTCTAGTCCTTTCAACTTTGATCCGCCGCCAGTAAAAACTATTCCTGCGCGTATGCTTGAAGAATAGCCTGAAGATTCAATTTCTTTTATAAGTTCAGCGAGTATCTCATCCATTCTACAAGTTATTATATGAGTCAATGTTGATTTACTCACCTCTGTATCCGGTTTATCTGAAATAGACGGCACAGTTATCATTTTATCATCGGTGTTTTGGTCATTAATGAGTGACCCATCGGATGTTTTTATTTCTTCTGCAGCTTGAAGAGATGTTCTAAGTCCAATTCTTATATCATTTGTTACATTTTGTCCTGCTATAGGGATTACAGCAGTATGTTTAATATCACCTTCAGTAAAAATAGCTACATCTGTAGTCCCGCCCCCGATGTCAACTAAACAAACTCCTAGCGCCCTTTCCTCTTCTGTGAGTACTGAGTAACTTGAGGCTACAGGCTGCAATACATACTGATCCACATCAAGTAAACTATTCTCTATACATTTTGTAAGATTTTTCTTAGCTGTCGAAGAGCACGTAATAAGATGGACATTCACTCCAAGTCTCTTTCCAGCCATTCCTATCGGCTCTTTTATACCGCTCTGACCGTCAATTGTAAAATACTGTGGAATTATATGTAGGATTTCTTGATCCTCTGGAATACTTATATCAGCAGCCATATCGATTACTTTATCCTTGTCTTCTTCTGTTACCTCATCATTTAGAATATTTACATCAGAATTACCATTATAACTTTGTATATGATTACCAGCGATACCTGTGGTAACTGATTCTATTTTGAAGGTAGCCATCGCAGCTGCTTTATCTTTTGCTCTTCTAATACTATTTACTGTTGATCCGATTTCCGATATCACTCCTTTGTTAAGTCCGTCACAACTTTCTTGTCCGATGCCTACAATTCTAAGGTTATTATCATCATCGTAATCAGCAACTAGACACAAAACCTTACTTGTCCCTATGTCTAGGGCTATTATTACTTCGCTATTATAGTTTTTACCCATGTTATATATTAACACTATTTATTGAACTGCAAAACCAGTGGGGTATCTTAAATCTATACGTAATTTTTTTTTGTTGGGCATTTTTTTGACTAATTCTGGAAAAACAGATATTAATTCATTTATTTTATCAAAATATCTCGAATGCTTTACTGTTATTTGAATATCATCAGTTCTTATTACTATAATATCCGATTGTTTAGAAATTTCTCTTACTATTAGATCCTCGTCTATTAGTACTGATTGTATAGACTCAAAGAGATCATACATCTGTAAATGGTCAAAATCATTACTTGAAAGCCTCAAGATTCTATCAACTGGGAGACTTTCTGTATAAAAAATATCCTTCTCAAGGTTCACATAATTCCTATCATTCCAAATATAAAGTGGTTTATGTTCTATTATTAATATTTGGAGTTTATCGGGTGGCATAAATGAAATTTGTGAATTTTTCACCCATGCTATTTCTTCAAATTTTTTTTTCTTCTCTCTTAAATCAATGTCGTAATTTTTTTCTCCCATCATCTTCAAAGCTTCTTCTCTAATTCTTGTTATATCTGCATATTGTAAATCTCCATTAATCTCAATATCCTTTACTTCTAAAAAAAATAGATCTTGTTTCAAGTAGTAAAATATAGCTGAACTTATGATTATTAAAAATAATACTCTAACCATGAGGTTTAGAAATAAGTTTCTCGATTAGACTTAGATAAGTGAGGCCATTTTTTTAGCAGACATTGGCACAAGGCTATGATTTGTCATTCCTGGAATGGAATTAACTTCAATTAGATTTATATTTAGTTCTTTGTCTAGAAAAAAATCAACTCTTCCCCAGCCATTGCAACCCAGTGATTCAAATGCGCTTAATGTAGTTTTCTGGATTATCTCAAGCATATTTTGATCAAATTCTGGGAAGGTAAAATTGGTACCAGAGTCCTCATATTTTGCTGCAAAATCATAAAATTCTCTTGAAGTTTCTATCTTAATTATCGGGTAAACTTTATTATGAATTATAGGCGCCGTATATTCATCGCCTTCAACAAAGTGTTCGATGAAGTATTGATTAATATCTATAGATTTCTCATATTTTTCATAGACAGAATTAAGAAAATCACCTTTATTTTTTAAATTAAGTTGATCAGTTCGAATAAGTTTTATGCCAACACTAGACCCAGATGATTTTGGTTTAATGACAACTTTCTTGCATTTAACCAAACCTTGTATAAATTCGTCTGTCACTGAGGGAAACTCAGAGAATAATGGGGTCGGGAGTTTTACACTCATCCATTTCAATTTTGTTTCAACTTTATCAAAAGACATTTGAGATGCCCGGCAACCAGAGCCTATATATTCTACTCCTATTTCATCCAAAAATTTTTGAACTAGACCATCCTCTCCACCCTCTCCATGCATGAGATTAAAAACTAATGAAATTTTATTTTTTTTAATATGGCTCTCCAGAAGGTTCTTGTCATTAGTATGAAAATCCAAAAAAAGAACATTATAATTAGCGTTATCTAGTGCGCTGTAGACAGATTTCCCACTTGTAAGGGAGATATCCCTCTCATTAGACCACCCACCTGCGAGAATCAGAATTTTGATATTCTTGGCTACATTCATTTCAATAGATACATATCTCTTTTTCTAAATTAATTTTATGCTTTTTGTAAATTTCTTTTTTGATGATATTTATTAATTTTTCTAAATCACTACATGAACCTGATCCGTCATTAATGAAATAATTACAGTGCTTATTAGATATATATATACCACCATATTTTCTCTTTTCTCCGCCCAAATCATCAATAAGAGCACTTGCGGAAATATTTTTTTTAGGGTTCTTGAATATACAACCTGATGACCATTGATTAATAGGTTGAGAATTCTTCCTGTCTTTATTATATTTCTCTAACAGACCAGGCTTAAATTTTGTTTTTTTATTAATTTTAAAATATACATCTATAAAAGCTAATATTTTTTTCATCGATACTTTTCTATATGAAAAATCAAATTTTGATCTGTGTAATTTTACTAATTCTCCTTTTTTATTCACAATAGTAACATATGCTACATTATCCCAAGCTTCATGACCAAATGCACCTGCATTCATCCTCAAGGCTCCTCCTATAGTTCCGGGAATACCATTAAGAAACTCAAATCCTGGGATCTCATTCCTATACGCAAACTTGGCAAATCTAGCACATGAAACCCCTGCGCTAGCATAAATATTTCCTGTTCCAATTAACGATAATGATTTTCTTAGCTTTTTAAAACAAACTAAGTCTCCATCATAACCTTTATCTTTGAAAGCGATATTTGATCCGTTACCTAAAATGAGTGTATCTTTTTTTTGTATAATTGGACCTAAGTCTTTAATTTCATTATGGGTTTCTGGAAAATATATTATTTTAGCTTTGCCGCCTATTTTTATTGTTGTATATTTTTTTAGCGATATATTTTTAATTATTTTCATTTTTATCAATCATATAATTTAAAGAGTCATTAAATATAATTTTTCTCGGATCTGCAGGAAATACTTTTTTAATGTTCTGTGCTAGGGCATAAAGTCTTTTATCATTTATAAGCAAAAAGTTCAATGTAGTAACAAAATTCTCAATAAAATCATCAGATTGTTTGAGTGTGATTGCTGCTGAATTATTAGACAAATACTCTGCATTCTTGTACTGATGGTCATCAGTTGCATAAGGAAATGGTATTAGGACACAAGCTCTACCTATTGATGCTAATTCAGATATCGTAGTAGACCCTGAGCGACAAACTACTAATGATGCCCAATTAAATAACTCATCTATATTATCAGAGTACTCTAGTACCTCTGCATCAAGATTATATTCGATGTATTTCTTTTGTAAATTAGATAGTTTTCCATGACCACATATGTGCTTAACTGCTAAGTTTTGGGTAGGAAAATGTGATAGTGCAAATGGTATCGTAGTATTGAGAAAAGATGAGCCAAGGCTTCCTCCCATTACCAAAATCTTCAAGTGGAACTGGTTCTCTAAATAGATTTCCTCAGGTTGACGACATTTCTGAAATGATGATCTAACTGGATTCCCAGTATGAAGAATTTTATTATTTAGACTTTTAAAGCTTCCAGGAAAAGTCTCATACACACGATTAGAGAGAAAATAATTTATTTTATTTGCAGTTCCTGCAATTGCATTTTGTTCATGAATTATCCTAGGAATTCTCATAACAAATGATACTAAGATACCTGATAAGCTTACATAACCTCCGAAAGCGATTATCAAGCATGGGCAATGATTTCTGAGGATTTTAAAAGACTCATATAGTGAATACCCTAAATAAAAGATTGATTTGATCTTTTCTAGAAAATTTTTTCCTCTAAAACCTGATGCGTGTATATGTTCAATTTGAATTTTTTTGTTTTTAACAACTTTATTCTCTAAACCATGAGTTGTCCCTACCCAGATAATGTCATATCCTTCGGATAGATATTTTTCAGCAAGAGTGTAAGCGGGATAGACATGACCACCAGTTCCACTTGAAAATATAACTACCTTTTTCATCAAAAGCCTCTTTGAAATCCTTGGCTTACTTTTTTTCTATTCTCTATTTGAATTCTTATAAGTATACCTACGCAAATAAACATGGAAATAAGATTTGTTCCTCCATAACTGATAAATGGTAGACCCATTCCTTTAGTTGGGAATAACCCTATATTGACCATTATATGAATTATCGATTGAAAAGTAATCAGAAATCCAATCATATATGCCAAGTTCCCTGCAAATTGGAGACCGTTTTCAAAAGATTTCCTTGCTAATATAAATATTCTTAAAAAGATTATATAAAAAATTATTACTACCATTGCGGTAAACACTAATCCTAATTCCTCTGCTATCAACGCGAAAATAAAATCATTATAAGATTCTGGCAAATAGAATAATTTCTGAACACTTGACCCAAGACCAAGTCCAAAAAAACCACCTTTACCAAAAGCAAGCAGAGACTGCATTAATTGGTAGCCTGACCCCGTTGGATCACTCCATGGATCTAAGAAAGATATCACTCTTGCTAATCTATAAGGCTGAAATAGAACTAGTGGTATTATCCCAATCAGGGCAACCGTAGAATATATTAAAAACCTTTTTATTGATAATCCAAGTATTAAAATTAGAGAAAAGAAACTTATTACTAGAAGAATAATACTACCAAGATCTTTTTGGAAAATTAAGATAATTGATAAAATGATAATCATAAAGAAGCATTTGTTAAAAGATTCATTAATATTTTTTCTCGAGAGATAACTGCACACCCAGATAAGTATGAATATTCTGGAAATTTCTGTAACCTGTAATGTGATAAACTTTAAATCGAGCCAGCGTGTTGCACCATTAATCTCTCTGCCCACACCCGGAATAAAAACCACTAATGATATGAGAAAACTAAATACTAAAAAATATTTTGAATAATCATTATAAAATTCTAATTTTATCCTAGCTATGATTGACGCTAGTATAATTCCCATAATTAAATATGTGACATGTTTTGTGATTAGGTGAAAAGAATCTCCAGTTTTTTCATAGGAGTAATCAAGAGTAGCAGAAGAGACCATTACTAACCCTATAGAGCATAAAATAAAGATCGCTAGGATCATTATCTGGTCTAAACCTCTAGTTTCACTAAATGAAATCCTATTTTTTATAAAATTAGTCAGCATAATCTATTACAGCTTGCTTAAAAGCCTCTCCTCGCTGCTGATAGTTATTAAATCTATCGAAACTTGGGCTTGCTGGTGATAAAATTACTGAATCATTATCTTCTGCTGTGTTATTTGCGATATCTACAGCTTCTCTAAAATTTTCTGCTTCTAGGATTTTTGTTGAAATTTTCAGTTGATTTTTAATTTCTGCTGCATTGTTTCCAACAAGTATAAGAAGCTTAACTGTATCTTCTATTACATTTGATAAGGATGAATAATCTTGAATTTTTTTCGATCCACCCATAATGAGTATAATATTTTGACTAAGATATTTTAGCGCCCAATATGTTGAATCACAATTAGTGGATTTAGAATCATTATACCATGAAATATTTTTTGAAACTTTTATTAACTCAATACGGTGAGGAGGATATATAAAATTAGAAAGTGCTTTTATACTAACAGCTATATCTATCTGAAGAGCATTAGCTACTGATAATACAGCAAAAATATTTCTAAGATCATGAGATCCTCGATATTTCAGAGAGAGTGTATCATACACTATATGATCACTCTTGATAGTAACACTATCAAAAACGTTATTATAAATTTCTGATTTCATAGTCTCTGAATCAAAATGAAAAAAAGATACCTNNTCATCTAGAAAATTATCCTTNAATTTGTAGTCAGCAATTTTAATGTCAGCATTATTAAAAATANTTTTTTTAATTTTAGTATAAGCAGATATACTTTCGTGACGTTCGAGATGATCAGANGATATATTTAATAATACACCAATTTTAGTCTTGAAATTCNTCATNTATTCAAGTTGATAACTAGATAATTCCAAAATTACATAATCAAAATCGAAGTGTGGGAGATCTAATGGAGGTAAGCCATTATTACCGCAAGCTATAGCACTTTTTCCAGCGTCATTTAGAACTTTCTCCAGCATTGAAACTACAGTTGTTTTCCCGTTAGTACCAGTTATTGAGATGATCTCATGATTATATAAAGATTTAAATATATCGATATCTGTAACAATCTCTATATTATTGTCTTTAATCGCCTGAATAATTTNATGGCCTGAATCAAAACCGGGGCTAATTACAACTTGATTTATTGATTCCAGAATATTTTTTGGTATNTCTGAAAAGTAAATTTCATTTTTCTTGTAAAGATGGGTGTCAGAAAATTCTGATTCACATCTTGTATCAAAAACTTTGCATATTTTCCCATGTTTATTAAAATAATTTAAACATGATTTTCCTGTCTTACCAAAACCAAGAATTAATATATCTATAACCATTTATCGAATTTTAAGAGAAGATAAACCTATCAACACCAATACAAAAGTGATNACCCAGAACCTAACAATAATTTTTGACTCATGCCAACCCTCTTTCTCAAAATGATGGTGTATTGGCGACATTTTAAATACTCTTTTCCCAAACATTTTATATGAAAAGACCTGAATCATNACAGATAATGCCTCNGCTACAAATACTCCACCCATGATNGCGTAAACAAACTCTAATCTTAATAACACTGCTATAGTTGCTAAGATTGCACCTAAAGACAATGANCCTACGTCGCCCATGAATATTTGTGCTGGATACGAATTGTACCAAAGAAATCCTAAACCAGATCCAACTATAGCACTTGCAAAAATTGCTATTTCAGAAACTTCAGGCAAGTAAGGAATCAAAAGATAATTAGCTAAATTAAAATTACCTTGAACATATGAAAATAAAACAAAAGCTGATGCTATTAATATGCAAGGCAATATAGCAAGTCCATCAAGNCCATCAGTCAGATTAACTGCATTACTAGACCCTACAATAACAAATATAGTCCATGGTATAAAAAATAATCCCATATACAAAGCAAAGTCTTTTACAAAAGGTATGGTGAGGCTCAAGTCAATAGTNTGGAATGATGTTAGATATATGTATACCGTGACAGCAGCTGCAATGATAATTTGAAGCATTAGTTTCTTTTTGCCGCTAATTCCGTCACTTGTTGAGTGAATATACTTTTTATAGTCATCGTAAAGACCGACTGCTCCAAAAGCAAATAAGACAAANAGCAAAATCCAAACATTATCATTATAAATATCTGCCCATAAAATCGTACTAAAAAATATTGAGAATATAATGATAGTCCCGCCCATCGAGGGAGTATTCACCTTCGTCGTCAGGTGAGATTCTGGACCATCATCTCTTATACTCTGATAAACACCTTTTGACTCTAAAAAATTTAATACAAATGAACCTACTATCAAAGAAACGACTAATGCAGTTAGCGAAGATAAAATTATTCTAAGCGTAAGATATTTGAAAACATCAAATCCTGTATAATATTGAGTTAAATATTCAAATAAGTAGTACAGCATAGAAGATATTATTCTTAGACATTTGTTAAAGACTCCACGATTGATTCGAATTTCATAAATCTAGATGCTTTAATTAACACGTTTATTTCTGAGTTTAACATAGGTTTAATATATTCTGTCAAATCTTCCTTACTTTCAAACACATATATGTCTGTATTTACAGAAGATTTAACTTCNTCAGCATCTTTTCCAATAATGAAAATTTTTTTTATATTTTTCGATATCGCATATTTTACAACTTCAATATGATAATTTTTAGAATTAATACTCAACTCACCCATCTCTCCCATGATAAGCCAATTCTGACCATCCATAAGAGAAATAGAGTCGATTGCTGCCTTGAATGAATTAGGATTTGCATTATAAGTGCTGTCAATAATACTAGAACCATTAATGCCCTCATTTATAGAAAATCTACCTGCGGGTAGTTTGCAATCCTTTATTCCNATTTTAATTGCATTTTTATCTACTCCTGCTTCTGATGCACAAGCAATAGCAAATAATATATTTGTTAACATATAATCTTCTTTATATTTTGTCGGAATTTTAATATTTCCGTGGTGAGGNGTTTTTATTAATATATTATCTGGATCCTGACCGATCATCTGATAATCAGCGTACATTTTTTTAGAGATAGTAATGACTTTATGACGTTGAGATTTTTTCTCCCATTTGGAGAAATTTCTATCATCCTTGTTCAAAATAACTGTCTTCTCGTATCCTAAGTCTTCAAGTATTTCCTCTTTTGTCTGGAAGATATTATCTATACTCCCAAACGATTCAAGATGAGCTGCTGATACATTCAAAAGTGCTACGATATTTGGTCGTACTATTGATGATAGTTCTCGTATGTCCCCAGTCTTACTGGCACCCATTTCCAAAACGAAAAATTTAGCACTCGGGTGGGATGATAAGATTGATAATGGTAATCCAATTTGATTATTAAAATTTTTATATGTTTTCTGAGTTATGTTATATTTATTCAAAATAGAATATGTTAACGAAGTAACAGTTGATTTTCCATTTGTACCAGTGATACCAATTGAAATTGGTGATAACTTCTTTAAATATGTACTAGCAATTAATCCAAGGGCTTTGGTAGAATCAGAAACTTTAATGATTGGATAGTTCTGCTTTGATTGTGTTGCAATAGCTAAACAAGCACCATTTTTGAATGCATCTTCAATATAATCATGTCCGTTTACTTGCTCTCCCTTAAATGCTACAAATACGTCATTCTTTTGAATTATTCTCGAATCTATCTGAAAATTATTCACTGGAATATCTAAGTTTTCAATGAGTTCTGGTGAGATAGATTTATCAAATAATTTGCAGATTTCACGGATAGTTAATTTCATCTTATCAGGGTGTTAATATATTCAATGTCATTGTGTTTCACTTTTTTATTATTATACATGATCATAGGCTCATTACCTTTGCCAATGATTAGAACTATGTCATCAGCAGAAGTAAGTTTTATTGACTTCTTTATGGCTCTTTTTCTATTATTTATGATTTCATAGCTAGTTTTTTTCATCAAGGCTTTAGAGATTTCATAAGTTATATTTTTTGGATTCTCNGATCTAGGATTGTCGTCAGTGAGAATAATATGATCTGCATATTTTGATGCAATTTTCCCCATTTCTTTTCTCTTTGATTTATCTCTATCTCCTCCACAGCCAAAAACAATCAATAATTTATTTTTTTGCTGATTAAGGTTAAAAGTATTGACTGCATTCTTACAAGCTAATAGAAATGAGCTTGAAGTATGCGCATAATCCACGATTATTNTCTGATTGTTTTTTCCCTTGAATATGTTGAATCTTCCTTTAATAGGTTTGAGATTTGATATCGCTGATCCAATTTTTTTTTGATCNTTTATTTTAAGAATGGCAGCGATCTTCTTTATTAAATCTGTNGATGTAGATATCTTNATTAATTTNTTAGAGTGATCTCTCGTTTTATAAAAAATTTTCTTTGCTTGACTATTATTAATATTTATTTTTTTATTGTCATTATTTATTAAAATAAANTCATTTGTCATCTCTAGTAGTTTCATTTTAGAATTTATATATCTTGATATAGTTTTATGGTAATCGATATGATCTCTATTTATATTTGTGAGAATAGATAAATTAAATGAATGAGAATTAAGTCTACCTTGTGCTAAGCCCTGGGAGGAACATTCTATTATAATTATTTTTACATTATTCTTTCTAAACTTATCATATTCGCTGTAAAGAATATGACTATCTGGTGTTGTGAATTCTGTTTTTGATAATTTCGGATATATACCATTACCCTCAGATGTAATCATTCCAATTTTCTTTCTCGGATATATATAATTTAGAAATTGTGCAACATGATGACATGTAGATGTTTTTCCGTCTGTTCCCGTAACACCAATAACGTACATATTTTTCATTGGATCTGAATAAATATGATTAAGAATAGCATTTAGATTCTCACTAAGATTTTGAACTCGTAATAATGGAACATTCTTGGGAAGATATTCTTTATCGATCTTATTTTCAATTATGAGACCTTTTATCCCATCTTTTTCAGCCTCTTTAATGTACGTAATTATGTTTTTAGCTTTTCCTTGTTTCAGAATAAGTATCTTTGACTTACAATTATCTTTACTGGAGAATGCAAATTTTTGTTTTATATTTNTACATCTAGGAAAAATTGTATGCGTAAAATTTAGTATTTTTTCAACATAATCATTAGTCATCTTTGATCAGGGTAAACTTCTAATAGATTAAGACTATAGCTCATAAACTCACTGAAAATTGGAGCTGCATTTTTTCCACCAGAGACAGGACGATTTTTAGGGTTCCTTACTATGACTGCTGCAACATACTCTGGTTTATTAGCAGGCGCTATACCAACAAAAATTGTGTTATGATGCTTTTTACTATATTCTCCATTTTGATTCAGACGTATAGTTCCTGTTTTCCCTGCTATAGAGTAGTTCTGTACACTAGCATTTTTTCCTGTTCCATCCTCTACTGCTTTTTTCATCATCATTAAAATTTCATTAGAAATTTTATCATCTAGGATTTTATTAAATTCCGTGTTCTCACTTTGTTTCTCATAGGTTATCTGAACTCTATGCCCAGAGTTAGCAATTATATTGTATGCATTTGATAAATGTAATAATGAAGTAGAAAGTCCATACCCATAACCCATAGTTCCATGTAAAGCCTCATCCCAATAATTATAGTCTTTAATTATTCCATTTTGTTTGCTTGGAAAGTCAACATATAAATCATTCCCAAAGTCTAATCTAGATAAAGTTTCATAAATTTGTTTTTTTTTGGTTTTCTTTGCAATAATTGCAGCTCCAACATTGCTTGATTTTTCAATTACCCCTTGTAGGGTCAATTGCCCTAAATCTTTATAATCCCTCAGCAACTTTTTGTTCATGGAGAGTTTTAAGCCATTTGAAGTATTAATAACATCACTAGTTTGTATGGCTCCATAATCAAGAGCAGCATATCCAATAAATGGTTTAATCGTGGATCCAGGTTCAAATAATGAAGATACGGCCTTATTTAAAATTTTCTGGCCTTTATACTCACGTCTGTTATCCGGATTAAATGATGGATAATTTATCATTGAGATAATTTCACCTGTTTGGCTTTTTATTAGAATTAATGATGCGCTATCTGCATTTGTTTTTTTAACATGTTTCTTTAAAATATTAAAACCTACATATTGAATCCTCTTGTCAAAAGATAAGTAAATATCCTCTCCAGGCTTTGGTTCTTCTATTATCTCNAGTAATTCTATAGATCTTCCTAAATTATCTTTTCTAATTTTTTTGAGTCCTTTTTTTGATTTTAAAACTGAGTCTTTTGCTAGCTCAATGCCGCTCAACCCGTTATCATCAATATCAGTGAAACCGATAATATTAGAAAAATATTCACCACTTAAATAGATTCTGTCATATTCATCTATGAAGTAAATAAAGGGGAGCTTAAGTTCAGATATCTTCTCAAAATCATCATCATTAATTTTTCTTTTGAGATAATATTCTGTTTTATTTTTATTCTTTCTGAGAATATGGTTAAACTGTTTTTTCGAAATCTTAAGTGTTCTTAATAGAGTGTTTATGTCGTATTCATTTTTAAGGTACGGACCATGAAATTTTTTGAAATTAATACATAGGGTTTTTTTTGGAATACTCATTGCCAGTATTTCACCATTTCTATCAAAAATACTGCCACGATTAGAGGATATTTCTCTATAACCTATTTGTCTTTTATCTGCATGCTCACTTANCTTAATTTTGCATGACTCACTATTTATAAAAAAGCAATCAGTTTCGAAACCCTGAAGTAACAGGATTCTCGTTAGCATTAAAAAAAATAGCGTGGAGACAATAATATAAAAAAAATATTGTCTCCAGGAGGCTATTGTCTTTGTTTTTTTATTACTAATCTGCTTGCTGCCTTAGGAATGCAGGTACATCAAGATTATCTGAATCAGCATCTGGNAATACTTCAGATGAAAAATTTGAAGCATTGTTAGCTGAATCATTTAATCCCTCTGTTAAACCCGGTAAGTCAGATGTTACATTTGAGTTATTCGGATTTTCACTAANCGCGCTTCCTTCACCAGATAACTGCGAGTCATCTGCAGTATCAAATCCAGTTGCTACAATTGTCACACGAAGATCACCTAAGTTATCCTCTTCTTTGATGCATCCAATAATAATTGTTGCAGAATCATCAGCTATTTCTTTAACTTTATCTCCAATTGCACTGAACTCCTTTGATGAGAGATCTGCTCCAGCTGTAATATTAACTAAAACACCGCTAGCATTATTTAGATCAATGTTCTCAAGTAAAGGACTACTTAAAGCAGCATTAACTGCCTCTTCCGCTCTATTAGCTCCAGATGAAACACCCGAACCCATCATCGCCTTTCCTCTTCCCGACATTACTGTTCTAACATCCGCAAAATCTACATTTATAAAACCACGGATCGTAATTATTTCAGCTATGCCTTTCACTGCTCCTCTCAGTACATCATTTGCGTTATCAAATGAGCTAAAAATAGAGTTATCTCCTCCATATACTTCAGAAAGTTTTTCGTTTGGTATTACTATAAGGGAATCTACCCATTCACTCAGAGCTTCAATACCTTCCTCAGCATATTGCATTCTCTTACTTCCTTCAAAGTCGTATGGTTTAGATACTACAGCAACAGTAAGTATACCTGCATCTCTTGCTATTTGGGCTATTACTGGAGCAGCTCCTGTTCCTGTGCCTCCACCCATACCTGCAGCTATAAACAGCATATCAGCTCCCATGATGGCATCTGAAAGCTCTTCTTTCGCCTCTAATGCAGCTTGTCTACCCTTTTCAGGATCCGCACCTGCGCCGAGACCTTTAGTGATATCAGATCCAATCTGTATCATAGTTGCTCCACGGACATCTTTGAGTGCCTGACTATCTGTATTTGCAAGAATGAATTCAGCTCCATGAATTCTGGATTCTAACATTGACATTACAGCATTACCGCCGCCACCACCTACACCGATGACTTTAATTACCGCATTTTGATTATATTCGTTGACTAATTCAAACATATTTCACCTCCGATCATTCAACTGAATTCAAATAAATTACCTCTTCCCTTCGAGGTAGTCTCATACCCAAATTTTCTTTCAATCTCTCATCTGAAAGACGTTCGTTTAATATTCGGGTTTTTTTATTCATTAGAACTTTGTACTCATTAACCTTATTTGATAGATCTCTATCAATTACCTCAATTTCGATGTTTAATATACGATTCAAATGCTTTATGTAAACTACAAAGAAAGCTGACATNGCAATTGATAACACAATTAGAAAATTTAAGATTATTTTCATAAACATCTCTCTAAAATATTTAATTTTGCGGACCTTGCTCTTTTATTAGAATTTATCTCACTTGCAGTCGGTTTTATTGATTTAGAAATCAGGTTGAACATTTTCATNAAAAAATCATTTTTNACAGGCATTTTTTTAGGTAACGATTTACTCTCATCTGTGTGAACNAGAAAATCTTTTATAACTCTATCCTCTAATGAATGATAAGTAATTAACNCTAATCTTCCTTTTGGAGCAAGAATCTCATACGAATCTTTTAGAGCTTTTTTGAGTACATCTAGCTCTTTATTCACAAAAATTCTTATTGCTTGAAAAGTTCTTGTTGCATTATTTTTTTTATGATCTGTTTTTGGNATAGATTTATTTATGATNTCAGCTAATTGATGAGTTGTTCGGATGTNTCCTAATTNTCTAGCGTTTACTATCGCTCTTGCAATTCTTCTTGAATATCGTTCNTCACCATATCGCCAAATAACATCTGCTAATTCTTTCTCATCTGTATCACGTATCCAATCGTATGCGTTAANACCTCTTGATTGATCNTATCTCATATCTATATCACCA
The DNA here is from genome assembly GCA_002720195.1 of Gammaproteobacteria bacterium. Lineage (GTDB taxonomy): Bacteria > Pseudomonadota > Gammaproteobacteria. The sequence goes on from PBHH01000016.1 coordinate 16,698, forward strand.
TCATTATCGAAACTAAATCCACGTTCTGCAGAATCGAAATGATATGAGGAAACNCCTAAATCAAAAAGAATCCCATTTACAGATCCATGCACGCCCCATTTATGNGTGAAATCCTCNAGATTAGAAAAGCATCCATGCTCTATGGCAAATCTAGAATCAGTTAATGATCTTGCTTCNGAGGAANTTATTGCGTCTAAATCTTTATCTAAAGAAAATAATCTCCCTTTGTCNCCAAGTTTACTNAAGATACTAGAGGAATGTCCTCCNGATCCAAATGTNGCATCTATGTAACATCCATNATTNACAATATTGAGAGCTTTTACAGATTCCTCTAGTAAAACTGGTATATGNTTTGTCATTTTTGATGCATCCTATGTTTNATTATTAACTCATATGCTTGCTTTGCGTCTATGAACATCTGNAANGATTTTGAATCATCGCGTGTTTTATCNGGATGATACTTATGAGCAAATTTCTTATATATTCGNTTAATCATTTTAATGTCNTCATTNCCTTTAATGCCTAANACTCGATATGANCTTGATAAGCTCATCAGATTTTTATNTCCATTAGAATNGATTCCTGAGATTCTTCGGTTTCTTCAGCTCTCCATTTTGAAACCCTNCTCTCCCATAGATCATCGCTCCATATTTCGAATTTCTCGCCTTGNCCAATCATCGTAATCTTTTTAATCATTTCNGAAAAAACACGAAGTGGTTTCGATATAAGAATNCTTCCGTTAGANTCCATCTCAATATCNTCGGCATGTCCGATAAGTAGTCTCTGAATTCGTCTNGCATTTTTATTAAAGGTTGGCAAATCATTGATTTTCTNTTGTATTTTATTCCATGANGTATTTGGGTATANGAGNAGACATTTCTCNTCAGAATCTATGGTAATAACCATTTTCCCGCTCGATAAATCATTAATGATAGACCTATATTTNGTCGGTATNGTTAACCTCCCCTTCGTATCAAGACTAATATTTGTAATACCTTTAAACATATTTACCAGTAATTCCCACAAAAATACATTTTTTACCATATATCAACACTATATGGCTTTTTTTTACCACATGCAAGTAATTAAGATTCAATATTGTATTGATTATTGGACGGAAATCTTAGATAGACAAAAAAAATTATTATAATACAGTAACTTACACAATATACTTAAAAAGGATAAAGAGCTAGCCGATAAGCCGGGTTCTGTCGTGTGTGATTATTTATCTGGGATTATTGTCGCCAATAACCTCAAGCAGCATACCATACAGTTAGTTTAGGGCTAAACATATCCTGTAAATTTGCCTTGCTCCTGACGGGGTTTGCTCTGCCTGAATCAGTTACCTGTCTCAGCGGTGAGCTCTTACCTCACCTTTTCACCCTTACTGTAATACAGCGGTTGTTCTCTGTAGCACTTTCCGTAGACTTACGTCTCCCAGGTGTTACCTGGCGTCATTGCCCATGGAGCCCGGACTTTCCTCTACATTTGTAGCAATCACATAGCTAGCTCTCAAAATTATTATAAATCGATAATTTTCTAAATCAATGGATATGATTACTTTTTAGCAATGATATAAGCAAGCCAACCAGGGTCAGCATCACATTTTTTCATTTTGTAAAATCTCTCAGTTTCTTCATCTTTTTTTTCATCCCACCCTTGCATATAAACATCGACAGTTTTAAATCCTGCCTCATTTAGGCACTCTTTTATTTCCTGTAGAGACCATAACCTCCAGTCATATCTAAAAGCTTTATTTATACTTGATTTATCCTTAAACTCAAAATGAATAAAACAAGTAAGATCGTTCGTAATAGGGTTAAATGAATCTTGATCCCAGACATATGTAAAATTTTTATATTTAGTTCTTTCTTCCAATTCTTGATGGGCCTCATAGCCACCAAATGCATCTAGTATAAATAAACCATCTTTTTTGAGACATCGATGACTATTTTTAAAGTATTTTATAAGTTGATCTCTTTTTTTAAAAACCCAGTAGCTAAAATTACATGCACTTACTATATCTACTTTTGGTGATGAATAGTTAATTGAATTAGCTTTGATAAACCTAAGCCTTTTCGTTTGGTTAATAGTTAAGTCATCTTGGCTGATTTTCTTTGCATATTTAAGAATTTTTTCATCGAGATCAATAGCATATGCGAAATGATCTTCACATTCACTGACCCATTTTGATGATATTTTTGCAGATGCACAAAAATCTTCACGTAAGTCTTTAGCCTTACGAGAGGAATATTTTTTGAACATTTTTTGATAAAAGTCTACCTCGAAGTCAACATTCTGGACAGCTTCCTCATAAAGTTCATATTTATCTGCTTTCTGTGATAATTTTTTTTTCATTTAATTTTCCTTGAATTCTAATAATCGATTTATACTTTGTTCTTCTTGTATAACCTCATGTAAAAGCTTTTTCCATTTTTTTGAACTAGGTGTATTATAGTGTAAACCAAATAAATGTCTTAATAAAATATAATTTGATTTTCCCTTCATGTGAGGACTGATAGTCTGTAAGTACATGTCAAGCACTTCTGTTCTAGATAGTTTGGGCATGTCATTACTACCTCGATATATATTTTGTAGAAACATCGGGTCATCATAAATTTTCCTTCCTATCATCAAACCATCAAATGTTTCAACATACATACCTATAGTTTCTAGGTCATTAATTTCTCCATTTAGTATGAATTGTAAATGTGGATATTTATTTTTTATCTGGAGTGCGTCATGATATCTGATACTTGGTATACTCCTATTTTTCTTCGGGCTCATCCCTCCTAAAATTGCATTCCTTGCATGAATTATGAATTTGCGACAGCCAGCTTCGCTAGTTTTGTCAATAAGTTCAATCAGTAAACTAAGATCTTCATCATAATCAAGCCCAAGCCTTGTTTTAATTGATACTGGCAAATCAACCTGGCTTTTAATTGATTGGATAATTTCAGCAAGTAGATCAGGTGATTTCATTAAGCACGCACCAAACTCACCTTTAACTACCTTACTGCTAGGACATCCAACATTGATATTTATTTCATCGTAATGATTGTCCTTTACCATACTAGCGCACTTAGAAAACATCTCTGGCTTAGAACCTGCAAGCTGAATGGCTATAAAATGTTCTTCCGGATGAACTTTATAGTCCTTTCTATCTGTATGAATAAATGTGTCACAGGTTATCATTTCAGTGTAAAGATTGATTTCTTTCGATAGGATCCTAATAAGCGCTCTAAAGAAAAAATCTGTTCTTCCGACCATAGGTGCAAGGTGAATTTGGCTAATATTCATGATTTACAATTTTATTATATAAGTTTTGTATTTACTAATGATAAAATGAAGACATGATACCTAAACATGAAGAAATTAGCATAATGATTTTAGCTGGTGGGAGAGGCACAAGAATGGACGGTNCAGATAAAGGATTAATAATGATTGATGGTAACTATATTATCAATCATCTTNTTGATTTGGCTTCCAAGGTTACAAAAAATGTTTATATCAATGCAAATCGAAATATTGNAACATACAGTGAACTTAATGTGAATATTGTACAAGATGTAATCGATNATTATCAAGGTCCATTAGCAGGTATATATTCAGGACTATTAAATATTAAAACTGAATATCTACTTACAATACCATGNGATTGCCCATTCGTATCTGAGCTTTACTTTTCTAGAATGATTAAAGATCTGCACGAAAAAAAAATAAAATGTGCATTTTCTAATGATAGGATCCAGCCGGTTCATGCTTTAATACCAAAAGATTATANAGACAGCCTGAAAAAATTCCTCGATGGTGGTAAAAGAAAAATAGATCAATGGTATACTCAAGAGAGTTTTAGCTTGGTTGATTTTTCGGATCTACCAGATATTTTTGTTAACATAAACAATAATGAAGATTTGATTAAATACAAAAGTAGAATTAAAGCGAGAATCACTAAATGAATGACAAACAGAGAATAGCTTGGGGCATAACTGGATCTGGACATTATCTNAAAGAATCCATGGATTTAATAGATAAACTCGATGATGTTGACTTATTTTTGAGTAAAGCCGGAGAAGAGGTATTNAAATGGTATGACTATGATCTTAAAAATTTTAAGAAAAAAGGCATGAAAGTTTTTAAGGATGTCACTGCAAGTTCTGCTCCCGTAAGTCTTTTATATGAAGGAGTTTATAAATGTCTTGTTATTTCTCCAGCAACATCTAATACGGTTGCTCAAATGGCATTTGGTTTCTCAGATAATCTAATTACTAATATGTTTGCTCAAGCTGGTAAATGCAGGATCCACTCTATTGTCTTTGCATGTGATACTGAACCTACCGTAATCACTCAAGCTCCAAAGAATATAGTCACGCTCTACCCAAGAAAAGTAGAGCTTGATAATTATGAGAAACTTAAATGCTTTGAAGATGTTGATGTTGTTGATAATATCAAGGATTTAAAAATTGCACTTGAGAAAATTAAATAAGTAATATGCATTACCTTTTTATCACTGGAAAACTTGCAGAAAGAAATCTATCAAAAGTACTTGATACGATAAAAGATATAGATTTTACATACGAGATACGTTGCATTAATATCAATGTTGCTGCTTTACTTACAACAGAATTATTATCAAAAAAAATAGATTCAGTTCAGGGTTTTGATAAAATAATCTTACCGGGTAAAGTCAGAGGTGATATCGCTGCGTTAGAAAAAAGTCTTGGAGTAAAAGTGGAGCGTGGCCCAGAGGAACTTAAAGACCTTCCTGCCATGTTTGGCGGTGAGAGTCTTAAGTATGACTTAACTAGCTATGAGGTACACATTTTCGCTGAAATAACTGACGCTCCTTTTCTCAGCATTCCAGATATTCTTATACTCGCAGAAAGCTACCGTAGGGANGGTGCTGAAATTATTGATATCGGCTGCCTTCCCAATCAACCCTTCCCTCATTTATCTGAAACTATCCAAGAATTAAAGAAGAATAAATTCTATGTTAGCGTTGATTCACATAATTTAGAAGAAATTGTAGANGGTTCAAAATCTGGTGCTGATTATGTCCTTAGTTTAAAAAAAGAAAACATCAATATTATTGAATCTATTGATGCTACGCCAGTACTTATACCAAACTCAACTGATGATATTGATAGCTTGTATTGGTGTATTGATAAATGCATTAAAGAGAACAAGAAGTTCATAGCTGACCCAATACTTGATCCAATTAATTACGGTTTTACAAATTCTCTAGTAAGGTATCATCAGCTTAGGAAAGACTATCCGAAAATCGATATCATGATGGGTATTGGAAACCTTACTGAGCTTACTCATGCAGATACAACAGGTATAACTGCAATGTTAATGGGAATCATAACAGAACTTAAAATAAACCATATACTGACTGCACAAGTAAGTAATCATTGTAGAACTGTAATAAAAGAGACGGATTTAGCAAGAAGGATTATGTATGCAGCTTCATCGAATAATATCACACCTAAACATATTAATCCGGGCCTTCTTGTCAATCATGCTTCTGATAAAAACANGATGGATAAGGCCGATATAGATCATCTTTATNAACAAGTGAAAGATAAAAATTATAGGATAATTATGTCTGATGATGGGATACACTTGTTTAATAAAAAAGGCAAAATTGTTGCAACTGATCCGTATGATTTTTATGATTTCATTGATGTAGAAGGTGATATCGGGCATGCATATTATCTCGGTATTGAATTAGCCAGAGCGCAGATTGCGTATCAATTGGGGAAAGATTACGAACAAGATGAAGAATTAGACTGGGGCTGTTTAGTTAATAAGGAGTTTGACGATAAATTAGAGTTTAAAGAAACAAGGTCTACCTATAAAAAGAAAAAAAATGAAGATACATGAAATAATAATTACTAGCTGTGATTCAGATGGGAATCATCATGTCGCACCAATGGGAATTAATATAATAGGTGAAAATGTTATCATAAAACCATTCAAACCATCAAAAACTCTTGATAATTTACTTCAAGTTAAACAAGCGGTTGTCAATTTCGTAGAGGATGTAAGAGTTTTTGCAGGAATTGTTACAAGAGAAAAAACTGACTGGTCATTAGAGGGTGTAGATAATAAGAAGGTAAATAGATTATCNAATGCAAATTCTTATTATTACGTGGATCTTGATAGTCATATTGATCACGAGGTTAGACCAGAATTGAAGTGTATAATTTCCCATAAAGAATCATTTGAGCCATTTCTNGGGTTCAATCGTGCTCAATTCTCAGTCATAGAAGCATCTGTATTAACAAGTAGACTCGGGATGATTCCTCTAAATAAGATTAAAGATGAAATAAATTATTTGAAAATAGGTCTAGATAAAACAGCAGGTGAGAAGGAGCTTGAGGCATGGAATTGGATTGAGAAAAAAATTAGAATTTTTGAGGAAAATAATAATGACAGTTAAAATGCTTGCAAGTATAAAAAATATTTGTGAAGCAAAGATTGTGAAAAGAATGAATATCGATATTATAGATATAAAGAATATATCTGAACCTCCTATGGGGTTTGCTGGGTGTGAGAATGTAGAAAAGATCAAAGATTACCTTGAGGATTCGACAATAAGCGTGACAATGGGTAATGATTTAAACCCATATAATAAAAAGATGCTTTATAATATAAATTCGGTAATCAATAATAAAATTGATTATGTAAAAATAGGATTTTTTTCTAAAAAAGAGATAGGTAATCATCAACGTCTTTTAAAAGCAATAGATTTTAGAGATACCAAGCCTATTTGTGTCTTATTTGCTGACGATGCAATCAATATAAATATTATAAAAGAACTCTCCAATATAGGATATAAGGGAGTTATGTTAGACACCATGAAAAAGGATAACAAATCTATCATTGAAGTTTTTCCAGACAATACTTTTATTTCATTTATCAAAACAGCTAAACATTACAAAATGACGAGTGGTATAGCTGGGTCACTCAAGATAAAAGATATCGCTTCAATCCACAAAATGAATCCTAATTTTATGGGTTTTAGAGGACAATTATGNAAGAAAACATCAGATAGATTTGACCTGGATGCTTCACAAATNAAAAGAGTGTTCCGAGAGTTTGCTCTAGCGTCTAAAACAATCTAGAAAAGGTCTGATTTTATCAAGCGTCTCTTTGTACTCAGAATTTACATCTGAATCAAAAGTAATTCCTCCTCCACCCCAAAAATAAAGAGTGTTATCTACGGANAGAGCCGTTCGAATTGCAATGTTTACATCACACCTACTATTTGTACTTATATAACCAATTGAGCCACAGTAAATGCCACGATTACTAACCTCTAATTCATTGATTATTTGCATTGCTCTTATTTTTGGTGCCCCAGTGATTGATCCTCCAGGAAAACAACCTTTGAGCAAATCAAATATTTTTTCTTTATTTTTTAGTTTTCCTTGTACTGTACTCACAAGATGATGTACGTTAGCAAATGTCTCAATATCAAATAAAGATGTTACTTTTACTGAACCCATCTCACAAGTTCTTCCAAAATCATTTCTAAGTAAATCTACAATCATTAAGTTTTCAGCCTTCTCTTTATCAGAACCTCTTAATTCCTCTATGAATTCATTATTTTCACTCTCATTTGAAGATACGGGTCTCGTCCCTTTGATAGGTTTGGTTTCGACGATGCAATCTTTTTGATGGATAAATCTTTCCGGGGAAAAAGACATGATTTTTGCAAACGGAAAACTTAGATAAGCTGAATAAGGAGCTCCGTATGATTGTGAAAGATCTTTATAGATTGCCCATGGACTACCTTCATAATTAAGCATAAATCTCTGTGCAAAATTAATTTGATAACAGTCACCATTTTCAATATACGACTTGATTTTAGTAAATTTCTTTTCATATTCACTAAATGACGTATTAGAAATACAATCTGAAGAAATAGTATAAGTGTGTCTATCATTTCCATTTTTTTGTTTTGATAGATATTCTATTATGTTGTTAACAATTTCATTTTTATTTTGAAATATAAGTATTGTTTTTTTATCCTTATGGTCAATTATCAATGCCCAATCATAAATACCAAATGCTACATATGGAATATTGAAATCATCATTATTCTGTTTTATGTTTTCATATATATTGCCTTGATCATATGATGCAAANCCAATCGCTCCACCTGTAAAAGGTATTGTACTCTCAGAAGATTGATTAAAGGTCATTTGGTCGCTTAGTAAATCAATTGGGTCACAGATATGCTCCTCTTTAGCTGTCTTCGTCTCCAGTATTGTTTTTGAGCCTCTACCATATATTTTTTTTATAGGATCAGAGGTCATTATATCAAAACGTTGATCTGTAAATTGTTTAGCATGACTATCTAACAAAACTGACCAATCTCTTGGCTCGATGACTGCAAAAAGCTCTTTAGGGTCATTGTGATAATCAAAATATAATTTATTCAGCATAATAATCCTCTGTCATTATTCTTGTAAGAATATATGCTGGNGCTAGATGCGTAGGAGTAATATGTTTAGATGATGCATCTGTGTTAAAAAAATCAGAAAAACTTATATACGATATATTATTTTTTTTGCATATTTCCCTTAAGACTATTTCACCAACTCCAGCACCTATAATCTTAACATTTTTATTAATAAAATGATTTTTTTTGACATGATATATAATAACCTTAGATATTTTATCATAATGTANTTTAGCGATTATTTTTGAAGCTTGTAGTAAGAACGTCTCGTTTTGTTTAATATAATCTATCCCAAAAGTTCTCGATAATCTACGATATGAATTTTCCAGGGATTTGCTCCTGTTATCACAGGTAGAACTATAGTTAAGTTGTTTAGGAAGTAACCCAAGAATAGTATACACATCTGACAACGCTGAAAAGTTTTCAGGGATTAATTGATATTTTTGATTCCTTATCTTAATATGATCACAAATAGCGAAACAAGGCGTCCTTAAGAAACCAGTATAATCAAGTTCTTTGTATTTTAATCCTGAGAAGTCATCATGTCTTTGATTGATTATTTTATTATTTTTGATAATTATATAATCCGTTGTTGTAGATCCTAAATCAATTACAATCGAAGACTTGACTTTATTTTTCATATAGCTTGCAATAATATGCCAATTTGCTGAAGCTATTGTCGAGTAATCAATTCTTTTTTTTCCAAGTCTTACTAATCCATTTTGTGTGGTGTACACAAAAGAATCTGGGTATTTATCAAATTTAGAAAGAATATTCTTTACCCCCTGTTTTCTATTTATAAAGCCATCACACATTTCGCCTGACATTGTAATCACATTAACTGCNCTTTTGGTTTTATGGTATTTTTTATTTATACGGTGAATATGGTCTTCCAGATTAGTATCTTTCCATAACTCACACAGATTTACACGACATTGTGCTGTTTTACCATTTAAGACACAACTTTTAATATGAGCGCCACCTATATCCCATCCAATAATTGTTTTTTTTAGCTTCATAGATTTATCGTGGTTGATTTCGGGTTAAATATTTGTTTGCTCATTAATAAATTCCTGTTTGCTATATTTATTCCNATTGAGTGTGGGATACCAGTAAATGATGTTGTCAATCTGGGATTAATTTCTACAATTAAGATATTATTTTCATGTAGTATAAAATCAATTCCGACATAACCATAAAGAGATGGCAGAGAATAATGAATCCTCATGACTATCTCGTATAGGCATAGAAACTTATCAAANTTGACATTAACCTTTAGAGATGACAAATGAATATTATTATCACTGTCATATTTGATATTTTGTTTATTAATTGTCAATATCTTGAAATCTTTCCTCCCNAATACTACACACGTGCTAAAATGTTCACCATCAATAAATGGNTGATATAAATAGTCTGAATTATTATCACATGAATGACCATTTATTTTTTTCACATGTGAACATCCTACTCCATACCTATCCTTCTCAATATAAATATTCTCACTATTAGAATCTGGTACATTTTCCAAGTATGTTTGTATGGTTGGAATATTATATGTCAGACAATGTTCAAAGAATTTATACTTATCAGAAGTAATTCCTATGGTTTTGTAATCAGAAATNAGAGTAGGATAATTATTAAGTTGCAAGAATTCGCAATACGAATATAATTTGAAATCTTCCTCAGGCATAATAGGTAGTATTAAATCAAACCGACTAAGCACTCTTTTATCATATAGCTGCGATTCATTTGTTATCTTTATCGATTTACATTTTTTATTTGGTTTTATCCGATGATCACAAAAGTATTCTACATGATATTTTTCACTGGATGAGAACTCATCAATTATGAAATCTGATATTTTTTTAGCCTCAATCAGAAGTGGGCTATATAGCTCTTCATTAATTAACCCACCTCCTGTAATATATTCGTATATTAGTATTTTTTGCATATTATGGATATAATTCCGGTTCTAGATATTTATAAGAGTAATGTTGTTGTCGCTGTAAAAGGGAAAAGACATCTATATCAACCCATTAATTATAAATTATACAATAGTACCGACCCAAGAGATATAATAAATATTATTAAAGAAAAATTTAAACCAAAAATTATTTATATGGCTGATCTAGATGCGATTATCAATGGTAAGGCTAATCATAAAATAATCGATTCTATTATAAAAAATAATGCTGATATAGAATTTTGGATCGATGCAGGATTGAATAAACTTAACCTAAGTAAACGATATACCAATTATTACTCAGTTTTTTGTAGTGAAAAGTCTTCGGGATTTGATCTGAGTAATAACAATAAAGAAAATTATATTTGCTCATTTGATTTTCGTGAAAAAATCATAGGTAATATGTGTTTACCAAAACTATCAAGAAATTTGCCGAAGAAAATAATACTAATGGATCTATTACAAGTAGGTTCAAGTGAGACCTTAAACTTTAAAATACTTAAAAAATTTATTAAGTATCAAAAGAAACATGATTTTTATATTGCTGGAGGTATTAAAAATACCTTTGATATTCATAAAGCTAAGAATCTGGGTGTTAAAGGAGTTCTTGTTTCATCTATATTACATAAAGATATAATAGGAAAATTATTTATCAGAAAAGAAAAAACCGGCCTATAGAAATAGGCCGGTTTATCTCTCTAATCAGATTTAAGCTTGTCCAGAAAATGGATGTTGCTTTGCATCTGCATTTGCAACTACTTCATCAGCAGTTGGAGTGCCTTTTACAGCTCTTTCAATCGCTTCCTTGACTGCTTGATAGTTATAGTCATAGATTCTTTTATCGTCATTAGCATCCCAATGAATAAAGACACCTACACATATAAAACAATCATTTGCTTCTGCTGCTGGAATTGTTCCATCCTTTACACTATCAGCAACCGCCATAGAAACCGCTGCTTGAGCAGGTCCGAACATTTGAACTGCTTGCTTAGCGCCTTTGATTGTCACTTTATTAAACATTACAGTAGCAGGCTTTACCATTAAGTTTGGTTGAGAAACTGCAAGCAATGACGTAAAGCCATCTTTGTTGTTACAAAGAGTATTACAAAATGCATCCTCAGCTGCTGAGCCACGTGGGCCCATAATTAAATCAATATGAGCGATCTCATTGTCGCCACCTTCTGTAACTACAAGACTTTCGCCTGTTAGTACTTTATCGATTACTGCCATTATTATCTCCTATTTTTTTGTTAGTGGTTATACGCGATGATCCATACTATGGTAAACGTAACAATCTTTCGATCATGATACCGGTAAGTAGTAAATCTGCGGTAGTCCCCGGATTAATTCCTTTATTCTTATATTCATAGTCAAGCTCACATATCAAAGATAGTGATTTCGCGTGACTACGTTCCTTATTTATTATTTTTATCAAATCAGAGGCTTGATTACTAGTCTTTTTTGCTATTTTCTCACCAAATTTACGTCTAATATGAGTGTCTGGTATATTAGCCATGATTTCAAGAAAGACAATAGAGAGTAAATAGTCAGTATTTTCTATGTTTTTCCTATACTCCCTTATTTTGGGAACAACAAAATCCAGAATATCGCCATATTTGGTGCAGTACTGGAGTGATAGTCTATCGTATGACGATGATTCTTGCATTATCTCGTTAATACTTACAGATGGAAGTAATTTTGTGTCCAATTTAGGGCTTGTTCCTAAACCACCTGGGTTTGCAATATTAATTGCCTCACATAATAGTTTTGTGTCTGCTTTTGATGAATTATCAATTACATCTTGGAGTGCATCAGGAAGATATTTTTTATTTGAAACTAATAGTGATTGTATGATTGGGCAAACTAAAATCAGTATTCCAAGGTTCGTATTAGAAGAGATATTTTCTCTAGAGGCTTTAACCGACATGTATAAACGCTCACCTAAGCTCAAATATTTATCGAAAAGAAACTTGGTGCTATCATGAGCGCTTCTCAAAAAATCATGTGCTGAAGTATCGTCATGTGGATAATCTATATTAACATTCCCAGGTTTAATAACCTCAACATCTTTGGAGCATGCATACAGATATGCTTTTTGAATAATTTCGACCTCTCGATCAGAACGCATTATAAGATATTCTGGTCCCATTTGCTCTAAATTTTCTTCTGTATATTTTCTGTTTCATCAATATCCATAAAAAGGTGGTTCACAATTGAACTAGAGATATTCTCTTTAACGGTAGATTGCATTCCTTTCCAGGCAGGAACACTGTTTACCTCAAGCACGTAAAGATTTTTATCATCTTTAATTAAATCTACTCCGCATATTGGTAAATCAAATAAATCCGCGACAGTAGTAGCTATTCTAATGATTTGCTTATCAAATGTTAAAGGCACACACTTTGCNCCTGATGAATAGTTATTGATGTACGTTTTGCCATATCTAGTCATTGCGTAAATACTTTTTTCTTTTTTGCCTTTTATTATTAACACTCTGTAATCATGCGATGGATTTGTTTTAATGAAACGCTGTATATAAAAAATATTGCTCTGATTATTTATCTTATTGATATCATCTAGTGTAGTTATTTTAGTAATATTCTCTCCCTGTGATCCAAACATAGGTTTATAAATTAACTCACTATCTTTAATAATTGAATCGAATTTTTTGGTGAGGATATCTATATCTCTCACAACCCATGTATCAGGAGTTAAAATATTGTATTTACTTAACAACATTGTTGTGTAAGCTTTATCAACTGTTTTTTCAATTAGATCTGCTTTATTAATCACATTACACTGGTTNATTTCTAGTGCTTTCAAAATATTAAGATAATAAATAATTTCTTCTAGAGTACCTCCAGGTATGTGTCTTATTAATATATTTGTATACTTTATTATTTCATTATCCGGGCCAATTACATTCACGGTTTCGTTTTCTAGGTGCAAGGAAAGTTCTCTTATATCTAAAATATTTACTGAATAACCTTGTTTCTCTGCGTGGTCTCGAATTTGATTACAGTGCCAGCCAATTTTATTTGACAGGATTATAACTTTTTTCATTTATTAAAAGATCTATTGACTAATTCTTTATCTATTTCACCACTCACAAATGTTTTTCCAGTTTTGAGAGTAGTAACTATGACTTTAGCTGGACTGAATAATAGTTTGTCAATTTTATAAAAATCATATTTATATTCCTTAAAGACATCCGCAAAAGGTTTTCCATAGTCTTTGGATGTAGAACTTGGCAATCTTTTAGCTANCTCGTAAGCTTCATCATCATCGACATCAACATATAAATGAACCTGTCCACCGTATAATATCGAGTCATTTGTTCTACCCATACCAATCAAAAAATCAGGTGCGGGAGGAGGTATTGGTGCTGATCCGAACCCATCAACTACCTTTGATAAAGGAAATCCGATTTCATGTAACTTATGCATCCCTACTTCAAGAACTCTACCAACTACTTGCACACAACCAGATAGAGATCGTGTTGGTGTTAAAATAATAGTTAAGTTTTTTTCACTAACACTACAGTCTGTTGTTATCTTGTCAATAATCTCTTGTGGAGGCTTTCTATCAACTTCCATTACAACGACAGTTGAAAAAAATTTATCTTCATAACCTATATCTTTGAAAATTTCTTCCTTTTGAGCTAATGCTCTGCATGGACCAGATCCAAGAGCATTAAAATTATCCTCTTCTTTCACAAATGATAAATTCCATCCAGCATATTGACTAGCTAAGCAACTTAAAACAGGATTTGTACTATGCACATGTATTGATAGTGGCCATTCCTCAATACCATTAGTCATCGAAAGAGAAACTCTACCTAACCCACCCATACATATTTCAGTAATTAATTTACCTGACTCTAAACATCCTGTTGCAGTNATCCCTGCATCAATAATTTTAGCTCCACCATCTGAAGTATCAATGGCGAGGTTGAGTTCGTGAGATTTCTCAATAAGTTTCTCGACTAGTGGTTTTGTAGTTTTGTTAATGCTTAGTTTTTCTGACATTACAACAATATATCATAAATATCATAGTATTTTTTCGTTATTTTTATTAGACTCTGCATAGATTTCAAATTACTGTGATAATTTTCACCCTCAGATACTATAGTAAATATTGGGCTTCCTTGTGTAATGAGATCACCTTCATTAGGAAGATTTATTGTAAATCCAAGATTATTTTGATCGTGTTTGAAAACAAAATCTTGCCGTGCGTAANCATGAACAAAAGCAAAGCATTTATTGAGGTTTTTCTCAAGAACACACTTGCTGTAATATCCTTGAATCTGACCTTTTAATAGTTCATTTTCATAAAAGTCATTATACATTCTAAATGTTGATGTGATCCTAGGATTGATATCTATTATATAACTATTTTCTTCTGCATGAATAAAATCGATAGAATTGTATCCGGTAAGACCTATAGATAGTGAAAAATTCTTTATAGAAGTAAGTAATTCTTCAGGGAAACAATTATCTATGGATATTGCGCCAGCATGTATGAAAGGATGATGCGAATGATCCTCTAAATTGATTAGTTTATTAAAACCTAAGAAAATAAAATTATTATCTTGAATAACAAAAGAGCAGGAGTATGCATCTCCAACAATTAATTCTTGTAGATAAAAATTTGAAGATCGTGGAGAGTCATGAGTAATATCGTATCCACCACAACTATTCTTAGGTTTATATATATATTTTTTTGATTTATTAATTATTGTCTCATCTAGCTCATAAGTTTTCGGTATACTTAGATTATGTAGAGCTAGGTCAGATGCAATATTTTTAATATAACCACACTTTTCTATAATATTAAGNCTATTGCCACATATTTCTAGATNGTTTTCGATTGTGGAATAAACTTCATTCTTACCTTCAAGACCGGATCCATAGATGCATAAATTTTTCTCATTAGTCAATTGAATTTTTTTTAGATAGGTCGATAACTTTTCTTCATCCTTAAGAAGAATAAAGTTATTTTGAATGGTGGCATCTATTTTATGAACAATGAAGTTCAATTCTTTGAGCTTAGATTCTAGGTACTGTGTGTCATAACTGATAAGAATTACAGAGCGTTCATCATGCATCTTTTTGAGCAAATTCAAATGCATGTTCAAAATGCAAATACACAGGCTTATCACTCGAGTGCATCAATTTTAAACAATCATGTTGAGATTTGTATTTGACATTACCAATTGCTANTGCTCCTATTGCAAAAGCTTTTGATTTGGAGTTCTTCATTTCTACAACATCATCCATAGCTCCAACACCTGCAATCCCCTCAGGTGGCACAGCATTAACATCTGCGCATATTTTTAAATTTCCAGCTGCAGATACTTGTTCATCATTCATCAGCTGTATACCAGCAGCTCCAGTATTAAAAACAATATCTACATCTTTTAAAATTGACTCTTTATCACTATCAACACCTGGTTTTACAGACTTTGATCCATATCTATCATTACAAATATCAACAACTTTTGTAGTTTTCTCTGCATTTCTTCCAATTAAAACTACATCATTGCCTGCTTTAGAACTTATTACTGCTGATGCGACTCCAACTGGTCCAGTGCCACCAAGAATAGCGATTTTTAGATTTTTGAAATCTTGATTAAATTTCTCTTTGAGTGCTTTTTCAGTTTTTGCAACCATCCCTGCTGCAGTCGTGAATGCACCACTTGGGTCAGCAAACACTGGTACTTCAAAAGGTGGGACCATATGTTTTTGTGTTTCCTCAAGCATGTCCATTGCAATATGAGTATCTCTGCCGCCAATAAATATTCCCGTTCTTTTGAGAGCTGATGGAGACCGAGAGAAAATTGCATCTTGTACTAACGCCTGAATTTCATCCATTGAAACATCTGTGTAAGGTATAACTGAGTTCCATCCTGCATCAAATGCCATATTTGCATCAAATGGGCTTATGTTTTTCTCGGGTGTTATCATGTGCAGTAGATATGGTTTTTCCATTAGTTACTCCTTAGGTTCAATTATTTTTATGCTGTGTCCAGAATTATTTGCTCCAACAACATGGTAGCTAAGATTATTATACAATTTGAACTTATTTTCCATACTTTTAATTAAATCTTTAGCTTCATTTTTTGATCTCATGAATATATATGATATTGGTCCCCATGAACTTTGTCCTATTCCTGGATATCCTGATTTTAAAACATATTTCATCACTTTGTCGATATCGTCACTCAAGAAAAATTTCTTTTGATTTTTAAAATAGAACTTCGAGGTATTTTTTTGAAATTCATGCAAACATTTAGAAAAGTTGTCAAAGTCATTATATAAAATCGCTGGGAATAAACCTCTTAAAAGAATATTTGTTAACTCATTACTTAGTTTCTTATGATTGTAATAATCTAAACTTTCTTTGAAAAACTTTTCTTCGGTGAGACCAGAAGTTCCTTTTATAGATTTATCATTAATGAGTATTACATGCCATTTTCTAGGAAATTTTACATTGTATAAAATATGAGGAAATTCATTATCTTTTTTACATCCATCTATGATAAAACCTCCATTATAAAAAGCACCAATACCAATCCCTGATCTTCTTCCCCTGTTAGATATCTCTATTAACTGCTCTTGAGATAATTTAGCATCAGAGAATAAACTTAGTGCTCTTACCAGACACAGTGATGCCTGTGTTCCTGATCCTAGACCTATATGGTTGTTTGGTTTTGAAAGAATATTTATCTCAAATTTATCATCTGAGATATATTTTTTTACAAATTTTTTAGCTAAAGATAAATTTTTTCCTGTTATGTTAAATTTATTGGAAACAGACTTTTTTGCTGAAATGACGGTNTGAAATGCATTAATGGCTAGACCGATACTACCGAATGAGTAACCATAATCATTGTTCATCCCATAAAAGCCCAGATGTAATCTTGAGGGGGATGTTACAATAATTGTCTTATTTGCTTTTTTCATATAATACGTTTTGTTAGCTTTAGATTCTTATCCTTTTAAGTATAAACTAATATCGATATAATGTAGTATATGGTTTAACAACAATCAAATGAAATCAAATAAAACACAGTATATAACATGTCCTTTCTGTTCGCTTCATTGTGATGACATTAAAATTCGCTCGGATGGTAAATCAATAAATGTTATCTCAGAGCCAATAAAGAACTGTACGAATAAGATTGAGTATTTTAATTTAAATAAACGTAGCAATCTTCAGGCAAAAGCAAAAAATAAATATCTTGATATTCATAAATCAATTCAAACTGCAAAATCAATGCTAGATAAAAGTAATGATATAACAGTGGTCAATCATGGAACAGATGTTGACGGCGTAAGATCAATCTTAAGTTTCTCTGCGAGTTATAATGCAGTAGTAGATCATGTGAACTCCTCACACCTATACAGAAATTTAGGGATTATGCAAAGAAAAGGATACATGGCTACGTCTCTTACTGAAACAAAAAATAGATCTGATCTCGTTATATTATTTGGTAANAATATACTTTCTAAATCACCCAGAATAATTGATAAAGTAATATTTCCAAAATACAGTCTCTGTTCATCTACAAAAAAAAGAACGCTTGTTTTAATTGGTAAGTTTGATCTTAAAACTATTCGAANGTTGAAGAAGAGTCATAGGGTAGAAAACTTAGACATTGAGTTAGATAGAATACCTGNGCTATTGGGTGAACTTGAGAGNGGGATTAAAAAAACATCAATGCTATTAAAACTTAAAAATCTAATAAAGAATTCTAAATACCTCGTTTGTAGTTGGACATCATCTGATTTTGATGCTACATCAAATCCAGATTATATAATATCATCAATTTCTGATTTTGTTTTAAAACGAAATGAAGTCACTAGGGCTGCATGTATGCCAATCGCAGGATCACTTGGTGATACAACATCATCTCAAACGATGACTTGGATTACTGGTTTTCCAGCTCGTGTAAAATTTAACGGTCAAAAATTTATGCATGATAGAAACATTTGTAACAGTAAATCTATTATTGATAACAAGANTACTGATTTAGTAGTTCATATTTCAACTATCAATCCTGATAAACTTCAGATTAATAAGAATTTGAAAAATATTGTTATTGGCCATCCAAACTCTACCTTCACATATCAGCCAGATATTTTTATACCTGTGGGTATTCCTGGAATTGATCACAGAGGAATAATGTTTAGGACAGATCATGTTGTATCTATGGCCTTGGATAAAGTTAGAGATGTTGGACTTTTATCAGTTAAAGAAATTTTGAATAATCTTGTAAGAGAATAATTATGAATATTAAATTAGAATCAGGGATTATTTTTGATCCAAAAAATAAGATTAGAAATACCAGNAAAGATTTATATATATCACAAGGAAAGTTAGTAGATAAAAAAGATATAAATGGAAAAATTGATAGAGTAATTGACTGTAGNGATAAAATAATTATGCCAGGCGCAATAGATATGCATACTCATATNGGTGGAGGTAAAGTTAATATAGCCAGAATGATGTTAGAGGAACTACATACTGAGAATACATCGGGGCATGATTCTTCATCTATAATTGCTCCAACAACCATCAAGACAGGTTTGAAATATATTAAAATGGGATATACATCTTGTTTTGAACCAGCATTGCTNCCTATCAATGCAAGACAAGCACACTCAGAAATGTCTGATATNCCATTTATAGATAAAGGTGGTTATGCATTAATCGGAAATGATGACTTCTTTCTTGAGCTGCTTAAAAAAAAGGCAAGTCAATCATTAATAAATGATTATGTAGCCTTCACTCTAACTGCATCTCAATGTATTGGNGTAAAAGTTGTGAACCCTGGAGGTATAAACGCTTTCAAATTCAATCAAAGAGCTTTGGATGTTGACGAAAAATCTGCTTTTTATGATGTTACACCTAGAGAGATTATTCAAAAATTATCGAGAGCAATTTATGACNTAAAAATACCTCATCCCTTGCATGTGCACTGCAGTAATCTTGGCATCCCAGGAAATTATCTTTCTACTATCGAGACTATTAAAGCTGCTGAAAATCTACCTATACATCTCACACATATTCAGTTTCAAAGTTATGGAAATAATGGAGATAAGAAATTCTCCTCTGCTGCAGTGGAAATTTCAAATTATCTNAATAAAACAAAAAATTTAACATGTGACGTAGGCCAAATTATGTTTGGTCAAACTGTTACAATGTCTGGGGATAGTATGTCACAGTACAAAAATCATAAGCATGCCCATCCAAATAAATGGATGTGCATGGATATTGAATGTGATGCAGGCTGCGGNGTAGTACCTTTCAGCTACAGTGATAAAAGTTTTGTAAATGCACTCCAATGGGCAATAGGCCTAGAAATATTTCTATTAGTAAAAGACCCTTGGAACGTATTTTTAACGACAGATCATCCTAATGGTGCGCCATTTACATCATATCCNCATTTGATTAAACTTTTAATGGACAGATCTTTTCGTAATGATATGTTCGAGAAACTTCCAAAAAGCGTTCAGAGCCATTCAATTCTTAAGTCTCTCAAAAGGGAATATACGCTAGAAGAAATCTGNATAATGACAAGATCTGCTCCAGCAAAAATACTAGGTCTCAACAACAAAGGTAATCTAACTTCTGGTTCAGATGCGGATATAACCATCTATGATAAAAAAATATCTGATATAGAAGATTTTTTCGCTAATCCTTCTCATGTCATAAAAAATGGTGAAATTGTAGTCAATAATGGGAAAATTAAAAAATACACTTGGGGNAAAACTCAGGTTGTCAAACCAGAATACGATAAGACTATAGAAAAGAAATTGAAAATATTTTTTGAAAAATATCATACAATTAGTCTTAATAATTATAAAATATCAGATGATGAGATGGTAAATCTTATNGGCAGTGAAGTAGAAGTTAATGAGTGTTTGGATAAGAGAAAATAATGACTAACAGAAAGATCGCAATACATAACACATTTGCAGAGGCTTTTAATATGAAAGCATCTAGAATTATCGTAACAGCTGATAATCAACGCTGGGCAAAAAATGCTGTTACTTCACTTACAGGTTTTGCAACATCTGTCATCGCATGCGGAGTAGAAGCTGGCATAGAACGCTCAATGAAAAAATCTGAAACTCCAGATAATAGAGTTGGTTTTTCTGTATTATTATTTTCGATGTCACGTAGTGAACTAGAGAAACAATTAGAAACNAGAGTTGGTCAATGTATTCTAACATGTCCTACAACAGCTGTGTTTTCTGGTATAGATGGAGATGATAT
This sequence comes from Gammaproteobacteria bacterium, assembly GCA_002720195.1. Taxonomy (GTDB): domain Bacteria; phylum Pseudomonadota; class Gammaproteobacteria. The sequence goes on from PBHH01000016.1 coordinate 37,421, forward strand.
GATCCCACTTGGTAAAAATCTCAGATATTTTGGTGACGGACATCAGATTGCAAAAAAAATAGGTGGAAAAAGATTTTGGAGAATACCTGTTATGGATGGAGAATTCCTGTGTGAAGAAAAAACAGCAAGAGTTCCTGCAATTGGNGGTGGAAATATTCTTATATTGGCAAAAAATAGAGATAGTTGTTTAAAAGCATGTGAGTCAGCAATAGATTCTATAANAGAACACCCAAATATTATAACACCTTTCCCGGGCGGTGTAGTTAGATCAGGCTCAAAAGTTGGCTCTAGGTATAAGGCTCTAATTGCGTCTACAAATGATGCTTTTTGTCCCACTCTTAAAGAAAAGGTTGAGACTCAACTAAATGAAAACGTAGGATGTGTGATGGAAATAGTTATTAATGGTTTGACAAGAGCTGATATTGAATCGGCAATGAAAGAATCTATATACGCAATTGAAAAATCAAAAATCAAAAAAGACATAGTAGCTATTTCTGCTGGTAATTATGGTGGGAAGCTAGGCCAGCATAAATTTTATCTCAAGAAGATAGTGAAATGAAGCCAATTACTCTACGTACTAAAATTAACCTAAAATATAGATTAGACTTGACCCTAATTTCACAATTTAAGAATACTAAAATTAACGAAATTAAAGATATGGAAGTTCTATATGGCAATAAGGTATGTAGATTGAGAGATATATTTACTATTACCGGTGATGATAGTGACAATATTGTTATAAAGTCATCAAATCATTTAATTGATAATATAGGGAAATTTTTTACAGGAGAAACAATTACTATTTATGGTAATGTTGGACATTGCGTTGGAAGTGAAATGAAAAAGGGATTATTAACTATTTATGGTAATACATTAGATTACTTAGCATCTGGAATGCAAAATGGGATTATAAAAGTATTTGGAAACTGCGGAAATTATTTGTGTGGTAAACCTAATCACAAAAACGAAGGCATGACTGATGGAACCATTTATGTTTCAGGTAATGTTGGCGATCATGCTCTACAAAGAATTCGAAGGGGTACAATAGTTATCGATGGGGACATCGGAGATCATTCATGTATTGAGATGATATCTGGTACGATTGTTATAAAAGGGAAAATAGGAAAGTGCTTTGGAGAAAAAATTAAAAGAGGAACGGTAATTATCAAAGATAAAAAATTTACTAAAAAATATAAAAAATCACACGGTTGCACATATAATTTCTTCCCGTTTTTTGCTAGAGAGCTTAATTCTTTGTTAAATAAAAAAGTTATTAAGAGCAATGTAAGATTTGACAGATATAGTTGTCACAAGGATGAAAGTAATCTTTCAGAAATATTTGTTATCTCTAATTAAAGTGACTCTTAACTAACTTCTCAAAAAACCTTTCCATGTCGGGTGATGAAAAATCTCTTTTTCCCACTGCTCTATAGAGCATTTCACCCTCTGGGCTAATCAGAAAAGTTGTTGGCAAGCCTGGAACACCCCAATCGTATTCAATATCCATATCAATTAAGATGGGGAAACTTACAGGATTCATTGTTAAGTAATTTTCTATGTTATCTGGTCCTGGACCAACATGTATACCAACAACAATAAATTTTTCATTATCCATTCTCTTGTGAATAGCCTCTAACGTTGGCATCTCAGCTTTACAAGGTGTACACCATGTAGCCCAAAAATTTACTAATAAAAACTTTCCTTTAAGATCGTTAAGTGTATGCTCTTCCCCATCCATACCCATAAGCACAAAATCAGGGGCTGGTTTTTTATTTGGCATTGGATCCATTAAATATGAATTGGATTCAGAGGTTATAGGAATGGCATAAAAAGTTAATCCTAAAAAAAATGATAATACTGTTATACGCATNTTTTAATACCTCGGCTTGTTNTCATGGAACCAATTAGGATCGTTNAGTGATATTTCNCCAATCGGANCNGCTTTAGCNTCCANNATAAGCTCATCTANATTNGAACCANTAAGNGTTTTCAAGAACTCTACTANATAGTCTATTTCTTTTTCACTTAGATTTAAAGGGAACATAAGAGGGCTTAANACTTCATTTTTGACTCCTCCTTTNTTATAGAACTCAANNACATCNCTNAGTGTTGAAAGGGCNCCGTTATGCATGTAAGGAGCTGTAATNGCAACATTTCTCAANGGAGGAGTTCTNAATTTCCATCTATCATTTGGATCTTGGGTTATGGTATACAGTCCTAANTCNTTTGGNGCAATTTCGTCTCTAAANCTAGAGTCATCTTTNTAACTTGAAGTATCAACATCTATCTCTACNCCTGGNGCAAGTATTAATTTTTTGACAGGTGGCTCAACATACATNGATGCTTCATANCCAATTCCTGTATTNTGAAGTTTTTCATCTGTAAATAGNGCANANTCATCATTNATAAGATGACAGCTAANACAAGACCCTTTTCCTGTGAAGATTTCAAAACCTTTCTTNGCTTCAGNNGAAATAGCATTNCTTTCATTTGCATAATACCATNTATCAAATGCAGAATTAGCACTTAATAAGCTGTATTGATANGCAGCAAAAGCACGACTAATNTTATCCATGTTAGGCGCTGATCCATAAGCNTTTTCAAATTGATTNTNATAATCCGGTATGGCTTTAATTTTGTTTATTAGGTAGCCTGGAGATGGAATGGCCATTTCATCATGATTCANTATAGGTCCCCACACTTGNTCCTCTAAACTCGACTCTCTTCCATCATGAAAAAATCGAGCTAANAANCCAACATTTANAACAGTAGGCGCGTTTCTCGGGACAGATCTTCCCTCTGTTCCCACAGCAGTTCNTAATTCGTTGTGAGCAAAACCCATCTCTGGNACATGACAAATAGCACAAGAGATTGTNTCTGTGTGTGACAGTCTTCTNTCGAAAAACATTTTTCTNCCGAGAGCAATTTTTTCTTTTGTTAAAAAAGTGCCATCAGGTGTTTTTAAAGATGGTANNCCAAGATGCTTTATAGTCGCATTAGCAAGTAAGTCTGTCGNCTTTCCAACTCTCTGAAGNGATTGTGCTTGTGTAGTNTAATCCTTNCTTGTATAACCTTCCTTATAGTCACCAGGTTTTGCAAGTGAAGCNCCAGANGCAAGTATGATNGGNTCTAANGTAGATGTTATTGANTCACTTGANGCAACNATAATTGGTTTTAAAGATGAGGATTCAACAGTNCCATTTTTNGTTCNAGGNTCAACTAATGTTTTTATATCATTTATAAGAACATCNGAATGAAGATAAGATACNCTGTATATATTTCTNACAGTCTTATTTTTATCTATTAANAANACCCTTAAAATNTGTGATATTGATCCTATGTAATTTCCCTCTTCGTCATATTCCTTTAAGATTCTCTGGCCGTAGCCATCAAGAATTGGGTCTAAATCATTTGGCGATGTAGTAGTTAAAAAATTCCAATCTACAACACCAGAGTCTGTGCCATATCCATACAATTTCATTACCTCAGGTGAATCATTCTCTGGATCAAAACTCATACTTATCAAACTGACTTGTTTACCAAGCTTAGGGTCCTTATTTAGTAAGTTCCTGACTTTATGGAATACTGCAGTTGCAAGAGGACACCCATTAACATCGGTACAAGTGCTATACATGAAATTTAGTAAAACAACTTTATTGTCGAATAAATCATGTAAGTTTTTACTTTCACCATTCGCATCAACAATATTACCATCAGGGGCAAGATTATATTTTTCTAAAGTGTATGAGCCAGGCTTAGGTGCTTCAAAATTCAACTGATTGTAACCAGGAGCAATATTATACTCGGTTCTTTGCGCGAAGCTTATCGCACAAAACATTACAAAAAATAGTGATAAATATAGTTTAAATCTCTCCATTTAGTCTTTCTACCTGACATAGTAATTTTAAATGTTTTATGAGAAAAAAGAAAGGCCGCTTATTAGATAAGCGGCCCAACGTCTACAGCCATTTTACGTTATTTACCACCAATGAGGGTGACTAATAACTATGACAATATTTTATTGGCTAAGTTCAGCCAAATTTTTGTTACTTGGTGTTTTTGCATATAAAGAATATGCGCCAAATCTCATTTGATGAGGCAATCCAAGTTTTTCTTTCAAGAAATCAATTTCAAATTTCTTGGAAAGTTTTCCATTAGCATAATCATAAGCCTTGAAGTACTGTACGTTTCCTTCGCCGCCATCAGCCTTGTCCCAGTTAGCTAGCAATGAAGACGTGAAATATACACGTTTTCCATCCCAGCTTTGAGATAACATATTGATTTGGTCGCCAATTCGCTCAGTGTAAACTTCTTTTGCATTATGAGGATCTGAGATGTCAAACACTCTAGTCATACCATCATTCCAAG
>PBHH01000017.1 GCA_002720195.1 Gammaproteobacteria bacterium
AATACACATATAGTTTAGTCGCACTGGGAAAATTGTCATCAGATTCTGTTAAAAAATATATAGATTCAGATATTTTGAATTCTCTCTCAGGGGAATCAGAGTCAATCCTAACTTTAAAATATAAAAAGGATAATGATCAGACAAAACTAATAGGGGAATTAAAAACAACTATGGTTGGGTTAAGTATAGATTTATTTGACCCATTTACAAAAAATCAAGAAGATAAAAAAAACTTACAGATCAAACATGATTTCTTTAATAGCAATTATGTAGATATAAAATATGATGTATACGATATGAGGTTTTCGCAACGAGCAGATTATCTTAATATAAATATTGTCTCACCCTACTTTAATGGAAGTGTAAGAATTCCTGATGAAATGAATGAATCATATAAGGTCTATGGAAGACTTCAGTATGTTGATATGAATAAATTTAACGGATCTGGAGACCCTAAGTCATATCCACCAATGTCAGTTCAGATCAAGACAGTCAAGTTTGGAGAGAGAATATTTAATAATTTCAATTTTAATACCTCGTCACATAAAGATGGTATGTCGATAGATAGTGTATCATTTGTAAATCAGAATTTGTCAATGAATGGACAAGGGAAGTGGGTTGATAACGAGACCGGACAAATGACTTTTTTTGATGGAAATTTTAATAGTAACAATTTCGGTAAGTCACTAAATAATCTTGGGTATAAAAAGTTGATCAAAAAAGGTAAATTGAATTCTAGAATGATTGGACAATGGCCTAATTCCCCTGAAAGTTTTTCACTAAATGAATTTGATGGAAAAATTTTACTCAACCTTGAAAACGGTGATTTTTTACAAATAACAAAAGAAACTAGAGTCATTGGCCAGCTTTTAGGCCTTTTCAGCATAGCTTCTCTTCAAAAGAGATTATCGTTAGATTTNAGTGATTTTTTTTCNTCNGGNTTATCTTTTGATCAGATGTCAGGTGAGTTCAACTTTTCGAATTCAATCACAAGCGTGAAATCTTTNAATCTGTCAGGNACGTTCGGTGAAATGACTATTGATGGTGTATCAGACATAAAGCAAAGAANCCANAATCACACNTTAACTTATATCCCTGATTTGTCTTCTATGAGTCTTATTTCTGGAACACTTCTAGGTGGNCCAATTGGTGCNGTAGCATCNATTTTCTATGATAANGTCTTGAAGCAAATCGGCATAGATACTAATGAACTAGCTGCTGTTGAATATACCATTACNGGANCATGGGATAATCCNGAAATAAAACTGATCNAGCCATTTAAACAACTNGAAAATTAATATATCCTTACAATATTCGGAGAGATTAGTATGTCAAATATTGCTGCTGTTCAATTAAATTCTGGACCAAACNTACAAGCGAATTTGCTTGTNGTGTCGGACATATTTNAACAAATATCCANNACAAATGCTAAAATTGTTGTCTTNCCAGAGAATTTCTCNTTGATGCCTGATNCAGATGAGGAATTTCTTAAAAATGCAGAGGATGATGGAAANGGTAANGTCCAAAACTTNATAAGAGAGTTAGCCTCAAAATANGATTTATGGATAGTGGCTGGGACNATACCAACAAAGACAAAAAACCCTAAAAAAGTATCAGCAACTACATATGTTTATGATAACAAAGGNNATACTGTNTATAANTANAATAAAATACATTTATTNGATGTGAAACTCCCTGATGTAGATGAATCATATAATGAATCAGANACATTTAACCATGGTCAGGANTTCAAAGTAATAGAGACACCTATAGGAATAACTGGTATAGCATGTTGCTATGATNTAAGATTNCCAGAGTTATTTCGTTTGCAACATAAAGAGGGTGTTGAGACATTTATTCTACCCGCAGCATTTACTGAACAAACAGGNAAAGTTCACTGGGAGACNCTNGTAAANGCGAGAGCGATAGAAAACCTATGTTATTTTGTAGCATCTTGTCAGGATGGCTACCATATAAGTGGTAGACAAACTCATGGTAATACAATTATTGTTAATCCATGGGGTCAAGTNTTACAGAGACTTGACTCTGGTAATGGTTTTATCATNNATGAGATAAACAGAAAACAATTACAATCGATTAGAGAAAAATTCCCGGTTTTAGANCACATAAGATTGATTAACAAATGAAAAATATAATTGAAAATATCATGTCAGAAAATAATTTATCTGATGAAAAACTCAGNAAGATTATTTCATACGCTTCCCCAANNGGTATTGATTTTTCAGATATTTATTTTGAGTATTCATCATCAGAAAGNTGGNCTATTGAGGATGGTGTGGTTAAAAATGGAACNTCTATGATAGACAGNGGTGTTGGAATNCGCTCTATATCAGGAGAAAAGACNGGTTTNGCTTATAGCAATACTTTTGAAGAAGANGATTTGATAAAATCAGCGAAGATGTCTAGATCCATAGTTAANCATGGCGGAGATTCTATGTGTGTTATTGGTGATAAAATNAATCACACGAAATTATATAAATCAGANTCGCCTCTTGACAAGATTACNGATTTAGAGAAAGTTAACTTCCTCAAAAAAGTNGATGACTATATAAGATCTAAAGATAATTTAGTAGAGCAAGTGATTGTGAATTTAGCAGCTTCTCACACATCGATGTTTGTAATTAATAATGAGGGAGTGCGTGCATCTGATGATCGTCCATTAGTTAGATTTAATGTTATGGTAATCCTNAAAAAAGGTGATAGAAAAGAGAGNGGATCAGCTGGNGGCGGTGGCAGATATTTCTATGATCAGATATTTGAAAATAATTTCTANAAACGTTTCGCTGATGAGGCATTGAGACAAGCNAGAGTAAATCTTCAAGCAGTTGAATGTAAAGCAGGATCTATGACAGTTGTTCTTGGCCCAGGTTGGCCTGGTGTGCTGCTACATGAGGCAATAGGACATGGTTTAGAGGGCGACTTCAATNGAAAAAAAACGTCAGCATATTCAGGTTGTATTGGTCAAAAAGTGGCTTCACAGCTCTGCACTATTGTAGATGATGGAACCATTGCTAATAGACGCGGTTCTCTATCGATAGATGATGAAGGGTCATTAACTCAGAATACTGTCTTGATTGAAGACGGGATCTTGAAGGGATACATGCAAGATAAATTAAATGCCAGGTTAATGAAAACTCAATCCACAGGCAACGGTCGAAGGGAAAGTTATGCTCATCTGCCTATGCCGCGTATGACGAATACTTTTATGATGCCAGGGTCACATAAACNAGAAGAAATAATATCTTCAGTTCAAAATGGAATTTATGCTGTTAATTTCTCAGGGGGNCAAGTTGATATAACTAATGGACAATTCGTATTTACAGCATCAGAAGCTTATGAAATAAATAACGGNAAAATAGGATCCCCAATCAAGGGTATGACANTAATCGGTAATGGACCTCAGGTTTTAAACAAAGTTTCNATGGTAGGTGANGATCTTCAACTTGATGATGGAGTAGGCACCTGTGGTAAGGACGGTCANAGCGTTCCTGTTGGNGTTGGNCAACCAACGCTAAAGATCGATGAAATTACTGTCGGAGGCACAAAAGTGTGAGTGATTTTTCAGGGAAGATTGTTGGTCATAAAGAAAATATTTTAGAAATTATAAGATCTTCAAACAAAAATATCCAATCTCAGTTCAACTTNAATACCTCGNTAGGTTTATCATTGAATTGTCGATCTAGAGAACTAGAAAACATAGAAAATCATAATGATACATCGCTTACAATTACAGTTTATGACGACCATAGAAAAGGTACTGCATCTACAAACAATCTATCGAAAGATAGTATTAAAAAAGCATTTGAGAAAGCTACGAATATCGCTAGAAATACACAAAGAGACACATGTCAAGGTTTGCCTAAAGAGCATATTATTAAAGACGTAAAACAAGATTTAGATATATATCATCCAATTTCACCAGAAATTAACGAAATAATTGATATCACTAAGAAATGTGAAGCAGCTGGATTTGATTTTGATAAAAAGATTACTAACTCTGAAGGTAGTTCATTCTCTATGTCAGAAAATGAATGCATGATTATAAATTCGGAAGATATGTTTGGATACTATCGATCTACAGATTATTCTTTATCATGTATTATGCTTGCACAACAAGGAAAATCTATGGAGAGAGATTATTGGTATTCTTCAACACGTGATTTTGCAAATTTAGAAGATGCTGAATCAATTGGCGAAGAAGCTGCACGTAGAGCAGTTTCGCGATTAAATGCAAAAACTATTTCATCCAGAGTCTGCCCGATAATCTTTCCTGCGGAAATTGCCTCGTCATTTTTTAACACATTTTTATCAGCAATTAATGGTCACTCAATATATAAAAAATCAAGTTTCTTAGTTGAAAAACTCGGATGCGAATTATTTCCTAAATTTCTTACAATTAGAGAGGACCCATGCGTTGCTAATGCAAATGGAACTAGACCTTTTGACTCAGACGGAGTTATGACATCTAAAAAAACAATTATCGACAATGGTACTCTGAAAACGTACCTTTTAGATACATATTCTGCCAGAAAACTAAACCAAGAATGCACCGGTAACGGCGTTATCACAAATATTATTGTAGAATCTGTCGAAGATCAGCCAAGCAATCTATTGAGTCATGTTGACGAGGGTATCATTATAACTGAAATGATGGGCAGTGGCGCCAATCTTCTAACTGGCGATTATTCTAGAGGAGCTTCTGGTTTTTACTTTAAGAATGGTGAAGTAAAATATCCTGTGAATGGTATAACTGTAGCTTCCAATTTAAGTGAAATGTTTAAAAATATAATTCATATTGGTGATGATTACGATACGCGTGGCAATATACATACGGGTTCTGTGTTAATAGATAAAATGACGATAGGCGGCTGTTAATTATAAATTAACTAAAAACACAAGAAGAACAATAACCATAATTATTGATAACATTGTTGAGGTAGTGGACTGATTCAAAATCGTGTTCTCTATAACACTTAACCTCTGATCAATTTTTATTCCTTTAATTTTTTCAAATAATTCATCAAGAGATTTGGTAATTTTTACAAATATATTTTTGATGAAAACGAATTCTTTTCTATAAAAATAATCAATATCAAGTGTGATTGTAAGCGTTCTCTCTAGATATTTGAGCGCAATAAAAAAAGCTAATCCAGAGAAGAGTAATATATGAAGCTGAGATACAACATGATTTCCAGTATAGGGCTCATAATATGTACTAAATGGTAATATGGAGTAAAGTAAATTTGGAAATACACCGATCACAATACAAGAAATTGAAAGAATAATCATTGGTANTATCATGAACATTGGNGGATCTTTAGCTATTAGTTTTTTATCTTTATGGAAAAAAACAAACCAAGGAAATTTTATGCCCGCATGTAAAAATACNCCAGCAGATCCGATNAATAGAAANTGCCATACTAAATCAAGCCCTTGTTCATAGCTTGCCTCTACAATCATTGATTTTGAGATAAAACCAGACGTTAATGGAAGGGCAGATATTGCAAGAGCACCAATTATCCCGCAGGTCGCTGTAATAGGCATAGTTTTATATAATCCNCCTACATCAGAGCAATTTCTCTTACTGGTAACATACAAAACGCTTCCTGCTGACATTAAGAGTAAGCCCTTATATATAATATGAGAAAATGCNTGAGCAGATGTCCCATTTAATGCTAATTCAGTTCCTATACCTATTCCGACTATCATGAAACCAACTTGGTTGACTATACTGTATGACAAAATTCTTCTTATNTCATTTTCAAGAAGCGCATAAACTATACCGTATAGAATCATGTAAATTCCAATATAAATTAGGATGGTATTTCCAGCAAATATAACCATCAANACATATACCGAGGCTTTTGTTGTNTANGCAGAGAGGAAAATNGACGAAGAATAGCTACCCTCTGGATANGCATCAGGTATCCATTGAGAAAATGGGGGAGCTCCAGCATTGAGAAGTAANCCAGATAATATCCACCAGCTATACCATGCNTTTAATGGAATTTCTCTTATACTTAAATCTTGAGTCTCTGTGTATAGNCCAATTAAACCAACAAGTAAAATAAGCCCTCCTATTAGATGTAATATCAGATACCTATTACCGCTCTTTAATGATGAGTCTGTCTGACTAGACCAAATTACAAGCGTAGATGTTATAGCCATTGTCTCCCAAAAAATATATAAGACGATAAAGTCACCAGACAACACTACACCCAATGCAGAGGCAATATACAATAAAACGTAAGCTTTTTCATTATTATTAGTTCTATAAATAGAAAAGAATTTACCAGCGAATCCAATCAACAAGAAAACTAGGCAGAACAAGAATGATAAATCATTCATGGCATAGTATTGATTGTCAACTATCATTAATGACAATACCTTTGACGAATCATCAGAGAATACCAATAGAGAGATAATTGCAAATAATAACGAAAGTATACTTATAGTATTCGCAAATTGTTTTAATATCANAATCAAGATTGCACCTACAATCAAATATGATAAGGGATAAGATAATATATTAATCATCATAGTAAGATTCGTCCCTTTTCAAAATATATCCAATTATTTTTGCAAATAATATCAAACCTATACATGAGACAAACCCATATAAAGGATAGAAACCTACAATATTATCAATCGAGAATTTAATTTTAGTAAAATCATAAAATAGATATAGGTAGGGTGTAAAACTTATTATTACAAATAGCCCATATATGATATTCTTCCGTGTTTTCATTTAATGACCCCTATATTGTTGATAAAAGAAATTAGAATTTCTGAATAAAAAAACAATGAAAATGACAATATCGTAATAAATAAAACAGGAGCAACCAAATATCTATCTTCACTATTTTTAGTCACTGATTGATTGCTGATCTCTTTAAAATAGACTTTATAAATCATCGGAAAATAATAACCTGCATTAAGAATTGTACTCAACATTATAACACCGAGCACAACATAATTCTCTGAGTTTGTAACTCCGACAAGTAGGTACCATTTGCTTATAAATCCTATGGTCGGTGGAAGACCAATCATTATCAAAGCTCCAAGTGTCATGGATAAGCATGTTAATGGAGCGCAAGAAGCCAGACCATTCATTTCTGAAACATTTTTAATTTTACAATTTGTAGCAAAGATACCTGCGCTTAAAAATAATATTATTTTCCCAAGAGCATGAAAAATAAAATGTAATAAAGCCGCAATTATCGAATAAGGTGTCAATATTATGATTCCTAGAAGTATATAAGATAGTTGACCTACTGTTGAATATGCAAGTCGTAATTTTATGCTATCTTGCCTTAATGCTACAAATGATGATAGCACTATTGTTGTGGATATAATTAAAATAACTAATTGTGTATTTATATTCGATAGAACATTAACACCAAAAATTAAAAGAAAAACTTTTATCAATATAAATACACCTGATTTGACTACAGCAACTGCATGAAGAAGAGCACTTACAGGCGTAGGAGCAACCATAGCATTCGGCAACCATCTATGAAATGGCATAATTGCGCTTTTAGCTGTCCCAAAAATAAAAAGTAGTAGGATAAAAAGTATAGTAACTTCATCAGTGTTAGCAAAATTATTTGTGTTAAGAAAAGAAATATTCCCAGTTAAATTATAAGTTAGAATAATTGCCGGTAGTAAGAAAATAATTGATGTACCTAGAAGAATAAAAAGATACTTTTTTCCAGATATCATAGAATTTAATTTTTTATCTAATGTTACAAGAGGATATGTGGATAAAGTCAATATCTCATAAAATATGAATATAGTAAAAAGATTAGATGAGTAAATTATCGAATTAGTTGCAAACATGGAGAACAAAAAAAACAAATAAAAAGTATTTTTACTATCATAGTTATTTAAATTTAGGTACCGTGTAGCGTATAAAGATGTTAAAAACCACAAGAAATTCGAAACTATCAAGAACATTAAGCTGATATCATCTAAGTAAAAAGAAATCGTAGCACCATCAAAAACTTCTATTATTTCAACCTCTCTGCCTAATAAATGGTCTCTTTGGGTAAAGATTATTAAAGATAAAAGCAAAGAAAAAAAGCTTGTTGTGTTATGTGCAATACCTATATAATTTTTATTTTTTATAATATATAAAAAAATTAAGGACACCGAAAGAAATAAGAGATGTAGAACAAACAGTTGCACTTTACATTACTCCATAAATAATATCATATGCGATACTTTGGGCAATGCCAACAGTAAAGGTTGTCTCAACTCCAAGGTAAATCGTCAAAAATGTCAAAACATAAATACCTGCCAACTGATGGTTTGATAACCTATCTATAACTTGACTATCTTCAGAGTCTTTATACATTTGCTCTACCATCTTCCATACATAGAAAATAGTCATAAATGACGTAATGAGTACCACAATAGTAATGATCCAATATTTTGATTGAACTAGGGCGGAGATCAGATACCATTTGCTGACAAATCCAGCTGTCAATGGAACTCCTATTAGACCAAAAGATAATATCAGTAAACAGGTTGCTATAAGAGGCTGCCTGGCGCTCAAACCTGATAGATCTGAAATTAGCACATCATTTTTGTTCANAAATAAAAGAGTGATTGTTAAAAATAATCCTGTTTTAATAACTGAATGATTAATCGTATGAACAAGTGATGCTGTGATACCATCTGGTAAATAAAGAATCATAGCAATAAAAATATAACCAAGTTGGCCAACACTAGAATAAGCTAACATTTTTCTTATATCATTCTGTTTAATAGCATAATATGTAATCAAAATCACACCAATTGATGAGAGAGATATAAGAACATCAGTNAGTGAAAATATCTCTAAAGGTTTAATATTATTTAAAATATCCAAAAAAATCCTAAAGAAAATGTAGATACCTATTTTAGTAGAGGTTCCAGCAAAGTATGTTGTAACAATGGATGGTGAAAATGCATAGGTTTTTACCAACCAACCATGCAGTGGAAACAATGCTGATTTTATGCCCACTCCCACCAATAAGAATATTGCTGCGAAAAGTATTATTTCTATAGAATCAGAGATCATTAGCTGTTTGGTTATATCTTGCATGTTCAATGTTCCTGTAATCATATAAAGAAGTCCTATCGAAAATAATACAAANACTGCGCCAATGCTGCCGACAAATAAATATTGAATTGAAGCTACAAGAGATCCTTTTGTGTTACCTTGTGAAATCAAGTAATAGCTGGAAAGTGATGCAATCTCAAGGAAAACGAACATATTGAAAATGTCATCCGTAAGTATTATTCCTAGAAATCCAGTATTACATAAAATCCACGCGATATAAAAAATATACACATGACTAGATTTAATCGTTTGGGAAACAAGATCTTTGCAAGATATCAGACATACTAGATTCATAAAACCAATCAGGATTAGGAAAAGACAAGATAAATAATCTGCATTAAGTCTTATACCAATAGGTGAATTCCAGTTGCCTAACTCATAAAGTAAGGGGCCTTGATTATAGACATGCAAAGATAATAATATTGTTAATAAGAAATTAAATCCTGCCATCAGAGTAACTAAAGGATAAGTAAATTTATTAGACCTTAAAAACATTAAGATTGGTATCAGTAATAGTGGCGTTATGAGTATGAGTATAATCAATTGATTCATAAATTATCCATATCTATTTTATCTTCGTCTATTGTTTTAAACTCTTTTCTAATTTTTATAACTAGAGCAAGAGCCAAACTTGTTGTTGCAATACTTACTACAATTGCCGTCAAGATAAGTACATGAGGTAATGGATTGGAATAATCTACATTTGTATTTTCTAGGATTGGGGGGATGCCATCATCCAACTTACTCATCAGGATAAAAAAAATAAAAATTGAGCTCTGGAAAATATTTAATCCTATTATTTTTTTTATTAGGTTTGAATCTCTTACCATTATTGTAAGACCGAGTACAAATACAATCATATTAAGCGCATATACCATTAGCTCTTACCTGCATCTTTAAACATGTGATAAATTAGCATCATCACGCTACTCACAGTTATACCAACACCTAATTCTACTAAAAAGATCCCTATTTTTTGCCCAGAGTTTGAATCGTAAGCAGAAGATAATGAATTATAGTCTAAAAAATTACCTCCATATAAGAAACCTATAACACCAACTAGCATATAAATTGTTATACCTATTGCAACGAAGGTCTCGATGATTTCTAATTTGAGAAATTCCTCTGATGAATCTAATCGGAAAATCAGATCATAGACGATAATACTCGCTGCAATAATAACCCCTGCTTGAAATCCACCCCCAGCAGAATACTCACCATGAAATTGAACATATAACCCGAATAGCATTATAAATGGAATCATAATTATGGTAATTACTTTAATAACGTGGTTGTTACCCATTATTCTTTACCTCTGTTCAAGATTCCCAGCACTGAAATTCCAGCTGTAAAAATTACTATAACCTCACCAAGCGTATCAAAGGCTCTGTAGCCAGCAAGTATTGATGTAACAACATTTGGTATCCCCATATCTCTCATAGATTGATTCAGATAATATTGTGTACTTTTAGCTTGATCCGTTAGTGAGATGCTACCAAACTCTGGAAAATTAAAAGAGAATGAGACCATCAAAATTGATAATATAAAAAAAATCATAAAGCTAGGTATATCTCGANTACTTACTATGTCTACCTGGTCATTTACGAAAGATAATGTTTTTATAAATAATAATGTAGATATACCTGCACCTACAGCTGCCTCAGTCAGAGCAACATCTACCGCGTCCGATAATAGAAATATGATTGCACAAACCATGCTGTAGAATGACATTGCGATAATGGAAGACAATAAACTTTTCGAGAATAGCACAGATGTTGCAAGAATAATTAATATCAGCATCATCAATTCAATGATAATATTTTCTATGATGCACCTCCACTTTTCTTATGATTTTTGTAATAAGCTTGCGCAAGTAAGTATGATGTTGTGCTACAAGATATAAATACTAATAGGAAGAGAATAAATAACTTTAAACTTAGAATATTAAAACCTTCATCAAACATAAGACCAAAAATTATAAGCATCACNCCAAGAGTATCTATAACTGACGCCGCATGTGTCCGAGTAAGAAAATCTCTAAATTTAAATAGTCCTATAGACCCAATCAATACGATCATTAAACCTATTATGATTAATGATAGTGAGATTACATTCATTGAATTTTCCCATTAATTAGATATTTAGATACAATAATCATAACTATGAAATTAATTAGAGCATAAACAAGCGCAATGTCGATGTAGTCTCTATCAATTAGCAAAGAGCTAACTAGGCATATTAGAAGTATTATTTTTGTACTTACAACATTTACTGTGAGAATTTTTGTATATATGTCTTTAGATGTCAAAAACCTGATTAATGAGATAATTATCAAGAAAGTCATTACAATAATTAAATAATTTATTTCAATCATTTGCCTGAATACTCCTTATTCTCAAGAGATTTGATCTTATTATGAACTACATTATCCTCTATGGCTTTTTTGAAACTTATATCCAACGAATGCACGGTTAATTCTTTATTTTCAGCGTCGATGGTGATTGTCCCGGGTGTGAGAGTTATAGAATTGGCAAAAATTGTAATAAAAGCATCATTTGATAAATCTGTCTTTATTTTACTGATTGATGGACTGATCTTAAGTTCCGGTTTTATTATTATAAAACATACTCTAAGGTTCGATAGAATTATCTCTTTCAATAACCAAAGAATATAGACAGGTACTTTAATTAAGTCTATTTCAATTGTATTATCGCGAAGTTTATGAAAATCCATCTTGTACACCATATATGTTACAAGTAGGGCGGAAATAACCCCGAGGCCAAGCATGAAGGGAATAAAAAAACCAGAGAGGGCTATCCAGAAAACAAGCATTACCAGGAAGATTTTTGTTAGATACTGATTCTTTTTAGACGCTTCGCCCATGCTCTATTATAACTGGATATATGTGCTTTCACCATATCACTTAACGAGTAATGTCATATCTGTGGCCGTGATATTCTTTGTTATCGAGCCAACTGATATATAATCAACACCTGGAATTAGATAATTATGTATGTTGTTTATATTAATATTCCCTGATAATTCAATTTTTGTTTTAGAGGTAATACGCAGCGCTTTTCTTACTTCATTTGGTGTGAAATTATCAAGAAGAACTCTATGTATACCCGACTCTTGAAGAATACCTTTAAGTTGAGCAATACTATTTGCCTCAACTATAATTTTTTTATTTAATTTTCTACACTCATGAATAAATTGACTGAAATTATCAATACATTTCAGGTGATTCTCTTTTATCAATATTGACTCTTTCAGATTTTTTCTGTGCGGTAAACAACCATGTTTTCTACATGCTAAATCGATAGCATACCTCCATCCAGGTATAGTTTTCCTAGTGTATAAAATTTGTATGTTCTTCTTATTTGCTTTCTCTGTGAGTTGATATGCAGAGTTAGATACTGCAGATAGAGTTTGTAGAAAATTAAGAGCTACTCTCTCACATGATAAAATACATCTTCTATCTCCAGATATAGTACACACCAGAGAGTTTTTTTTGACTAAATCACCATCTTTAAAATACCATTTAAATTTTATCTTTGGATCTATTATTCTAAATGATTGCTCAAACCACAGCTTCCCAAACATAATTGATTTTTCTCTGAATTTTATATCTGCATTAATATTCCCTTTATCAATATTTTTCGTAGAAGAATCCTGTCTAACCTGATCCTCTGTAAGAGATAACTTTACGTGTTGTTTTATCTTGTCATTGAGTATTTTGTTCATTTGCTATAAGATTTTTTGTTTTTTTGAAGACGATCGGACTTAATAAGAGTAAAGCTATGAGATTAGGTAATGCCATCAGGGCATTCATGATATCAGCGATCAACCAAACTAAATTAAGTTCGATTGCAGAGCCAATAGGAATAATTAATACCCAAAAAATGCGATAAGGCAATACCACCCTCTCTCCAAAAAGAAATTCTGCACATTTTTCTCCATAATAACTCCAGCCAATAACTGTGCTAAAAGCAAATAAGACTAAACCAAAAATAACTATGTATTTTCCGTAGAGAGGTATTCCATTTTCATATGCATTAGACGTAAGTGCTGCTCCATTTACTCCAGTAAACCAACTATCGCTAATGAGTATTACAAATGCTGTAATAGTACATACAATAATAGTATCGATAAGTGGCTCTAACATTGATATTGATCCTTGCTTAACAGGGTTATTTGTTCTCGCTGCTGCGTGAGCAATTGGAGAACTCCCTAATCCTGCTTCGTTTGAAAAAACTCCTCTAGATACACCGAACCTTATAGCCATCCAAATTGTAGCACCAGCAAAACCGCCACTAGCAGCAGTTGTTGTGAAAGCTGACTCTATTATCATATTAAAAATAAATGGAACTTGTTCAATATTTTTGAAAATAATGAATAGACCACCTAAGACGTAAATCAGAGACATTAAGGGGACAAGTTTTGATGCCGTTTTACCAATACTCTTTATTCCGCCAAGAATTACTAATGTCACAAGTATAGACATTATAATTCCAACCACTAAACCTTCTATCGCAAATTCGTTTGATATTACTTGAGCAACTGAATTTGACTGCACCCCGTTACCAATTCCAAAGGCTGCTATCATTCCAAAAAAGGCAAATAGGTATGATAGGAAAGCATATTTTTCCCCAAGNCCATTTTTAATGTAATACATTGGACCACCAACAAAGTTACCATCTTTATTTTTTTCTCTGTAGAGTATTGCTAAAAAAGCTTCTGCATATTTAGTAGCCATCCCAAATAATGCAGTAACCCACATCCAAAAGATAGCTCCTGGACCACCTAAAAAAATTGCAGTAGCGACACCAGCGATATTCCCAGTTCCTACTGTTGCTGATAATGCCGTCATTAATGATTCAAACGGAGATATGTCACCTTCCCCTTTCTCATTTTTGCTAAAGAGATTTTTTATGGCAAAACTTAGATTNGTTAGTGGATATCCTCTCAGACCGAACATTAAATACATTCCGATAGATAATATGAGAATTAACGTGGGTAAGCCCCATACTACACTACTAATATTCCCTAATAGATCCATCATAATTAGAAACTTATTATGTTGAAAACATCTTTCCTGTTGATATTTTCATCTTGAAGTTCGTTAAAGATAATGTCTGAGTAATGTGAAATTTTTACATTTTTGACTTGTTTAGTTGCAACAATTGAAGAATATTGTTCTATTTTATTTGCACTTGTATTGTCCTCTACTTTTTTATAAAAGCCATCATCATTAAATACTTTATCCTTAATCACAATAATNCCATTGTCGTTGAGGGCGCCTTTCAAGTCATTTATCATTGATAATATTTCGTTGTCTGTGTATTTATCTAGAGAGTCAATAATGGTAATGATGTCATATTGTTTTTCTTTTTTGTGAGGTACTTCACTGTTTATTACTATATCTAAATTTTTTTTACATGATATCGGTATGAATTTTTTAATGTCNTCAATATTATTATCAGGTTTAGAGTGTTGCGTAGCTTTGGCTACATTAATATAATCACTCATAAGTATTTCAGATGGCAGTAGAGGATCNCCAAAAATATTACACATTGAGANAGGCTTTTTTCTCCCCTGATTATTAATAATTATTTGTTCGATAACTGCGCTAGTAGTTCCATTAGAATGATGTCTTTGTACTGTGTCGATATATTTATCATCGATGTTACCATTTGCTTTTATAAAATCATTTTCAAGTAAATAATTCANAGTACTATTTATTTGAGGAGGTTCTTTTTTTCCTATTCTCATAGACATAACACCGTCATTTTCTGCCCAAATATTACTCATACCCCACCACTTTTGCCTGCTTTGAAACATAACCTCAAGAGAACTTCTCGACCAATAGTTTTTCTCTACNCCTTGCCTTTCAGCGTACACCGGGAGAATTACCGCGCCATCNTGTTTAATCAAATACATAAGGTACCTAAGAAACGCCGCCCCCCAATTGTTAGCAAATAATGGGAAACTAATACCTAGATATATTCTATCAAAAGTATATTTCTCAAATGGATAATAAATAGAGCATATTTCTTTGGAATTGATATCTTTTTGAAATACNTGAGAATCACAAGATAGGCTAATAAGATCATCACTAGGTTTAATCATTCCGTGTTTATCACGAATGTCCGAACAATAGTAATCTCTATCTTCTTTTATATATTTCGATGATTTATGGATTAATATATCTGTCATATTAGTATATTATGTTAATAGTGAGATAATAACATGCACATATCTTGACAACAATTCCTTATACAAAATGAAAAAGCTTTTTTTAATAGTCTCAATTCCAACTGTATATTTACTTTTTGTATTTAATGTTCCTCAGATATATATTTTTACTTTAGTAAGTCTTTATGGCGTGGCTTTCTATTTCACAAATAAGAAATTACAATTTAATGAAATTATAGTTCANTCAAAATTAGATACTTCAAAAAATCCAACNGAATATAGTATTATCAAAAAGTCTGCATTATTTACGCATAATGAACAACCAATGGTAATTGTAGATAATGGCTTCATAATAAGATCATCTAATCAAGCTTTCAAAAACTTTTGTGGAGGCAACCCAGACGGAAAACCTATTTCAATATCACTTCGATCACCTGATATAGACATAGCAATAGAGAGTGTAAATTCAAGGAATGTATTTAGGAGTGTTGAGTTCAGTATTTTTCAATCTGTTGAAAAATTTTTACTAGCACAATTATTCGCTATTAAACATGACAGAAAGTTTGTTTTATTATCTATAACNGATATTTCAGATCTAAAAGCTGTTGATAAACTGAANACTAATTTTGTTTCTAATGTTAGTCATGAGTTACGTACACCACTATCGTCCATTCTTGGTTTCATAGAGACAATTGAAGGACCAGCTAAGGATGACGAGAAAAAAAAGAAAGAATTTTTCCAAACAATAAAAAGTGAAGCAGAGAGAATGCAGAGGCTNGTAAATGATTTATTATCTCTTTCACGAGTCGAGGAATCAGAATTTCAATTACCAAATGAAAAAGTTGATTTAGGTGCATGCATNCACTCTGCNATGGATGCACTNAATGTAATTGCCAAAAAGAAAAAAATATCTATCGAATTATCTCAACAAGTAACTTCGATATTTGTAAGAGGCAACACTGATCAAATCATTGAAGTTTTTGAGAATTTACTTGAAAATGCGGTCACTTATAGTGACGAAGAGAGTAAAATCAGCATAGAGCACCAATCGTTAGCTGAGTATGAGAAAATCTCTATTATTGATAATGGGATNGGGATACCAACCAATGAGATNGCAAGATTGACAGAGAGATTTTTTAGAGCTCNNAATAGTGTAGATTATCGACGTAATAGCTCTGGNCTAGGNTTAGCGATTGTAAANCATATTTTAAATCGTCATGAGGGTAAGCTAGAGGTTACTAGNGAAGTTNGAAAAGGCAGTAAGTTTTCGGTAAGTATCCCAAAATATTCTGANGATATNAATTAACAAATCTGTAACAAAATGTTCATNTGTGTTTAATTTAAATCATTTGTAATNNTGNAAGTTAATTTTTTTTTGGAGTGATAATAATGAATAAAATTTCACTGTTTCTAGTTTTATTACTTNTGACATTNCNAGCTGAAGCTAGAGATACTATAAGGATTGTAGGTTCTTCAACCGTTTACCCGTTTGCCACAGTTGTTGCAGAAACTTTTGGAAGAGCAGACAATGGATTTAAGACGCCAATTATTGAACAAACTGGTTCTGGGGGAGGACTAAAGTTATTCTGTTCTGGTAAAGGCCCCTCTACACCTGATGTAACTAATGCTTCAAGAAGAATAAAAAAGAAAGAAATTAGTTTGTGCGCGGAAAATGGAATCAACGATATTATAGAACATAAAATTGGATTTGACGGTATTATTGTAGCTAATTCTAATAATGGACCCTCGTTTAACATCTCAAGGAAGGATTTATATCTAGCACTAGCAGCAAAAGTGCCATGTGGAATGCAAGATGAAGTTACATGTGTCAACGAATCTGTGACATGGAGAGACGTAAATTCATCTTTGCCGGATATTAAAATCGAAGTTTACGGACCTCCTCCAACATCGGGAACACGAGATGCATTTGTTGAATTAGCTCTTGGAGGTGGATGTAGCACTATCCCTTGGATAAAAGCTTTTAAGAAGAAAGATAAATCTTCATGGAAGAAGTTGTGCTATACCATACGGGAAGATGGGAGATACATTGAAACTGGAGAAAATGATAATCTTATAATTCAAAAACTTGTCAGTAATCCAAATGCCGTGGGTGTTTTTGGGTTTAGTTTTTTAGATCAAAACACAGACACAGTTAAAGGAGCAGTTGTTGATGGAGTAAGCCCCACTTTTGAGACAATAGCTTCTGGCGAATATAAAGTCTCACGCTCATTATTTTTTTACGTGAAGAAAGATCATATTGGATCTATTCCAGGCATCGAAGAATATATGGCAGAATTCATGAGTGAGAATGCGATCGGAGATGAGGGCTATTTGTTAGATAATGGTCTTATACCAATGCCTAAAGCAATGCGTGCTAGATTCCAAAAAGACAGTAATAGCCTAGCTAACATCCAATATTAGATAGGAAGAAGTAGCGTAAATATATTAATATTGGCGCTATTGTTAAACAATATACAGATAATTTAGACATTTAATATATTTGTAACAATTAGTGAATAATATATTTCTAAAGATGAAATATATATGACTATTGAATTTTTAATACTAACAATCCTAGGCCTTACTGCTTATAGTTTTTTCTTAAGCAAAAGAAAAGCATCGGCTCTGAACGCTGTAAACCCTCTAAATGTTCATTCACAGCCACATTACCATGGTCTCTTTTCGGCAATACTAACAATCGCGCCTGCAATCATTCTATTATTTCTTTGGTCTTGGCTCGAGAACTCAATATTTAAAACTAATCTTGAGTCATATTTTTCTGATGTTGTTGATCCATATAAAGTATACTTTTACGTTTCTGGTGTAAAAAGTTTTGTCGCTGGTGCGAGTGATACCCTGATGAATCATTCTAATTTTTCTGCTGCAGTAGAGCATTATGAGACTTCTAC
>PBHH01000003.1 GCA_002720195.1 Gammaproteobacteria bacterium
TAGTAGGTTCATTTGTATTAAATTTTTTAGAGTCAAAAGGTGTTTATCAGAGTATAAGAGATGATGGTCCAGAATCTCATCTGACGACGAAGGTGAATACTCCCTCGATGGGTGGGACTATCATTATATTTTCAATATTTTTTAGTACGATTTTATGGGCAGATATTTACAATGATAATGTTTGGATTTTGCTCTTTGTCTTATTTGCTTTTGGAGCAGTCGGTCTTTACGATGACTATAAAAAGTATATTCACTCAACAAGTGACGGAATTAGCGGCAAAATGAAACTAATGCTTCAAATTATCATTGCTGCTGCTGTCACGGTATACATATATCTAACATCATTCCATACTATTGACTTGAGCCTCACCATACCTTTTGTAAAAGACTTTGCTTTATATATGGGATTATTTTTTATACCATGGACTATATTTGTTATTGTAGGGTCTAGTAATGCAGTTAATCTTACTGATGGGCTTGATGGACTTGCTATATTGCCTTGCATATTAATAGCATCAGCTTTTGTTTTATTTTCATATGTGCAAGGTAATTTTAATCTAGCTAATTACCTTTTGATTCCTTACTTGCCTGAAGTTTCTGAAATAGCAATTTTTGCAAGTGCTATAGTTGGATCTGGTTTAGGATTTCTTTGGTACAATTCGTATCCAGCACAAATATTCATGGGCGACGTAGGATCATTGTCTTTAGGTGCAATCTTAGCAACTATAGCAGTGTTATTAAGATTAGAGTTTGTTTACGCTATTATGGGTGGAGTATTTGTAGCTGAGGCACTCTCTGTTATGATTCAGGTCTTTTCATATAAAATGTTTGGGAAAAGAGTATTTAAAATGTCGCCAATACATCACCATTTTGAGAAAGAGGGTTGGCATGAGTCAAAAATTATTGTTAGGTTCTGGGTAATCACTTTTGTATTGGTATTGATAGGTTTATCTTCTCTTAAAATTCGATAGATGGTTATAGATATATTAATTCTTGGTTTTGGTCAGACAGGGAAATCATGTTTAAATTATTTTAATAAACATGGGAAAATGTGCAAAGTTTTTGATACAAGATGTGAATCAGATTTTTCTGATATCCATCTTTACAAGGAAAATGAAATTTACTTTTCAGAAATACCAAAAAATATTCTGGAATCAATAAATCAAGTTATTATCAGTCCAGGTTTTGATTCAGGTCATGAGATTCTTCAAGTGATTAAAGACAATAATATCAAGATTGTTACAGATATTGATATATTTAAATCTTTATATAATCATGAAATCATCTCAATAACTGGCACTAATGGGAAAACAACTGTAGTTTCAATGCTTGAGAAAGTTCTAAATGACGCTGGAAAAAGTGCTATAGCTTGCGGTAATAATGGCTTTCCTCCATTAGATCTTCCACACTTTGATTTTGATTATGTAATTTTAGAATTATCTAGTTATCAACTTGAATATATGAAGAATTTCAAGACTAAAATTGGTGTATTATTAAATATATCATCTGACCATCTCGAACGTCACGAAAGTATATCTGCTTATACTAAAATNAAAAAAAATATTTTTAATAATGCTGACATTAAAATAGCTGACTANAATTTGAAGGATAATTTTCTAGATGNTGAGGTATCTTTTTTTCANTTTGATTCGGAGACCATGGAATCANAAATTTATAATAACGTTTTTGATAGTGTTACTATCAAGAGTGANCATATAGTGTATGATACACTCTCTCTGAAATATCGAGGATCTCATGATCTNAGAAATATTTTTGCTGTATTATCAGTAGCTAATGCTCTTCAGATAGATATAGCTGTTAGTATNAAAGCGCTTTCTAATTTTATATATCCTCCTCACCGTATTGAGTTAATAAAAGTTTCAAAAAATATTTCATGGTATAATGATTCTAAATCNACTAATTGTGATTCAACATATTGGGCGNTAAAATATCTTAGTCAAAANATTATACTCATTATGGGTGGATCGAAAAAAATTCAAGATTATTCATCCTTATCAAATGTAATAGAANATACAGTTAAGCTTCTTATACTTGTTGGAANCAANGCNNNNGAAATTAAAAATCAACTGAAANTTTCAACNAAAATNCTAGAAGCAGAAAATTTTAGAGAAGCTGTAGATATCGCAAATAANANAGCANAAGATAATGATTCNGTAATNTTATCACCAGCAAGCCCAAGTTTTGATAGATTTAATAACTACCAGCANCGAGGAGAGGCTTTTAANCNAGCTGTAATAGANTATGCTGACTAATTTTATAAAAAANANGATTTCATTTAGTGAAACTAGAGGTTTAGACCAGATAATGATCCTAGCGATCTTTATTTTATGCTCNATAGGGTTAGTAATGGTCTCTTCTGCTACTCTTGATTACTCCTANGAAAAGACTGGNGATTCTTTTCACCTAATCACAAAACATGTCACATATTTAATTATGGGNATTANATTAGCGTCAATCATAGCTAGGATNAAATTAGAATTTTATAATGATTATTCAAAATATTTTTTAGTCTTTAGTTTTCTAATATCATTNGTGGTTTTTATTCCNGGNGTGGGNAGAGAGATTAATGGTGCAACACGCTGGCTNGATTTAAAGTTTATCACATTACAGGTTACAGAAATTTCNAGAATATTCATACTTATCTGGGTGTGNAGTTATCTCTCAAGAAAAAATATTAATGAATCTTTTAACAANTGNTTNTTTATGATTATCATTTTATCNATTATCTTAATTTTCCAAAAAGATCTTGGNAGTATTATTCTTNTAGTNATAAGTTTCTTTTCTNTAATTTTAATACTTGGNTTATCAATAAAAAGGTTTTTAATATATTCTACGGTTGCCNTGATTGGGATAATACCACTAGTTNTATTTCAGCCTTATAGATTAGCAAGAGTGNTATCTTTCTTAGATCCATGGAGTGATCCAACNGGGTCAGGCTACCAATTAATGCAGTCTCTGCTTGCTTTTGGTAAAGGTGGTTTTTTTGGACTTGGTCTTGGGTCAAGCGTTCAAAAANTATTNTATTTGCCAGAATCTTATAATGATTTTATTTTNGCGTTGATAGCAGAGGAATTAGGATTAGTGTTTACCGCAATGGTAGTAATAATTTTTTATATAATCTTTTTAAGAATATTNATNTTAGCAAGCAAATCTTTTGANAACGGTCTCCAATTTGCAGGNAACTTGGCATATATGATTGGATTTCTGATTACTTTTCAATCGATAATTCATATAATGGTCAATATAGGGTTNTTCCCAACTAAAGGAATGGGTCTACCATTNATCAGTTATGGAGGAACNAATCTTATTTCCATGTTTATTTGCGTAGGTATACTTATAAGAATTCAAATAGAGAATAGAAAAAAAGTAAGCCAAGGATTTCAAAGAGGCTTTTGATGAAAAAGNTAGTTATATTTTCAAGTGGAACTGGTGGTCATGTNTATCCCGCTTACACTNTNGCTGAAAAATATNTATCNGAAGGATANGACATTATCTGGGTAGGGACAAGTTATGGTTTNGAGAATAAAGTNGTTAAAAACAAAAAAATTCAAATTGAACATATACACGCATCAGGTTTTAGAGGAAAAAATTTNCTAGAAAAGATCAAATCAATNTTTTATTTAGGGTATTCNNTATATGAGTCTTTCAAAATTNTCAGAAATCATCGCCCATGNTTGNTNATCGGTTTNGGAGGTTATGTAAGCTTNTCAGGTATCTTNGTATCATTTGTTATGAGAATTCCTAGGATAATTCATGAACAAAATGCAATTGCAGGAACTGCAAATAAAATAAATTATTTTCTCTCTAATCGTGTNTACGAGACTTTTCCTGGAAGCTTTAAAAGNCTAAATAATAAAATNCTTCATACTGGGAATCCAGTNAGATCATCATTTCAGNAATGTCGTCAACCTGANGAAATTTATTTAGANAANCAGTTCCACTTAAAGATTTTGGTAATGGGAGGAAGNCTTGGTTCATCTTTTCTNAATACTACGATACCATTTGCANTATCACANTTTCCTACCCAAAACTTAGCAGTTAANCACATATGTGGTCATGGAAAANTATCTAATTTACAAAANAAATACANCGAATATAANCTTGATGCAGAGGTACTAGAGTACTCTGATAATATAGATGAGTTATTTAATTGGGCATCATTAGTAGTTTGTCGCTCAGGGTCTACTACGATATCTGAATTAGCNTCAATAGGTAGAGCTTGTGTCCTAATACCATTTCCTTATGCAACTGATGATCATCAGNACAAGAATGCAGAGTATTTGTCTAATAATTCAGCAGCAATCACACTCAAACAATCNGATGATTTTATTGAGAATTTNGTTACTACATTGAACTTTTTNCTTATAAATGANAAAAGACTTTATGCNCTAGCACAGAACATTAAAAAAGTATTTCCTGCANATCCGAGNAAAATTATNTTTAATGACTCTTTANATTATATGATTGATAAAAATGAAAATAATTAAAAATATATCGCTAAAAAAATATACAACAATAAAAATAGGCGGCAAAGCTAAAATAATATATTTNCCAGAAACNCATAATGAAATNAAAGACTTAGGTCCAATTATACAAAAAAAAGATACACTNATTTTAGGTAANGGATCAAATATNGCTTTCAAAGATAAAGGTTATGATGGAGACTTAGTTTGTTTTAAAAAACTANGAAAATCATTATCGCTNATTGGAACAGGAAATATTTATGCTAGNGCAGGNGTTTCATGTGCTAGATTTGCCAAGTTTGCNNANAGGAATGAGATCCCAGGATTTGAGTTTCTTAATGGTATTCCCGGAACTATAGGAGGAGCCTTGAGGATGAATGCAGGTGCATTTGGTCATGAAGCTTGGGATAATGTAGCNTATGTNACTATTGTGAATAAAAAAGGAGAATTAGTAAAATTANANAGATCAAAATTTNATTTTTCATATAGAAAAGTGTCGATGAAAAAAANATTAGCTTTTATAGATGTATATTTTAAAATTAATAAAAAAANNAAATTNAAGCCANNNTTGTTAGAGAAATATAATAAAGACAGGAAGAATTCTCAACCTATTAATCAATGGTCATCAGGTTGTATNTTNAANAACCCTAAAAANAATATTTCNGCAAGTGCTCTTATTGATGATTTNGGCGGAGAAAAGAGAAAATATGGTGGTATATATATATCTAATAAGCACTGTAANTATTTCATTAATGANGGATCAGGTTCATGTAGTGATTTAGAAAAATTAATAAATATCATCAAAAAAGAAATTTACAAAAAGCATAAAATTAATTTAGAAAAAGAAATATGTATCTATTGAAATGAATGTAGCCAAGAATATCAAAATTTTGATTCTCGCAGGTGGGTGGTCTAATGAGAGGGATATCTCCCTTACAAGTGGCAAATCAGTCTACAACGCACTAGATAATGCTAATTATAATGTTCTTTTTTTGGATTTTCATACTAATGATAAGAACCTTCTGGANAGCNATATTAAAAAAAATAAAATTTCATTAGTTTTTAATCTCATGCATGGAGANGGTGGNGAGGATGGTCTAGTTCAAAAATNTTTNGATGAAATAGGAGTNGAATATATAGGNTCTGGNTGCCGNGCATCTCAAATGTCTTTNGATAAAGTTGAAACAAAATTGAAATGGATGAGTGTAAAACTCCCGACCCCANTATTCTCTGAGTTTNCCTCAGTGACAGANGAATTTATACAAGGTTTGGTTAAATGCAAGAAAGTTGTTATTAANCCAAANTCNTCTGGGTCTAGTGTTGGCATAAAACTTATTCGAACTGATCAACTTAATTTAAAAAATAAANNNGATTTTCTTAATTCTGTCTATGAAAAATATGAGAAATCTATNGATATTAATCAATACTTCATCGAACACTTTGTTGAAGGTGATGAATATACNGCGCCTATAATTCATAATAAAGTTTACCCGATAATTAAGATAGAAACTTCAAGAGAATTTTATGATTTTGCAGCAAAATATGAGGANTCTGGTACNAATTTNACCTTCCCAGAATTTGATCAAAANATGCTTGAGATAATCCAGAAAACTACATTAAGCGCATTTGAATCACTNGGTTGCAATGGCTGGGGAAGAGTTGATTTTTTTCTAGACAAANAANTAAATATAAATCTAATTGAAGTTAATTCNATTCCAGGAATGACAAATCATAGCCTTGTGCCAATGTCTGCTAAAAAAAATGGCCTTACTTATNTAAGTCTAATCGAGAAACTTATTTCTAAACCTCATGGTTAGANTANTCTTTTTNATAATCATAAGTTCAGCTATATTTNACTACTTGAAACANGANCTATTTTTTTTAGANGTAAAAGATATTGAGATTAATGGNGATTTACAATATGCAGANATAACAAGAATTAGAGAAGAAGCTTTNAAGATGATGGGAGAAAAAAATTANGANATTGATTTAAGAGAGAAGAAAAAAAAATTTGAAGAAATAGCATGGGTNAAAAATTCACAAATNTCATTTATGCCACCCGATAAACTCCAAATATTAATAATAGAACATAAACCACTTTATATTTGGAATGACAGGAATTATGTGAACCTTGAGAAGGATATTTTTTATACAGAAAATCTCCCAGTTGATAGAATCTTGAGGCTTTCAAGTAATGATTTTGACCATTTACAGATGTATGATCTCTTTGAGTCTATACAATCAGTACTAATAGACGAGGATCTAATAGTAAGAGAAATTTCTAAACAATCGGATATTATAGTAATAAGAACTGATGATATTCAAATAACAGTAAAGCATTCGAGATATTTTGATAAAATAAATGAATTAATATCTGTTTTTCCAGAATTAGTCAAAAAAATGCCCAACAAAAAAAAATTACGTATAGATTTAAGATACCCCACTGGTTTTGCAGTTCAATAAATAGTGTTAATATATAACATGGGTAAAAACTATAATAGCGAAGTAATAATAGCCCTAGACATAGGGACAAGTAAGGTTTTGTGTCTAGTTGCTGATTACGATGATGATAATAACCTTAGAATTGTAGGCATCGGACAAGAAAGTTGTGACGGACTTAACAAAGGAGTGATATCGGAAATCGGATCAACAGTAAATAGTATTAGAAGAGCAAAAGATAAAGCAGCTGCGATGGCTACCTTCAAAATAGAATCAGTTACCACAGGTATCGCTGGTAATCATATACAAAGTTATAATGGTAATTCTGATGTAAATATTCTAAATGATGAGGTAACAGAAGAAGACAAGGATAAAGTAATCGATATGGCTGCTGATATAAGTATTCCAGAGGATCAAGAAATCCTACATATAATTCCACAGTATTTTACAATTGACGGTCAGAGCGGTATAAAAGAGCCGATAGGAATGGCTGGAAAGAGACTTGGAGTGAATGTCCATCTTATTACGTGCTCTTCTACAGCTAAGAAAAATCTTACAAAATGTATAGAGAATAGTTTACTGGATGTGGATCAGTATGTATTACAGCCTGTAGCCTCAAGTTACTCAGTACTCACAGAAGAGGAAAGGGCGCTAGGAGTTTGTTTAGTTGACATCGGGGGCGGGACTACAGATGTAGCTATTTTTACGGAAGGTGATATTAAACATACTGCTGTAATCCCTATAGCAGGACAAAATGTAACAAATGATATAAGAATTGGACTTAGAACATCTCTTCAAGCTGCAGAAGAAATAAAAACATCCGATGGGTCAGTCATTAATGACCAAAACACCGATGATAAAATGATAACTGTGCCGTCTATTTCAGATAAACCGGATACAGAGGTGAGTAAATCAACATTGACTCATATAATAACTTGTAGAATGGATGAGATACTCGCTGAACTTATAAAAGAAATTGAATCTTCAGGTTATTCTTCAAGCATACGCGCAGGAATAGTTTTTACTGGCGGCGGATCAAAGTTGAAAGGACTAGACGATTACACACAAANTAAATATAACATTCCGGTCAGAATAGGTAGCCCAAAACCAATACCAGGGATAGCAAATTTGAATGGTCTAACAAGATATTCAACTGCAGTAGGATTACTTTTATATAGAGATGAAGAACTGAGAAATATGCCACATAGGAGAGTGTCAAAAAGCCCCCTCATTACCTATTTTGGAAAAATGTGGGAAAAGATATCGACTTACTTTCATCGTGAACTATAAACCATAAAATCTGTCTAAATATAGGGTGTAGTTCGCTATATTAGGTTTATATTAGCTTAACATTTGCTCTAAAACCCTATAAAATATAGATTAAATTAATAGACAGTAACTTATGCTCAGACAGAGAACATTATCAAGTCAAATTAACGCATCTGGTGTGGGACTCCATACCGGAAAAAAAGTATCACTAACCCTCAGACCAGCGGACGCAGATGCTGGTATTATTTTTATAAGAACTGATATTCAAAGCGAACCAATCAAAGCTTCTTTTGACAATGTTAATGATACGAGACTTCAAACGTCACTTTCAAATAATGATGTTCGAATTTCTACCGTAGAACACCTTCTTTCTGCACTGGCTGGTTTAGGTATTGATAATGCAATTATTGAATTAGATGGTCCAGAAGTTCCTATTATGGACGGAAGCGCACGTCCTTTTGTTTTCATGATTCAATCTGCAGGAATTAAAGAACAAAATGCTCCTAAGAAATTTATTAAAGTAACAAAACCCATTGAGGTAAGACAAAATGAAAAATGGGCAAGGATAGAACCGTTTGACGGTTTTAAGGTATCTTTTACAATTGACTTTAATCATCCTGCATTTGATAATTCATCACAATCATCTGAAATAGACTTCTCGTCTGTTTCGTATTTAAGCCAAGTAAGTAGAGCTAGAACTTTTGGATTTGTAAAAGACATTGAGAACTTGAGAAAAAATAATCTTGCGTTAGGAGGTAGCGTCAATAATGCTGTGGTGATAGATGATTATCGAGTTGTTAATGAAGAAGGCGTGAGGTTCCAAGATGAGTTTGTCAAACATAAGATTCTAGATGCGATCGGAGATTTATATTTATTAGGACATGGACTCATAGGATCTTTCTCAGCATATAAATCTGGACACCACCTTAATAATCTTCTTTTAAGAGAGCTGGATAATAATAAGGAAGCATGGGAGGAAGTTATTATTAATGATGTTGACAAATCACCAATACTTTATACTTCACCAGAGCCCCTTACCTCTGAATCTTAAATCAGATACAGATCTTCATATCTAATATTTTAATTCGACTATTTTGATTAAGCAGTTTAAGATATCTATGTTTTTCGAACCTCATAAGAGTAGCTACCGAGCTATCCTCACAAAATACAATTAAAATGTTATCTTTAATTGATGTGATCGTAACTTTAGTTTTTAGCTTATCTTCAAGAATATGGTTCAACTGAGTATTGATATGAGTTAATAAATCCTGTTTATTAATCACATGTTTTGGTAAAAATGATGATATTTTTTTCATGACACTCTATACTCTATTGTACGATAATTTAATAATACTGGATAATGAAATTTAGCAATGATTAGCAATTTACTTAGAAACATATTTGGCTCCAGAAACTCAAGAATTCTAAAAGAGTATGACTCTATTGTAGTAAAAATAAATGATTTGGAGGATAAGTATAAGAAATTATCATCTGATGAATTTAAAAATATCACTAGTCAATTCAAGTCGGAGTATAAGAAGAGTCAAGATATCAATTCTTTGTTACCAGATGCTTTTGCTGTTGTTAGAGAAGCATCTACGAGAACCCTTGGTCTTAGGCATTTTGACGAGCAATTATTAGGTGGCTTGGCTTTACATAACGGTAAAATTGCAGAAATGAAAACTGGAGAAGGGAAGACATTAGTTTCTACACTTCCTGCGTATCTAAACTCTATAATAGGCAGTAACGTTTTCATTGTAACTGTAAATGACTACCTTGCAAGAAGAGATGCAGAATGGATGGGAAAAATATATAAATTCCTTGGATTAACGGTAGGTGTAATAACAAATGATATTGATGTAGCAGAAAAAAAATCTCAGTACGCATGTGATATCGTCTATGGCACCAACAATGAATTTGGTTTTGATTATTTAAGAGACAATATGATATATAATCNGAATGATAAAGTACAGACTNCCCTAGATTATGCAATTATTGATGAGGTAGACTCAGTTTTAATAGATGAAGCTAGAACTCCACTAATAATTTCAGGTTCGGCAAATGAGTCTACAAATATGTATCTTAAAATTAATAAACTTTCTCAACAACTAATTAAAGACAATAAAGATTATTTTTCTGTCGATGAAAAACAAAAAAGCGTATCATTAACTGAAAATGGCCATGCTATGGTAGAGTCGCTATTAGTAAGTAATAAATTCATTGAGAAAGATGAAAGTCTCTATGACCCAAAAAATATTCAACTTTTGCAGACATTTGACTCGAGTCTCCGTGCAAATTTGCTTTATCATAATGATATCGATTATGTTGTAGAAAATGATTCTGTGGTAATTATTGATGAGTTTTCTGGGAGAAAAATGCCAGGAAGGAGATGGTCAGAAGGCCTTCATCAATCAATTGAAGCAAAAGAAAAAGTATCAATACAAAAAGAAAACCAAACTTATGCCTCTATTACATTCCAGAACTATTTTAGATTATTTAATAAATTATCTGGTATGACAGGAACAGCCGACACTGAAGCGATTGAATTTCAACAAATTTATAATTTAGAAGTTGTAGTAATACCTACTCATATGAAAATGATCCGACAAGATCATGTAGATCGGATTTATCTTACTTTTGCAGAAAAATATGAGGCAATACTTGAGAAAATACAAGAAATCCATAGTAGGCAACAACCACTACTTATAGGGACTACATCTATAGATGCATCAGAGTATTTATCTAAATTATTAAAAAAGAGGAATATTAAGCATTCAGTACTAAATGCGAAATATCANCAAAAAGAGGCTGAGATTATTTCTCAAGCTGGTTCTAGAGGTTCAGTTACTATAGCGACTAATATGGCTGGAAGGGGAACAGATATAGTTCTTGGAGGGAGACCTGCTGATGATAATATTTCATCTGATACTTATATAGATGGGAGAAAGGAGGTAAAAGATGCTGGTGGATTATATATTATTGGGACTGAAAGACACGAATCAAGAAGAGTAGATAATCAATTAAGAGGTAGAGCAGGACGACAGGGAGATCCAGGTGAAACAATATTTTTCTTATCTCTGGAGGATAATCTAATGAGGATTTTTGCTTCAGATCGAGTGAGTGAGATAATGAAAAAACTTGGAATGCAAAAAGGTGAATCTATCGAACACAAATGGGTTTCTAAATCTATAGAAAATGCTCAAAAAAGAGTAGAAGCACATAATTTTGATATTAGAAAAAACTTACTTGAATATGATGACATCTCGAATGAACAGAGAAAAATTATATATAATCAGAGGAATCAAATACTAGAATTACAAGATTTCGATGAAGTTTTGAGGAATATGGTAAGACAAATATCCAGCACTATATTCAATATTAGTAGTGATAATGAAGATCTAAGAGATGCCTCTGAAATTGATAATGCCAAAGAATTTATGAAAACAGAATTTCTAGTAGACCATGATGCACAACAGCAAAATAGCAAAGAGGATAGCAAAACAAACCACGCTCAATTAGCAGAAGCATCGTTATTTANCAGAGTTATAGAGAATATAAATATTCTTGAAGAAAGTGAGAAAAATGAGTTAGTTCGTAATATTTGTCTTACTGTAATTGACGAGCATTGGAGAAATCACCTTAATGCTATGGATTATTTAAGACAAGGAATAGGCTTAAGAGGATATGCACAAAAAAATCCAAAAAATGAGTATAANCGAGAATCTTTTGAAATGTTCGAAGAAATGNTGTATACAAATAACTATGANATAATAAAAATTCTGTGTAGGATCAATATTAAAAATAATCCAAGTTCATCAATNANNACAGAGAACACGAAGGTAACTACAAATTCGAAAAAAAACATGGATCAAAATATNTCAAGAAACTCTTTGTGTCCATGTGGCTCAGGTAAAAAATANAAGAGATGTTGTGGTAAATTAGCATGAATATGTTTCTTGCACAGACACTTAATATTGGAATAAAAAAAAATAAAAATGATGCTGTNTGTTTTAAATTNTNNGANAATNCAACACTAAGTNTNGTATCAACAAAAAATNTTTTTGCAGCTTCTCCAGTTTNNATTAATAAAAAGCATATACGNNNCTCATCACCNAAATACATATTTGTTAATTCAGGTAATGCAAATGCNTGTACAGGNAAAACTGGNNATGTGAATGCATATAAATANATTAGTGAANTATCNAAATGCTTTAANTGNAAGAGGGAAGAAATTCTTATATTCTCNACAGGTATAATTGGACAGCAATTACCAATAACAAGAATTTGTAGATCNATAAGNCAAACAAATTTTAAGTTTAATTCNTCGCTNGTANANTCAGCTAGAGCTATTATGACAACAGATAAATATCCNAAACTTATAGAAAGATCAGTTACGATTTCAGGAAAAAAAATTACAATCAANGCNATCTGCAAAGGGGCGGGTATGATTGANCCAAATATGGCTACTATGCTAGCTTTTATTTTTGTNGATATCAAAATGCGCAAGANTAATCTTGATAAANTACTTTCAACCTGCGTGGAAGATACATTTAATAAGATATCNGTTGANGGTGATATGTCNACNAATGATAGTGTGGCGCTTATTGCTTCAGGTGAGAATGCAGATATTGATGTAATGCANCCAANAAATCATAAGAAATTACAAAAATGTATGATGGNTNTTTTCANAGATCTATCACTACTTATAGTTGCAGATGGNGANGGTGCAACAAAAGTTTGTGAGNTATTAGTTGATAATGCATNTTCNCAAAANAGNGCAGAAACTNTNTGTTATAAAATAGCTAANTCNAACCTCATNAAAACAGCTTTATATGGNCAAGATCCAAATTGGGGANGNATTATTGCNAAAGTNGGCAGNGNCNNAAATTNAAAAATTGATCCTATGAAACTNATTCTNAGGATTAATAANATAGTCGTATTTAANAGAGGTGTNCCATCTGAATANGCAAAGTCAAAAAAACTAGTGAAAAGTATGACCAAACGTAATATAAAAATAGAGNTANCATTANGCTTGGGTAAATTTTCTCACAACCTNTTTACCTCTGATTTATCNAAAAAATATGTCCAAATNAACTCGGACTACACTTCATAACATTNGTNATGGAATGTTCNGTAGGTATAGTAATAAGAAGATCTGAGTATAATTGGCTTGGTCCTGCTAGACAAAAACTATGCATGATNCGTAGAACAAAAAATCCATATTNNGGTTTNTACGAATTTCCTGGTGGTCAGATAAATAAGAATGAAGATCCNTTTGAAGCNTTGAAAAGAGAACTTTCTGAAGANCTNGGTATAGANNAAAACGAGTATATTTTAATAAACTCTGGTGATAAGGTCGACAATNANAAAGTNCACGCAACATTTTTTACCAGGATGCTACATCATTATGATAAATTTANNGTCNTACTAAATATTTATCTTGTTTGGTTACCANCANATATNNCAATATNTTCCCAAGAAAGAAGAGATATAATTTTTGTTAACCCAATTCAAAATAATAAAATAAATTTTCTNGATTCAACTTTTCGTATTCTNAGATTTTTTGAAATACCTCGTGAATTGTATATTGCTGAAAATANGCAACATTTAGATCATTGGAANATTAAAATGCAANAAATAAATTCTNTTAGGATTCGTAAGACATNCAANAATNATNCTNAGTATGCAGANTTAGTATCAGGTTTTATAGAAAATTTAANTNAATCATCCGATCAAAACTATAGNNCCTCNTATTTTCCTCACGCACATAATCATAGATTATTAATTATTGATGATTTNAATTTATATAATAAACTACCAATTNATCTTAAGAGATATGTTGGNGGAATNCATTATAATTCNTCAGATTTAAAGCAATTAGCTANCACTTATAGATGGAAAAGTGACTCACAATCTTCANTATTCATCTTGCTCTTGTCATAGTTTGGAAGATCTTAANATCGCAGAAAAACTTAACATGGACTTTGCATTATTGTCACCAGTNCTTACTNCAAAAGATNACAATAAAAGACTTGGATGGGAGGGCTTNAAATCTATAGCTGAATCGGTGANNATACCTATTCTTGCATTAGGAGGTATGGATAAAAGTAATNAATGTTTAAATTNATCCCTAGATAANGGAGGATATGGTATCTCAGGTATAAGTAANTTTTGGGAAAAAAANTNAATAACAAAATNATTNNATTAAAGCGAACATAATGTTAAAAGAAATGACACGTCNTCTTGATATTTAACAAAATTATTTGTTTCATCCTTNGTCATAAACATAATNTTTATTCTTTGTTTTCCAACNCTGACTTGCGGAAAATAGTATAAATCNGTAGTAAGTGTTATTCTTACNAANAGTATATTCTTCTTTGGATTTAGTTTTTCAATNTAAAANCCTTTTTCTGCAAATTTATCTTGAAAATTTCCAGATTTCCTTATTATCTCTAATATGAAATCAATAGACTTTTTTATAAATATGAGNGGTTCTATCCAAAGATTNATGATATTNGACCTCCAAGAAACATCNCGNGATAACCAGAAATCAATAGATGATGGTTGAATTTGGGATCGAAAGTTTTTGTGAAAAGATTTAAATANAATATCATTTGTCAANAAATCCAAATAATTACTCTGNACNCCNTGTAACATATCAANTANCATNTTCTGTTTCTCAAGTATTGATTTAAGCTTATCNGTATCTGCGNTTGGGAGATCTTGCATTTTCTTGAATATATTATTTTGTGTTTCNATCTCTCTTATCANNTCTGATTTTAANTCTGATCTCATTANGAGTTCATAGAGATCACACAGAGATTGTATTGCNATGTAGTTTTCTAAANTATTATCTTTATCTTTAAAATAGAGAATNTTTTGGAGTAATGATTCAATTCTAATAAANTTTCTCACTCTCTCAGTNACTGGTTCNTCATAAATAGAAACTTGATTGTCTGAAAGTACAGTCATATATTTTTCTCTATGATNTTANTCAATTGCTTATTAAGTTTTTCAATCATACCATTATTATGAATTACATAGTCAGAATATTTNNCATAATAGCTATCTTTTTTTTGAAGATTATTTATNTCATTGA
The DNA here is from genome assembly GCA_002720195.1 of Gammaproteobacteria bacterium. Classification (GTDB taxonomy): domain Bacteria; phylum Pseudomonadota; class Gammaproteobacteria. Next base: position 15,292 of record PBHH01000003.1, read on the forward strand.
ATAAAATATCATCNATANTATTTCTACTNAGAACTCTAGATCGTCGATTAGCTTTTNTGGACAATATTGAAATTANAGTTTTATCCTTTTTGATANGAGATACNGTNTCAATAAGNGGTATNTCNATNATGAAATTATNATGATTNTTTATAANNCGATTNAGTTCTTTATAAAAAATAGNATGAACTATTTTATCATAATTACTTTTTATTTTTTTATCCTTAAATATAGTGTTTCGGATACTTTTCCAGGGAATTCTTTTCTCAAAAGTATTTTTTGTATTAAATAATTTAGATAACTGTACTTTAATACTTTTATCTTTTTTAATNATAGCTTTNGCTAAGCTGTCAGNATTNATATATTNATATCCAAATTTNTTTAGNTATTTACATGCTGTTGANTTTCCNGACCCAATTGGACCAGAAATAACAAGAATTNTAGACATTATTTTAAAACCACTGCTAGGATAACACCAATCATCATTATTATNGTNAAAGTCAAAAGNAAAGGNGGTCTATTCATNCTTATTTAATCCATTTNTTNATGATTNTTNTNTTTATTTACACANTCTTGATTNGCTGTAACATAAGATTGGCAGTANTTACAAAACTTAAGAANTTCNCTNGCTCTAGTTTTTCTTTTTTTTACAAGCATATTTTTGATTATTATTATCAATAATAATATTACAAAAAGTACTATAATTATACGTATCATTATCTTTTTTTGTATTTCTTGCTAAATTTATTATACTCTAATATATTGAATTTATNTTTCAAGTTTNCACTTAAGATTTATANTATGAATAATAAAGCCGTAATATCNCACATAGTTAATTGGATAAAGAANTATATAGNTGATTCATCAGGGNGTATTTCAACTNTNNTTGTAGGTGTCTCTGGNGGGATTGATTCNGCGGTTGTNAGTAANTTATGTGCAATNAGTGGAATTAAGACNATTGTGNTNACATTGCCNATTAAATCCTCTGATATTGAGCTGAGCTTAAATCATTGCCATCAATTAACCAAAGATCATGATAATGTTACTCATTTCAAATTAGAGCTAACTGATACATTTAATTTATTTAAAAATACATGTGATAGCCATGGCTTCTCNAGTGANCTAGGTTTGGCAAATACTAAAGCTAGAATACGTATGATTACCCTTTATCAAGTTGCATCGTCTGAAANTGGTATAGTCGTTGGTACTGGAAATAAGGTTGAGGATTTTGGTGTTGGTTTTTATACTAAATATGGTGATGGTGGCGTCGATATTTCACCTATAGCTGATTTAACCAAATCGGAGGTAAGATCAATTGCAGAGGAACTAAAAATTATGAGAGAAATTATAGTTGCTCCACCTACAGATGGTTTATGGGAAGACGGTCGCAATGATGAAGATCAACTCGGTTTAACATATGAAGAAATAGAGAAGGCTATGTCAGACTCATCCAATGAAAATCATTCATTATACACTTCAATTAGAGAGAAAAATCTGCATAAAATGCTTCCAATACCAGTTTGTATTATAGATAACAAAATAAAATATGATTGATAATTAGTTGAATATATTAAGGTAATCTAACCAACCTTTTTCTTTTGAGGTTGCGGTATTAGCCTCTTCTTGAACTTTCGATACAGTAACTTTGTTCCCGCTCTTAGAAATTTTGTATGCAGGATAATTCTTCTTGAGCACTCTTGCAGAATCATATGCCATGTCTTCCATGCCAAGATCATTATAACTATCTATTAGAATAATTATCCCTTCTTCTGTACTCGGTGTCCCACCATAATTTTCAAGCATGTACTTAACTCGTTCTATAGCAGCGACATGAGCTGANCGCTTGCTATAGTATCGTGCTATATATAGTTCATTACGTGCAATTTGGTTCTTGATATAAACAAGTCGATTAATTGAATCATCAGCATATTTGCTATTTGGATATTGATTAACAACTATAGAAAAATCATTGAACGATTCTTTGAGAGCACTTACATCATATCTAGAGGGGTCATAGCCAAAAAATCTAGTCANCACATTTGCGTCTTTATCAAAGTTAGCAAGTGCTCTTAAATAAAAAGCATATGCAACTTCGGGATGATTGGGATAAAGCCTAATAAACCTATTAACCTCGACTATGGCATCATCTTTTTGATTAGATAAATAATATGCATAGGACAGGTCTAGCATAGCCTGTGTTGAATATTTGCCAAAAGGAAATCTTGCTTCTAAGACTTCAAAATATTTAATTGCATTGGCAAAATCATCTAAATTTAGGAATTCTTTTCCCTCTGCGTATAGTTGCTCTGCAGTTAATCCAACAGTTGTATCCTCTTCCTCAAGTATCCTCTCAAAATAACTACACCCTGATAGCAAGAGAAGCACAAATACATATGGGATGAGGTAATTTTTCATCATTTTGATATTATAGATTAGTTAAGACTATTTGTACTATGAAATCTAAAAATATTTTTAAATTTACTATTAGCCCTGATCCTAGTCTCAGACTAGATCAGCTTATCTCTCAAGAGTTACCTGAGTATTCAAGGTCAAGGATTAAAAACTGGATAAAAGATAAAAGAATTTTGATTAATGGACAGACTTGCTTACCAAAAGATAAAGTAAAAGAACTAAGTATCGTTGAAGTTGAGTTAGATACGGACGATGAGATTGATATAATCNCAGAAAATATTCCGATAAATGTGATCTATGAAGATTCTGACATAATTATTGTTAATAAGGANTCTTGCATGGTAACACATACTGCTCCAGGAAATTACTCTGGGACATTACAAAACGCACTTCTTCATCATTTCCCAGACCTTAAAAAATTACCTAGAGCTGGCATTATTCATAGACTCGATAAGCAGACATCAGGAATGTTGATAATATGTAAAAATCTAATCTCTCAATTCCAGCTATCCAAGGATTTACAAGATCGAAAAATAAAGAAAAAATANACTGCAATAGTATCTGGCTCTCTCAATAAGAATCAGATAATCGAAAAACCTATTGGTAGGCATCCAATAAATAGAAAGAAAATGACTGTAATATCAAACGGTAAATATGCTAAGACAATAATCGATAGCTACACAAATGGAGAATTAGGNTCTGTTCTCAATCTGGAAATAGTAACAGGGAGGACGCATCAGATAAGAGTTCATTTATCTGACATCGGCCATCCCGTGATCGGTGATTATTTATATGGCTTCAAAAAGAGCGCAATTAAAAAAAATCCTGAATTAAATGAATTAATGGGAAATTTTGAGGGAATTGCCCTTCATGCTTATCATTTAGAGTTCCATCACCCAACAAATAAGAAAGATTTTGCAATTGAGTGTTTACCTGGAGATACATTTAATGGTATAAGGTCTTTAGTGCTTGAGAAATAATATGGAAGTCCAAATAAGAAAAATTGCCTGGGGAGCGCCGAAAAATATAGTTGCTTATCACACTACTAAAATAGGCGGCTATAGCGAAGGGATATTTAAATCGTCTAACATGAGTTTAGATGTCGGGGACAATCCCAAAAATGTAAAGAAAAACAGAGATTCATTAGCAAAGCAACTTAGCCTACAACAGAAACCTGTTTTTATGAAGCAAATCCACAGCGCTAGTATTAGGGTAGCTAAAAGTTCTAGCGATAATCTTGTCTGCGATTCTTGTTATACGTCCGTAAAAGGCCTACCATTAGCAGTTCTCTCTGCGGATTGCCTTCCCATATTAGTTGCTAGCGAAGACGGTAAAAAAATAGGAGTGATTCATGCTGGCTGGAGAGGTCTATGTAATGGAATTGTGCAAAAGTTTATTAAAAGATTCTCTGTTGATGCTAAAGATATGATTGTATGGATTGGTCCGTCGATTAACCCTGAGAATTATATAATCAGAGAAGATGTTTTTAGTAAACTTTCTAAAATCTCAACAAAATTCTTTTCNAGAACTAAAGATGTTGGAGCATGGCACTTAGATCTTAAATACGTTGCCAAAATTATATTAAAACAAGAGGGTGTAAAAAAAGTTTTTTTAGAAAATTTATGCACTTANGAAAATTCGGATCTATATTATTCATTTAGACGAGATAATCAAACCGGTAGAATTGCTTCCGTAATTTGGATTGAACCTGACGAAGATGATAACCAAAATTAAGAGCATTCTTTTAAATCAATCTCCATTCAAAATTCTTATAATAATATTCTTCATAGGACTAGCCTATGGTGGAATAAATTTACTTCAGAAGTATCAATCTTACATGAAATTTATGAACACAACACAAAGAGTGGGAGTGAAAGTCCTTCCAGTCACAATTAATACAGCTGAAGATAAATTTAGGGCTTTATCNACTATTAAATCTTCACAATCAGTTGATATTACTTCAAAAGTAAACGGGATCATTCATGATATTCATTTNACTGAGGGAAAGAATGTGAAACTGAATCAAAAACTCTATAGTATTTTGTCATCTGATAAAATTGGAATGTCAGAGATATACGCCCCTTTTGATGGGCTAATAGGATTAAGTAAAAAAGAAATAAGAGATAGTGTTATTAAAGGTGATTATCTAACATCACTTGATGATAGTCGGAAGATGAAACTAGAGCTTAATCTTCCAGAGAAATTACTTCCATATCTATCTAATGATATTTTGTTCAGAGCTACATCAGATAATATGCCTAATCAAGTTTTCGAAGGAAAACTCGATTTTGTTGATACAAGAATAAATAAAAATACAAGAACTATTGCAGCCTACGCACTTATCGATAATAAAGATTTCGTTCTNCGTCCTGGTCTTTTGATGAAAGTTGACCTGATTCTTAACAGTATAGATAATGCTATTCTAATACCTGAAGAATCATTATTGAGTATTAATAATAGTCATTATGTTTATATCGCCTCTGAAGATAAAGCGCTTATCAAAGAAATAGAGATAGGAATTAGAACAGATGCGATGATACAAGTATTATCTGGCCTTAAAAGAAATGATAAAGTCATTTACATGGGTCAAGAAAAACTGAAGGATAAGTCACTTATTTCAATAATCGATTAGCATGCATATATCTGAAATTACTATAAAAAGACCAGTATTAGCAGTTGTTATAAGCTTATTCTTTATAATAATTGGGCTAGTATCATATGACAAACTCTCTATAAGGGAATATCCAGATATTGATAAACCAGTCGTGACTGTATCAACAATATACAAAGGGGCTTCCTCTGAAATAATGGAGAGGGATGTAACGCAAATTCTTGAGGATGCAATTTCTGGTATTTCAGATATTAAGGAAATAAAATCTGAGAGTCAAAGTGAATTTTCAAGTATAAAAATTGAATTTAATCTTTCTAGAGATATGGATTCTGCAGCTAATGATGTCAGGGAAAAAGTTGGTCGCGCGCTTCCTAAACTTCCAAAAAATTCAGAACAACCTAGAGTTACTAAATCAGATACAGATGCTAGAGCAGTAATGTGGATAGGGTTCTCGAGCAGTCAGCTAAGCAGTATAGAACTGAATGACTATCTAGACAGAAATGTAATTGATAGATTATCAATCCTTCCAGGTGTGGCATCAATCACTATTGGAGGAGAGAGAAAGTATGCAATTAGAATTTGGTTGAATCCTGATAAAATGTCCGCTCGTAATATTACAGTGAATGATGTTTTAAAAGCAATTAACAGAGAGAATGTTGAGAAACCTGCAGGAAGACTTGATTCAGTTAATAGAGAAATAGATCTTCAAATGACATCTAAACTCTCATCAATTAAAGAATTCAAGGATATTGTAATTAAGTCGTATCAAGACTCAAAAGTAAGGCTTGATGATATTTCTGAAATCGAAATAGGCGCGGAAACTGAGAGAGGTTTTCTAAGAGCTAATGGTGAGGATGCAATTGGACTTGGTATTATCAGACAAACAAAATCAAATGTTCTGAAAGTCGCAGCAGCGGTTAAAAATGAAATTGACTTAATTAGACCGACATTACCACAAAACATTTCTATGGATATTGGTTATGATCAATCAATATTTGTAGATGAGTCGATCTATCAAGTAAGAGTGGCATTATTTATTTCTATGTTAATGGTTATTGCAGTGATTTTTTATTTTCTTAGGTCTCCAAGTGCAACGTTAATACCTGCAATCACTATCCCCATTTCTGTAATTGCGACATTTTATGTCATTTATATTCTAGGATATTCCCTAAATGTGCTTACATTTCTTGCCCTTGTTATGGCGATAGGTTTAATTGTAGATGACTCAATAGTAGTGTTAGAAAATATTAAAAGAAGAATAGATAGTGGTGAACCAATTTATGATGCCTCTATACTTGGTGCAAAACAAATAACATTTGTTGTAATTGCAACCACAGTCGTGCTTATAAGTGTTTTTTTACCACTATCGTTTATGGAGGGAAAAACAGGAAGACTTTTTGTTGAATTTGGTGTGGTACTCTCTTTCGCTGTTATCTTTTCAAGCATTGTCGCTCTGACACTTACTCCAATGCTATGCTCAAAACTTTTCAAGCATTCAGATCCAATAAACTCTGATCCTGACTTAATAATAAAATTTAGGACATTTTATAAACAATCTCTAATAGATTCACAAAATAATCCTAAAAAAGTACTCTTATTTTCAATAGGTGTAATAATCATATCAGCCGTATTATTTCAACTGACTCAGAAAGAATTGGCGCCAACCGAAGATAGAGGAGTATTTATTATAGTAGTAAATACACCTGAGGGCTCTACATTAGAATATACGGATAATATTGTAAAAAAAGTTGAAGGATATTTAAAATCATATGAAGAGAAAAATGAGATTGAGAAAGTATTTGCTGTAGTGGCNCCTGGATTTTCAGGCAAGCCTGGTGCGGTTAATACAGCTTTNCTTTTTGCGACTCTGACACCCTGGGACGATAGNAGACATCAGAAAGATATTGTAAGAGANATATTCCCNAAACTNATTTCTATACCAGGNGCAAGAGTTATCGCTATTAATCCACCTAGTCTTGGNGGTAGTAATTTNAAACCAGGNTTACAAATTGTTATAAGTGGAAATAATTATGAAGATATAAATCAATGGGGACAAGCACTNATTGAAAANACAGANAATTTAAATTTTAAGAATCAAAATATCGACTATAAGCTAACTAANCCTAGACTCGATCTNAAAATTGATAGAGANAGAGCATATGATTTGGGNATAAGNGCAGAGGATATTTCCTCNACNATTGAGACATTATTTGCNTCTAATACTATAACAACATTCTCATCAGACGGATTGACGTATAATGTAATTTTNCAGGCAGATGATTCNTTNAGAATTACCCCTAATGANCTTGATAACATATACATAAAATCTTCGAGAGATAATTCATTAATNCCATTNTCGAATGTNGTCATTTTTACNGAAACCTCTTCTAGTGANACTCTTCAAAGAATTAANAGAATGCCATCAACAATTTTTTCTGCATCGTTGTTNCCAGGATATCCATTAGGAGAAGCGCTTAATGAAGTTACTGCTATATCAAAAGAAATACTGCCATCAAATGCAAAAATTACTTANAGTGGGTCATCTAAAGAATATTNCGAGTCAGGAACNAGNCTGTCTTTTACAATTATCTTTGCGATCTTAATNGTATATNTAGTACTCTCAGCACAATTTGAAAGTTTCAAGATCCCTCTATCAATTATNNTAACTGTNCCAATTGCNCTTACTNCAGGNNTATACACATTATTCNTAACNGGAACTTCATTGAATGTGTATAGTCAAATAGGGTTTNTGATGCTAATAGGTCTAATTGCAAAAAATGGTATTTTGGTNGTTGAATTTGCAAATCAATTAAGATTAGANGGNAAATCTCTTGATGAGGCNATNATNGAGTCTTCCATGATAAGACTACGACCTGTATTGATGACNACAACTTCAACAATTCTTGGAGCTATTCCACTTGTNATAAGCAGTGGAGCAGGATCTGAAAGCAGATATTCTATGGCNATNGTTGTNCTNGGTGGAATNACACTTTCATCTTTGATAACACTATATNTAGTGCCNGCNTTATATAGAATNGTTGAGGGTAGAAANTTATTTAAGAGGAGGAATGTCTAGACCTTCTTGCATTGAAAAATATTGNGAAAGATCATTGATATCTTCATCAGATAAATTTTGAGCAAANCCTTTCATNATCACATTATTTCTAATTCCNGATCTATATTCNTTTAAGGCNTGAACTAGATAGTTTTTATGNTGTCCAGCAAGAATTGGGTACATCTTTATCTGCGAATTACCATCAACCCCGTGGCATGCCGCACANATTTGAGACTTTTCTTTACCNGCATTATAATTTCCTGAAATTGNANATTCTGATACTGATATNANTAAAAAAAAGCTAGTTATTTTGATTATATTATTCATTATTTAAGTGACTCGAAATATTTTGCAATATCTTGTATATCTTCNTCCGTTAAGGCCATAGCATTAGCATGCATAGTTTTATGATCTCTCTCTTTANTTTGNTAAGCCTTNAGGGCGCTAGNNATATACTCGGCATGNTGNCCAGCTAATTTAGGTACTTTATATGTGGGATATACATTGTTATATCCGGGTATNGCATGACANCCCAAGCAGGTTTCTGATTTTGTTTTCCCCAAAGATGCGTCTCCNGCANATCCCACGCTCGATAACAGGGAAAAAACGAGAATTGTAGACAGTTTTACTATTGATTTCATAACCTTTCTTGGNAAGGATTATACACTAAATTTGATAGAGATTAAACTTCAATTTTTTTGTATACTATAGAGTANTAAATATGCCTATATATGAATATAAATGTAATAAGTGCAATAAGGTTTTTGAACATTTTCAGAACATATCTGATGACCCTTTAAAAACCTGCGTATTGTGTGGTAAAAAAAACTCTGTGACTAAAATAATTTCNCCCTCTGGNTTTAGATTAAAAGGTTCNGGNTGGTANGAGACTGATTTTAAGAAGAAAGTAGAGAAGAAAGATGCTGTTAAACCAACCGAGAAAAATTAATAAACTCTTTGTATTAATATGATATCCCNAGAATCAAGTCAAATTAACAAAAACAATGTTGGGCAGTCTATTACTCTNTTCGGNTGGGTAAACAAAAGAAGAGANCANGGTGGCGTAATTTTTATTGATCTGAGATCATCAAATGAAATACTNCAAATTGTATTCCATCCTGAAAACAAAAAGATATTTAAGATAGCAGANGATCTAAGAAATGAGTTTGTAGTAATGGTTGAAGGANTAGTAAAAGATCGATCNAAAGAAAATATAAATGAAGACTTATTATCTGGAAGTTTTGAAGTNATTGCAGAAAANATTGAAGTTTTNAATAAATCAAAAACACCACCATTTGTTATTAATGATAAAGATGTCAATGAAGACCAGNGACTTAAATATCGNTATCTAGATCTTCGTGGCTCTAGGTTNCANAGTACACTNANACTNAGATCTAAATTAATAGAAAANATAAGAGANTTTTTTTATACGAATAAATTTATAGATATAGAAACNCCTATATTAACAAAAACTACTCCAGAAGGAGCTAGAGACTATCTTGTNCCAAGTAGAGTAAATCCAGGACAGTTTTTTGCTTTACCNCAATCACCACAAATATTTAAACAAACTTTAATGATTGGGGGTATTAATAGATATTTTCAAATTGCTAGATGTTTNAGAGATGAAGATTTAAGAGCAGATAGNCAGCCAGAATTTACGCANCTTGATNTTGAAATNGCTTTCTCAACAGANGACATGATAAAAGAATTAATAGAATCATTATTTACTAAAATATTTAATGAAATTTTGAATNTTTCTNAGATANATTTTGANAGATTATCTTATGATGAGTCNATGATGAAATATGGTTGNGATAAGCCCGATTTACGTAATCCTATTTGTATGTATGACATAAAAANCATCGTCCAAGATGTAGAATTTAAAGTGTTCTCAGATTTAGTAAATAATANAGATTCCAAGATTGTTGCTTTGAGAGCTCCTGGGGGTTGTGACTTATCAAGAAAAGAGATTGATGATTTAACTGAGCTAGCAAAAAATTCTGGGGCTAAGGGGCTGGCTTACATAAAATGTGAGAATTTAAATGATTATGATACAGGTATAGTCTCTCCAATAAAAAAATTTCTTAATGAATCAGTCATAAAAGAGATCATCAATCTAGTTGGTGCTGAAAATAATGATGTAATATTCTTCTCGTCAGATAACAGAAAGATCGTTGATGCATCTATGACAGTTATAATCAAAGAACTAGGAAAAAAGCTCAACTTACTTGAGGATGGGTGGAAATTCGTGTGGATAGATGATTACCCACTATTCGATAAACTTGATAATGGAGACCCAACATCAGTTCACCACCCATTCACGGCACCGGTAAATGACGAAGATCTTGATCAGGTTGATATTTTTGACATAAAATCAAAAGCATATGATCTCGTTCTTAATGGTCATGAGATAGGGGGTGGATCTATCAGAATTCATAAACCTGAAGTTCAGCAAAAGGTATTTAAGTTACTAAAATTATCAGACAGCGAAGTAAGTAACAAATTTGGCTTTTTCATTGATGCATTATCTTATGGATGTCCTCCCCATGGAGGAATAGCATTTGGTATCGATAGACTTGTTATGCTTCTATCAGACTCCAAAAGTATCAGAGATGTTATTGCATTCCCAAAAACACAATCATCTGCATGTTTATTGACAGATGCACCGTCTAATGTTACCGACTCACAATTAGAGGAATTGTCATTAAAAAAAGAGATTAAAGAAGATGATTAATTACCAAGACTATTTAGAGAAAATCAAACTACTCCTTGAAAGTAATAATGCTAAATTAATAGCTCATTATTATGTAGATGAAGAAGTCCAGAGAATTGCAGAGCAAACAGGAGGTCTAGTAAGTGATAGTCTTGAGATGGCGAGATTTGGACAAAAGCAGAGTGAATCTACCTTGATTGTTGCTGGTGTAAAATTCATGGGTGAGACTGCCAAAATTCTTAGTCCTGAAAAAAGAATATTGGTCCTTGAGCCCAGCGCAACATGTTCACTAGACGAAGGGTGTGATTATGATGAATTTAAAAAGTTTTGTTCAAGATATCCTGATCGCGAAGTTGTTGTTTATGCAAATACAAGCGCAAAGGTAAAGTCTTTAGCAGACTGGGTTGTAACATCAAGTATAGCAGTATCATTAATAGAACATTTAACAGCTATGAACAAAAAATTAATCTGGGCTCCAGACAAATATTTAGGACAATATGTAGTCGATAGGACTGGCGCTGATATGATACTTTGGGATGGAGCATGTGTGGTACATGAGGAGTATAAATCATCAGAGTTAAAAGAAATGATAGATAGATATAAAGATTGTGACGTATTGGTTCATCCAGAATCACCAAGAAGTATTGTAGGCTTGGCGGATGTAGTTGGATCGACATCTAGACTTATAGAGGCATCAAGAACAAGTAAGAAAAAATATATCATTGTTGCTACTGAAAAAGGTATTTTTTATCAAATGAAAAAACTCTCTCCTAATAAAATATTTCTTGAAGCACCAACTGCTGGCGAGGGAGCAACATGTAGAAGTTGTGGTCGCTGTCCTTGGATGAAAATGAATTCACTAGATAAGATATTGTCGGTATTCAGTGATCCTAAAAATGAAATTAAAATAGATACAAAAATAATAAACGATGCACGGAGATCAATTTCAAGAATGGTTAATTTTAAAGAAAAAACTCTAATTACAAAGGCATCATAATGGCAGGACACAGTAAATGGGCAAATATACAACATCGCAAAAAAGCTCAAGATAATAAAAGAGGTAAGGTTTTTACGAAAATAATCAGAGAGGTTAGTGTTGCGACAAAACTTGGTGGATCAGATGTTTCCTCTAATTCAAGATTAAGACTTGCAATCTCAAAAGCAAACTCAGCTAATGTTCCTAAAGATACTCTAGAAAGAGCAATCAAGAAAGCGTCTGGACAAGATAATCAAAATTTTGATGAGATTGTTTATGAAGGTTATGGTCCTAATGGAATTGCAATAATAGTAAATTGTCTTACAGATAACAAAAATCGCACCGTCTCAGAGGTAAGGAATGTTTTGACTAAAAACGGTGGTAGCCTAGGTACTAAAGGATCTGTGTCACATCTGTTTAAAAAAATTGGTGTAATAAAAATATTTTCTCTTTCGGAGGAGGATCTATTTACTCACTTGGACCACATAAGTCTTGTTGATTATGAGCATGACGCTGATAATTGCTTAGTTTTTACGGATCCGGGAGAATTATTCTCGATTAAAAACTATTTTGAAGATAACAAATTTAAGACTACTGATGAGGAGATTATTATGGAACCATCTACAATAGTCGATATTAGCGAAGAGCAGCAAGGAAAGGCATTAGATTTATTGCAAAAATTAGAGGACCTCGATGATGTACAGAGTGTTTATATGAACATTAATATCAGTCCATCATGATAAGAATATTGGGGATTGACCCAGGAACAAACATAACAGGATATGGTATTATTGAATTAAATGAAAACAAACTTACATACCTCCATCACTCAACACTCAAAACAGGTATTAAAAATAAATATACTGTCAAGCTAGCAAAAATAAATGAGCAGACTGAAAATATCATTAGAGAATTTAATCCAAAGCATGTAGCGATAGAATCTGTTTTTTTTAGTGTTAATGCAGGTACCGCAATAAAACTTGGTCAATCAAGAGGGGCAGCNGTTTGTGCATGTAGTCGAGCAAATTTAGACGTTTTTGAGTATTCACCAAGACGAGTAAAAATGCTCGTAACATCGAGTGGTGCATCTGATAAAGAAATTGTCAGAAAAGAAGTAAAAAAAATTTTAAGACTTCGTAGAGAGATAGAAATTGACGCTTCAGATGCTTTAGCTGTTGCGATTAGTCATGGNAAAACAATTATGGATAAAGAACTGGAGATAAACAGTGTCTGAAAATGATACACTTTTAATAAACGAAATATTTTTATCTATTCAAGGAGAGAGTTTATCAACTGGAGAGCCAACAACATTTGTGAGATTATCAGGTTGTCCATTAAGATGTTCATATTGTGATACAAGTTATGCTTTTAAAGACGGTAAAACTCTATCATATGCAGAAATATTAAAAAAGATTAGAGAAAATAAAACAAAGTATGTCACTGTTACTGGAGGAGAGCCTTTAGCTCAAAAAAACTGTTTTAAATTTTTAGATACCATTGCACCAAACTATGAAGTATCACTGGAAACAAGTAATGCATATTCTATAAAAAGTATTCACAAAGATGTGATTATTGTTCTTGATGTAAAAACACCAAAATCAAACGAATCTGATAGTAATATTGAGGATAACTATAATCATTTAAAAAATAATGATCAGATAAAATTTGTTATTTGTGATCAAGAAGATTATGAATGGTCGGTTGAATACATGTATAAGCATAAATTGAACGATAAGTGCAAAGTTCTATTTAGTCCAAGCTATGAGGAAATGGACCCCAAATATTTAGCAGAGATGATTCTAAAAGATAATATTCCTGTGAGATTACAAATTCAACTTCATAAATTTTTGTGGGGAGATGCCCGTGGAAAATAATGTAAAAGCAATAGTCTTATTTTCTGGTGGNNTAGATTCNACAACAGCATTAGCGATATCTCAATCTCAGAATTTNCAACCAATNGCNCTAACNATAAATTATCAACAAAGNCATAAGTATGAGATTCAGGCAAGTAAAAGAATCTTAANTGATTATAAGNATATTGATCATTTTATATTNGATTTAGATCTTACGCGAATTGGAGGNTCTGCCCTTACTGATCATGANATAGACATACCATCTAAAAGANGTGACGATATTCCAGTNACTTATGTGCCCGCTAGNAACACAATNTTTTTATCTATCGCTTCNGCCTATGCTGAAAAACTCGATATTAGCGATATTTTNATGGGTGTTAATGCTATCGATTACTCAGGCTATCCTGATTGNAGGCCTGAATTCATAAANTCATTTGAAAATACNATAAANCTTGCTACAAAAACTGGAATAGAGGGAAAAGGTATTAGAATTCATACTCCACTGATTGACCTAAAAAAATCTGAAATAATTCAAAAAGGTTTATCCCTTGGNGTAGATTACTCAAAAACAATATCTTGTTACAANCCAAGNGATGANGGAGACGCTTGCGGNAAATGCGANTCTTGTCATTATAGAAAAGAGGGTTTTAATGANGCNGGNGTTNCTGATCCAACNANATATAAAAAATAAAAAAAATACATGCTTATATTAACTAATNCTAATATAATANAGAAATTCAATTTGAGGTAAGAAAATATGGAATATAGTTCAACAACTTTGATGTTTTACGTTTTTATCATGGGTGNNATTCTTGGATTTATNGTNAATAANACAAATTTTTGCACTATGGGNGCCGTTTCAGACTGGGTTAATATAGGTGATACAGCAAGGTTTAAATCATGGATGTTAGCAGCTTCGATTGCAATATTAGGCGTTACAATTATGGAATANCTTGGTNTANTCTCAACATCTGAATCAAGGATACCATACAGAGATTCAGTATTGTTTTGGCCACGTTACATTATCGGAGGNCTTTTGTTTGGAATTGGNATGACCTTTGCNAGTGGATGTGGAAATAAAGTACTTATTAGAATTGGGGGAGGTAANATTAAATCAATCATTGTTTTGATAGTTGCAGGAATAATGGCATATCTAATGACAAGNACTGATTTTTATGGATTAGCATTTCATAGCTGGATGAGACCAATAAGTCCNGATTTAGCATTATATGGATTTAATGATCAATCATTNCCAACAATATTCTCATCACTCATNCCNATTNTAGATAGNAATATTTTNAGGCTCACATTTGGAACNTTTGTATCCTTCCTGATGCTATTCTTTATTTTTAGATCTGGTAAATTCAACAATTTTGATAATATATTAGCTGGGTCTACAGTAGGGGTCGTTGTGATCTTTGCTTGGCTTTTGACAGGTGGAAANATGGGTGACGAATGGATAGAAGCAAATAATTTCNTAGACAATCCNCAGCCTGGNGTCGGAGTTCAATCTTTCACATTTATAAACCCTATGAGTGAAACATTAGTGTTCATAGGTAATGCAGGAGATATGTTTTACTTAACATTTGGNGTCACAGCACTGTTGTCTGTTATCTTGGGATCGTTCATATACGCANTCTTTACANAAAGTTTCAGAGTAGAGTGGTTTGCTTCTAGGCAAGATTTTATNAGACATCTTATCGGAGGCACTNTAATAGGAATAGGTGGNGTGTTATCTCTTGGGTGCACAATAGGACANGGTGTTACAGGAATTTCTACACTCGCTATAGGGTCATTTATAACTTTAATTTCTATTATAATAGGTGCTTCCATAACCATGAAAATAGAGTATTATAAAGCTGTTTACGATGANTCGTCTTTTTTAGATCAATTACGAGCATCACTAGCTGATTTGAAGTTATTACCAGATAGCTTAAGGAAACTTGANAAAATTTAAATTTTTGGGGCGTTAGCTCAGTTGGTAGAGCAGTGGCCTTTTAAGCCATTTGTCACAGGTTCGAATCCTGTACGCCCTAAAGGTGTTTTATGAGAAATATACTTTNCATTATAATNTNTCTTTTGTCTGANANTTCNTATGCAGAAATCAGAGCATTACAAGANGATTTCTTATATCAGAATGAAGAAATAAAAATNAANGCNAATCTNTATACATCCTCNTNAGTNAATAANAATATCATNATACTCTCTCATGGAACAAGAGGTCATCAAAATATGGAGATTATAAAATCATTNNCTACTANTTTAAATGATAATGGGTTNGATGTTTTAACNCCAAATTACTCNTTTGGTATAANTAATCGAGANAGTATTTTTTTACCATGTGATATCCGTCACACNCANACNAGTGAAATGAGTATAAAGGAGATNNTACATTGGTTTAACTATGCTATAAAAAATNANTACNAGAGAATTATATTTGCAGGACATTCNCGAGGAGGACAAGACACACTAAATGCATACAAGTATATAAAAGNATATCTNTCAAATTATCAAGAATACATAGATTCTTTGATTCTTCTNGCNCCNCTTACAGATAGCAGACAAGATAACNTCAACAAGATTCTAAATGAATCNAATGTAAATTTAACTGAACTCTCGAAATTAGATAANAATNAATTTATAAAATCAAATTTTNTNATGTGTGAGAATGCNGATGTGAAAATTTCTTCGTTATTAAGTTATTATGATATTCNCTTTGAGGATGAATCTATNCAAGTATTATTAGGTNTAAATAAGCCAGTNTATATTTTTACAGCTNNGCAAGATTCCTTTGTTCCTGANACTNATGAAAGATTAAAANNGATTNATAAAAATAACATTAAACTTTTCAATATCGAAGATTCNGACCATTTTTTTCGAGACTTATACTTAGACGAAATAATAGATTATCTAATAGAANTTATTGAATAGTAAACGGCTCATCTGAGCCTACTGGAGGTTTTGTATTAATGCTTCTNTTAAGTGTGGTCTCAGATTTCATTCCAACTGTNACTTCAGATGATGAGTTACTGAAAAGACCTCTATTAACTCTNATCGTGGCAAAACGATCCTCTTTATCAAAGTTCATCAGTACAAAATCACTTCTAACTATGGCTATTTCAGACCAGCCATCATCTCTCATTTCTACACGGNAGAATTCCACAATTTCATCTTGAGATATTTCATGTAAAAGGTTTAGTACGCCGGTGAACCTAGACCCCTCACCAAATATAATAGTCTTCCCTGCATTAATTTTTGTGTTATCTGGTAGTGGTAATGATATCTGAAGTCTTTGACTTGCACTGAGTTCTTTCACCTCANTAGAATCANCATCTTCAGANTTCAGTAAATTATTCATAGAAGCACAGGAAGTTAGCAGAAGTGTCGAAATTATGATNGTAAGGTACTTNTTTTTAATTCCCATACCTTTATTGTACCTATTTTCTTGAACCAGGACCATTGATTTCTAGTCCATTACTCATATACGAGATGAAATACTCAAGATTACGGTATTCNTCTCCTTGAGCTTTAAACGGTTTTGCACGTACACGGTTCAAGCATCCAGCAAATCTCTCGTGAAGNGTGACNAGTCTCCCAGCGCTNGACCTATAAACGGGAAAATGAGTCGGATGACCTATNGCAGGACTTGGAATATCAGCTCTTAGNTTTGACCCTGTTTGATAAACATGACAATCAGCNCATGANAAATTTAATTGACCAACTTTTGTAAAATANAGCCTTTTCCCTTCTTCGTATGCNTCAAATGCACGATCATCATTAGGGATTTTCACTTCAAAAATATTCCCNGCAGANGTAGAGGCCATATAAGCAGAAATATCAGCCATCGGTCCACCTTTATAGTANCTATAAGGTTTNTCTCCATTATTCTTTCTGCACTCATTTATTGCGAGTTCAAGCGTCACAACTTCTCCTCTGTCTACATCAAAAAAAGGATAATTCTGNCTGATACCTTCACCAGAATTTTCGAAACAACTTGCATAAGTGTTNCCATTCTTGAAAGGAGTATTAAATAATTCTTCTCCTTGCTCTATNTTTATCTCGTATGGAGGGAAATCTTCAATTGATTCCCACTGCTCTCTAGANGATAAATCAATCGAATAAACACCGTTTTTATAATCACTAAATTCCGTTTCAGGAAATCTTTTTTCGAAATAATCTCTAAATCTTTCTTGATCTTCCTCAGGTGAGGCGAAGACGTTNAAACTAGCAAACATCAAGAGAGTAATAATAAAAAAAGATTTTTTCATAGTTTTTATTTTACTGTTNTAGATTTAGAGTCTTTNTTTCCNTGNTTATCTGNCCAAGTTAGNTCAAGNTTATCACCTTTNGANCCATTGTAAGCAAANGTTAGNTANGGATTCTTAGAAACAGCTGGNCCCCAGTGGACAACTATAACCTCATCACCATTTGCTCTTCCAACTACTTCNTGTATAAAGTGAGCAGGTATTTTATCACCTGTTTTTTTNTTTTTTCTTTGACCNGTTTCCATTGGATGTTTCATNAATGCTTTTACTGTTACAGATCCNTTGCTCTCTTTTGCTCTAATTTTAATAGTGCTCATATTNTTAACCTCCACATCCGCCNATTGTTACTTTTACTTCTTTTGCAGCAGAATAAATNTTACCATCACTCTTTACAGCTGCGATTACCATAGAAGTTTTNCCCATNTTAATTCTTGTACCAATTGATGGTACAGATTTAGGTGTCAAATTATAACCACTAGATAGNGGTTGNGGGTTGTTCTCTACAAACAACATAATTGATTCNACATTCTTAAGNCTAGTTTTNATGTTTATAGGTACGATNGCACCGTTTTCNGCTATGTCTGGAGCCTTGAGTTTNACNTTAGATGACTCGGATAAGTCATCNTGACCATATACGCTTTTGATTGAGTCTTTTAGATCAGNAATATCAAANGACTCTTTTGGCCAAGCNGCAAAAACTCTCTTTGGTTTTATCATGAGGCCAGCAAANGTTGTTATAACTGCTGCAGTCATGAGTGATTTACGTAAAAAAGTTCTTCTTTTCATATTATTACCTCANAAAGTATANAAATACTCGATTATTTTGTTTATCTCTTCTTTTGTAATAACTCCATGTTTTCCAAAAGGAGGCATNNACGAATTAGGGTTNGTTNCNGTAGGATCCCATATTTGGTTGAATAAATCATCTTTATTAGGGAATCTGGCTTTCATAGCAATGAGTGGTGGACCATTATTTCCAGCTANNTCACCATCTTCNATGGCATGACANGCAAGACAGTTACCCTTTTTNCGGTCGAAAGTTAATTTTTTACCTTCAGTNATAACATCTGCGCTCGCNAGTTGCATAAAACTCATCANTAAAACTGTATATATGATCGAAATTGCTCGCATAACCACTAATTTTTACANTATTATAGTACTCATCCANGAATAAAAAAACTACTTTAATTACAAGTTTTTTCACCAAATATNGGCTCTAANGGCCTGTTNTATTTGCATAATATCTCTGACCTTTTNNTAAGTAGCCTTTTNNTCTCGNTCTTNCTAACCAGNCTAGATTTAGAGGCATCACTNAGCACATCTAAGGACATTTTAATATTGTCTNTTAATACGTAATAATTTGATAGATATAAACTACCTTGATACTTNTTATTTTCTAGTAAATATATTTTTGACATCATTCTATGNAAATCNGGGTTAAGATTNTAAAAATCTTTATNATTCTCTANTGANTTTGCTAAAACNNCAGANCCTTTTCCATAATCAGCATAGATTGACGCCAGTTTATAAGGATAGATTTTATTTAGAGGACTAAGTTTTTTANGGTAGTTAAGTTCNTTAANNGCTTCATCAATCTTATTAACNCCGAGTAACCCATCTATNTAAGCAGAGGCTATATATAAGTTTGTCGGTTCATTTTCTAGATCTTTTTTGAGGATTTTAAGTGANTNATNAAAACCTGATTTTTTTTGATACAGCAATGCTTTTTTATGTCGTGANAGTANATCAGAGGATTTAGTGTTTTTAATAGNTTGATTTATATCTAATGTNAGGGATACNTCTATTATNTTTTTAATATAGCTAAAGTCTTGAGATGAGTTGATCATTTTNTTATTNGACGCAGANGATCTATTTTGAGAGTTAGATATNCTCTCCTCAAACATTGGGTGAGTCGANAAGTAAGCTAAATTTTTTTGNACATCACCTTTTGCNTTTTGCATTAATTCAAATAGTTTGGCCATTTCGGCAGTATTAAATTCCGANCNCTCTAGAATCTGCAGACCAAGTGTATCAGCTTCAACTTCNTTAGATCTNATGAGATTGATATTTTTCTGTGATGAAAAACCTATTCCAGCCTGGAGTGCTGCCACTGATGCTTTTGGATTTCCGGAGAATATNCCTGCAAATATTCCAATCCAAAGTGGAATGGAATTTCTCCTAGAATTGGCCATCATTTCAGCAGTATGCCTCAATTTAACATGAGAAATTTCGTGCGCAACAACGGATGCAAGTTGGGCTTCGTTTTCTGTTAGCAAGATCAATCCTGCATTCAGCCCTATATAGCCGCCAGGTATTGCAAAAGCATTTATTTGCTCTGAGTTAACTACAAAAAAAGTGTATCTTCTATCTCCATCTAATAAATTTCTTGATAGCAAATTACCTAGGTAGTTAATATATGAGGAGATTAGTGGATCATTNATTATATAGTTAAATTTTTGTAATCTACGAAAACTAGATAACCCAATTAGTTCCTCGTTTTTGAGTGAAAGGACAGTACTGTATGGATCACCAAGCTCAGGAGCCCTCTCTTGTGCCGATATTTCAGCTGTAGATAATAGTATTAACAATAAGAAAAATGTTGAATATTTTTTAAACTTGAATAACATAGATTAATGATTGTCACATATTATTATGAGATNACACATTTTAATTATAACCTAATAACATGGAGTTTATATGTCTGATTTTGATAAAGAACTAGATACTANNGGGTTNAATTGCCCANTACCGATAATTAAAGCAAAAAAAGAGATAAATGGCATGGATGCTGGAGAGGTGTTACATATTATTTCTACTGATCCTGGCGCTGTGAAAGACTTTGAGTCATTTGCAAAACAGACCGGAAATGAGTTAATTAACTCAGAAGAGAAGGATAATAAGTTTTACTTCTTACTCAAGAAAAATTAATATTTTTGAGATACTTCTCTCTAATATTAAAAGTATTTGGATTAATATTCTTTTTTATCTGTATTTNTTCATACTTTCTTNTNAGTGAAATAATAAANCCTNGNGTAAAANATATAGANGGNAANTACNAAGCCATCGTCATATTATCTGGCAATCTTAATAGAGCACGATATGCCTCGANGATTTTCAAAGAGANAGAATCCNCGAAGATACTGCTCAGCAAAGAGAACAGAANANTTAATTTGATATCACNCGATGAAGTGATGANAACTTATCAGTTATACGTCNGTGTGCTTCTNNAAAATGGNATNAAAAGAGATCAGATACAATTTNTAGGCNAAGATAACCANAGTACTTTTGATGAAATATCTTCACTAGCATCTTATTTACAACTCAATAATGAGCGAGTTTTGGTTGTTACTGATCGGTATCATGCTAACCGGGTGAAAATNATNGCCNAACACCTGAATATTTTGCAANATATAAANCTTTATCTNATNGACNNAGACGANAAGAAACACCTCATTCAGAGCTATATCCTTGAATATTTTAAAACAATCAATTTTTATCTCTTTTTATTTGGTTTCGATTTATTTNAGTATCTTGATTTTGTAAAAAATTGATATAAATAATGATGATCTGTCTAAAAAATTGTATCATGTACATGTTCATCTGAGGGACGATATGAAATTAAGTGGATCAGAAATTATTATCGAGTGTCTTAAACGNGAGGGCGTGGANTATATCTTNGGATATCCAGGGGGAGCTGTACTTCATATATATGATGCNCTTTTNGATTCAGAAAAAATAAAACATGTTTTAGTTAGACATGAGCAAGGTGCGACACATGCTGCGGATGGATATGCGAGAGCTTGTGGNAAACCAGGTGTTGTNTTAGTTACATCAGGACCTGGAATTACAAATTGCGTTACTGGTTTAGCAACCGCACATATGGATTCCATACCAATGATAGTTATTTCTGGTCAAGTTTCTAGACAATATGTTGGTAGTGATGCGTTTCAGGAAGCTGATGCGACAGGTATCACAAGGCCAATCACTAAGCATAATTTCTTAATAGACAGCAGAGAATCTATAGCAGAGGTTTTTAAAAAAGCTTTCAAAATAGCTACAACAGGAAGACCGGGACCTGTTCTTATTGATATTCCAAAAGATTTAACGGATCCAAAAATTAAAATAGATTTTAATTATCCAAAGACTGTTAAAATTAGATCGTACAAGCCAGCCAAAAAAGATTCTTCAGAAAAAATTGAGACAGCTGCAGAAATACTATGTAATGCTAAAAAACCGATGGTATACACAGGCGGCGGTGTGATTTTAGGTAATGCCCATAAACATCTGTACTCATTAGTGAAGAAACTCAATTACCCCATAACAAATACCTTAATGGGATTGGGTGGTTACCCAGCAACAGATAATCAATTTCTTGGAATGCTGGGCATGCATGGAACATATGAAGCTAATATGGCAATGCATGACTGTGATGTATTACTTGCGGTTGGAGCAAGATTTGATGATCGTGTAACAGGTGATACCACAAAATTTTGTCCATCAGCTAAGATTATTCATATTGATGTTGATCCCTCGTCAATCTCAAAAATCATCAGTGTAGATATCTCGCTAGTCGGTGAGACTTCATTAATACTTAAGGATTTAGCAAAAGCAGTCGATAAAAAAATAAAAAAAATTGATGTCAAGAGTCTCGATAAATGGTGGAGTAAGATTGAAAAATGGCGCAAAAAAAAATGTTTGGACTATAAAAAATCTAGCAAAATAATTAAACCGCAGCAAGTCATAGAGACTTTATATAACATAACTAAGGGAAATGCATTTGTTACTTCTGATGTGGGTCAACATCAGATGTGGGCAGCACAATATTATAAATTCGACAAGCCAAATAGATGGATTAATTCTGGGGGATTGGGCACTATGGGATTCGGATTACCGGCAGCAATGGGTGTAAAATTAGCTTACCCAAAATCCGAAGTTGTCTGTGTTACAGGAGAGGCAAGTATATTAATGTGCATACAAGAGCTAGCAACTTGTCTGCAATATCATTTGCCAGTAAAAATAATAAATCTTAATAATCGTTACATGGGCATGGTAAGACAATGGCAAGAATTTTTTTACGAGGGAAGATATGCAATGTCATACATGGAAGCATTACCAGACTTCTGTCAGTTATCATCAAGTTTTGGTCATATAGGAATACAGATTGAGAAACCCAGTGAACTGGAGGAAAAATTAACAAAAGCAATGAAGATGAAAAACAGATTAGTTTTTGTTGATGTCATCACTGATCAAGAGGAGAATGTTTATCCAATGATTAAGAGTGGTAAAGCACATAATGAAATGCATCTTTCTCCGACTAATGAAGAAACAGAGTTAGCATGATAGAAAACAAGAGACATATTTTATCTGTACTTGTTGAAAATGAATTTGGATCATTATCTAGGATATCTGGTCTATTCTCTGCAAGAGGATATAATATTCATTGCCTCAATGTTGCCCCAACCAATGATGAATCCATCTCGAGAATGACAATTGTTACAAACTGTAATGAACAAAAAATAAATCAACTAATGAAGCAACTGGATAAATTGGTAGATGTTGTCAATGTTAAAGACTTGACTGAAGAAACACATATAGAGAGAGAAATGCTATTATTGAAACTTAAATGTAATAAAAGTCAAAGAGAGGAGCTGAAACGTTTGGTNGACATCTTTAGAGCTAGAATTATTGATGTTACAAATACAACATATACTGTAGAATTAACTGGAGCATCAGAAAAGATATTAGCTTTTGTGGACTCGATGGGGGATATAAAAATTATAGAAATGGTTAGATCGGGGGCCTTGGGAATTAGCCGAGGTAAAGATAGTTTAGAGAACATTAAGTGAGGGTGTAATGAAAGTTTATTATGATAAAGATGCTGATAGTAAATACATAGAAAGTTTAAATGTATCTATAATAGGTTATGGTTCGCAAGGACACGCACATGCTCTTAATTTAAAAGACTCTGGCGTGAAAGTTACAGTCGGATTAAGAGAAGGTTCAAGTAATGCAGAGAGAGCCAAAAAAGAGGGTTTAGAGGTTCTATCTATTGATAAGGCAGTCAAACAGGCAGACATTGTAATGATTCTTGCTCCAGATGAATATCAAGCTGATTTATTTAAAAAAACTATTGAGCCTAATTTACAGGATAATGCCATGTTAGCATTTGCCCATGGCTTTAATATTCATTTCAATCAAATTCAACCGAATCCAAAGCACGATATTTTCATGATTGCACCGAAAAGCCCGGGACATCTTGTAAGATCTACGTATCTTCAGGGAAAAGGGGTTCCAACACTTATAGCTATAAAAAATGACCAGTCAGGTAACGCAAAAAATGTGGCGCTAGCATATGCATCAGCAATTGGTGGAGGAAGAGCAGGAATAATAGAGACAACATTTAAAGAAGAGACAGAAACTGATTTATTTGGGGAACAGGCTGTCTTATGTGGTGGCGTGACTGCATTAGTAAAAGCTGGCTTTGAAACACTTGTTGATGCTGGTTATGCTCCAGAGATGGCATATTTCGAGTGTTTAAACGAACTCAAATTGATAGTTGACTTAATGTATGAGGGTGGCATGACAGAGATGAGGTACTCCATATCGAATACTGCAGAGTATGGAGATTTGACAAAAGGCCCATTTCTAATTGACGAACATGTCCGAACTAAAATGAAAGAAGTTTTAAAAGATGTTCAAAATGGTAAGTTTGCAAAAGATTTTGTNAATGAGATTAAAACTGGATCTAAAGAGTTTGATAGGCTAAGAAAAGAGGGATCCGATCACCAGATAGAAAAGACTGGGAAAAAATTACGTGAGATGATGTCTTGGATGCAAGATAGCAAACTTGTGGACGAGAAAATCAAATAGTAAGTTATGATATCAAATAAACCAAAAAAGAGATTACCGGGTGTTTTTTTATTACCTAATTTAATCACAACCTCAGCTTTGTTTAGTGGATTTTACTCTGTTATTGCATCTATAAATGGAAATTTTCTTTTTGCAATTTTTGCGATATTAATAGCAATGGTTTTAGATGGATTAGATGGAAGAATTGCAAGATTAACAAATACTCAGACATCCTTCGGTGCTTATTATGATAGTTTGTCTGATCTCTTATGTTTTGGAATGGCTCCAGCTATCTTAATGTATCTATGGAGTCTATCCGATCTTAATAATATTGGATGGCATTGGTCTAAAATTGCATGGATATCCTGTTTCATTTATGTAGCATCAGTTGCTTTAAGACTGGCAAGATTTAATTCAAAAATTCTTACTTCTGATAAGAAATATTTTACAGGNTTAGCAAGTCCAGCCGCTGCCGCTGTAATGATTTGCTATGCATGGGTTATAGAAGCTAGCAATTCTGATCCAGCAACCTATGTTTGGGTAAGCCTAACTCTTACAATAGTACTGTCTTATCTAATGATTAGTAACCTGACCTACTACAGCTTTAAAGATATTTCGATAAGACAGAAAGTACCCCATGTGAGCTTGTTTTTAATTGTGTTAGTACTGTCTTTTATATCTTTTGATCCGCCTCTAGTTTTATTATCTTTCTTTACACTTTATGCGTTTTCTGGCCCTGTATTACTTGTGTCCAGAGTACTTAGGAAGAAAATAGCCATTTCTAAAGAGAAAAAACTTCTATAAATCATATATCTCTTGCAAAAATTGTTTTTCAAGATATTATGATTTTTATGGAATTTTATAATTTAAAATTCGAACTTCTCTCAAAATTAGCACTGCTGTCGCTATAACGACTTGCTGCATCTACAAAATTACACCAAAGCAAGGAAATGAATAAGGAAAACTTAATAATTTTTGATACTACACTTAGAGATGGCGAACAAAGTCCAGGCGCTTCAATGGATATTGATGAAAAAATCCAGATCGCATTAGCATTAGAGGATTTAAATGTAGATGTCATAGAAGCAGGGTTTCCAATAGCGAGTAAAGGAGATTTTAATGCTGTTTCAGAGATATCGAAAACACTAAAATCATCTACTATTTGTGCTCTTGCAAGAGCTCTAGACAAAGATATATCGCGTGCTGCTGAGGCTTTGGAGTTTGCTAAAAATCCTAGAATTCATACTTTTATAGCTACATCACCAATACATATGGAGAAAAAACTGAAGATGACGCCTCAAAAAGTTATTGAAACAGCTGTCAATGCTATAAAACTTGCTAAGTCTTTTACTTCAGATGTTGAATTTTCTCCAGAAGATGCAGGAAGGTCAGATTTAAGTTTCTTATGTGAGGTAATCACGGCAGCGATAGATTCTGGAGCTTCAACTATAAATATCCCTGACACTGTAGGGTATAATTTACCTCATCAATTTGGTGATCTTATACAGCATGTAATGAGTAATGTGAAAAATTCCGACAAAGCAGTATTTTCTGTGCATTGTCATAATGACCTGGGTTTAGCGGTAGCAAATTCTCTCTCAGCAGTTATCAATGGAGCTAGACAAGTCGAATGTACAATAAATGGTTTAGGTGAACGCGCTGGAAATGCCGCATTAGAAGAGATAGTTATGACGGTTAGGACAAGGAGAGATATATTCAGCTGTGACACTAATATTAATACAAAGAATATCCTTAAAACCTCTAGACTGGTTTCTGGTATTACAGGTTTCCCTGTACAACCAAACAAAGCAATTGTTGGGAAAAATGCTTTTGCGCATGAGTCAGGGATACACCAGGACGGNATTATTAAATCAAGAGAGACATATGAAATTATGAGAGCAGAGGATGTTGGGCTAGTAAGTAATTCATTAGTTCTTGGAAAACATTCTGGAAGAAATGCTTTTAAACAGAAAATACAAGATTTAAAAATAATGCCACATAGTGACACTGAATTTGATGATTTGTTTTATAGATTTAAAGATTTAGCAGATAAAAAGCACGAAATATTTGATGAAGACTTAATAAATCTAGTATCAAATCTTAAAGTTAAACACTCTTCTATTAAGTTTAATTATATGAATGTTGTAACTGAGAGTGGGAAAAAACCAAGCGCAAATATAATTCTTGAAGTAGATGGTCACCTCAAAGAGGAGAGTGCCATCGGAGATGGAGCAGTAGATGCAGCATATAATGCCATTGAATTGATAGTTCAAAGTGGCACAAAGTTGTTGTTATACTCTGTTAACAACATCACATCCGGAACAGATGCTCAAGGAGAAGTGAGCGTAAGGATTTCTAAAAATGATGTTGTATTCAACGGACATGGAGCAGACACGGACATTGTCAAAGCTTCAGTTTTAGCATTAATAAATGCGCTCAACAAATTTAAAGAAAATCCAGAGTCTAACAGTACAAAAAAAAGAGGCATTTGATGGATTATCAGAAAAAAAAATATCTCAGTGAAATGGGTCTAAATTTATTTTGGCTCAAAAGTAATCATAAATTAAGTGAGGAACATCAGTCAAAACTTGGGTCGAATTTAGATGAACTTAAATTGACAGTTAGTAGCTGCAAAAGGTGTGATTTATCTCAAACAAGAGATAAAACTGTTTTTGGAAGCGGGCAAGATGATTCTAAGATTATGATCATAGGTGAAGCGCCAGGTAAAGATGAAGATTTATCAGGAGAACCATTCGTCGGTAGAGCGGGCAAACTTCTAGATGAGATCTTACTTTCTATTGGTATAGAGAGGCAAAGCGTCTATGTGACAAATACCATTAAATGCAGGCCTCCAGATAATAGAAATCCAAAGAATGATGAAATAGAGTCATGCGCAGATTATCTAGATGAACAAATAGACACAGTAAATCCCTCTGTTATAGTATTATTAGGTAAAGTAGCAGCAAATAGATTACTACAAATGGATGAGACTATGCAGAACCTTAGAAATCAGGTTTTTCTTCATAAAAAAAGTAATACACCTATGATTGTCTTTTATCACCCAGCTTATATCCTAAGGAGTCCNTTACAAAAGAGAGGCGTATGGCAAGATTTAAAGTTTTTAATGAGCACTATGGAAAAATATGGCAGCACGTCTAATTGATACTATAAATATTACTAAAATGTTGCCCGATGATTTACTTAGCGTATATCAGATAGAGAAGGACTCTTATGACTTTCCATGGTCAGAAAAAATTATTGAGGATTGTCTTTTTAATAACTATGACTGCTTCATCGCTAAAAACTCAAGAGCCGTTGGATACGTAATAGCTAAAATTTCTTCTTTGGACAGCCATATTTTGAATTTAACAATAGATGCAAATTACAGAGGTTATGGTATTGGCTCAAGTTTCGTAGATTTAATAATTAAAGAATGTAGGCTACAGGGTAGCCATTCTATTTTTCTAGAGGCACGAGTCACCAACTCAGTTGCAAGGAAATTATATCAAAAATATGGATTCAGAAGTATCGGTCTGAGAAAGAACTATTATAAAAACAAATCAGGCCGTGAGGATGCAATCGTGTATAGGAAAAATCTGATATATTAAATTTATGGCGTCGATGCCTTAATTGATAAAGCATGAATTTCTGTTTCCATCAAGTTCCCCAGTGTATCAAAAATTAATCTATGTCTATCTACCATGCTCAAACCAATAAACTTCTTAGAGCTGATAGTTAGTCTAAAATGCCCACCTTTTTTTGCACCAGCATGACCAACATGAAGATGCCCCTCATCTTCAATTTCTATTAAATCCGGAGAGAGAGCTTTTAGCTTGTCTTCTATCATTTTGATTCTTTCTGCTGTCATATTAATATTATTATATAGATAGAAAATTAAAAAAATACATCCTTATTCTACTTATGATAATATTAAGATAGATACAAAATGAAGAAAGACGTTATTTTTTCTGGAGTTCAACCAACAGGCGAGATTCATCTCGGTAATTATCTGGGCGCTATATCTCAGTTTGTCGAGAAGCAAGACTCGCATCAGAGCATTTATTCTATAGTTGATTTGCATGCTATCACTGTATGGCAAGAGCCAAAATCGATGCGATCTCAAATTTATCATGTATTATGTGTTTTTCTTGCTTGTGGACTTGATCATAAACGTAACATAATATTTTCTCAATCCAGTGTTCCACAGCATGCTGAATTAGCCTGGATATTAGGGTGCACAGCAAGAATTGGCTGGCTTAATAGAATGACACAATTTAAGGATAAGGCCGGGAAGAATCGTGAAAATGCATCAGTTGGTTTATACACATACCCAGTATTAATGGCTGCTGATATACTTTTATATGGCTCTACTCATGTNCCAGTTGGTGATGACCAGAAACAACATCTTGAGCTAGCTAGAGATATAGCGCATAAGTTCAATACTGACTATCAGACTGATTTCTTTACTCTACCTGAACCATTAATGACTAAAGATACAAGAATAATGAGCCTTAGAGATGGTACGAAAAAAATGAGTAAATCTGATCCGTCAATATATTCAAGGATTTTAATGACAGATGATAATGACATGATCACAAGTAAGATCAAAAAATCAAAGACAGACTCAAGCAAAATGCCTAAACCAGATGATGATTTGTCAAATAGACCAGAAATCAATAATTTGTTAAATATTTATTCTTCGTCAACAGGCAAAAGCAAAGCGAGTGTTATTGATGAATTTGCAACAAAAGAAATTTCTGCATTTAAAAACCAGCTAACCGACGTGATCATTACTTTGATAGAACCAATTGCAACAGAGATCCAGAGATTATCCAATGATAAGCCATATCTGGATAGCGTACTTGAAGATGGAGCAGAGCGAGCACAAGTTATAACGAAGAAGTCAATTAGTGAAATTTACAAGATTGTGGGTTTATAAAATATATGAATAGAGAGATTTTCGATAAGAGTGTGAGAGTCAATGGAGTTGAAATAGTTGATATTCCTGAAGATCTTTTTATACCGCCAGATGCTCTTAGAGTGATTTTGGAACAATTTGAAGGCCCATTAGACCTTCTTCTTTACTTAATAAAAAAACAGAATATTGATATTACTGACATACAAATATTACCAATTACTAATCAATATATTGAATATATAAATATGATGAGACAGATGCAATTTGATTTAGCCTCAGATTATTTGGTAATGGCCGCTACACTTGCTGAGATTAAATCTAGAATGTTAATTCCTAGTGATGTTGATGATGACGAAGAAGAAGATCCTAGAGCTGAATTAATTAAGAGATTGATGGAGTACCAAAAATATAAAGATTTATCAGGAAAAATTGATTCTGTTCCAAGAATTAATAGAGATAACTTTGTAGCTAAAAGTATCTTTAATCGTATAACCACAGATCAGGTTTTACCTGAGCTAGAATTTAGTCAGCTAGAGAATGCATTCTTAGATGTTCTTAGGAGAGCTGAGATAAATGCNTCGCATAATGTTGATGTTGAAATTCTGTCGGTAAGAGAGCGTATGACGATAGTTTTAGAATTGATTGCAAAATCAGATAGTGTAGTTTTCACAGATTGTTTTAAGATGAACGAGGGTAAAATGGGCATAGTAGTCACATTCCTTGCCATTCTTGAATTAGTAAAAGAAAATATAATTGATATAATGCAAAATGATGCATTTTCAGTAATTTATTTGAGAGCAAAATAATGTCACCTAAAAATAAATTAGATTTAATAATCGAAAGCGCATTATTAGTTGCTCAAACCCCTTTGACATTACAAGAGTTAGCTAATCTATTTGATATTGATAAACCATCTAAAAATCAAATAAAACAATCTATTGATACATTAAATAAATCTTATGTGAATAGGTCATTTGAAATTATTCAAGTTGCAAGTGGGTATAGAATTCAGGTAAAAAATGGATATGAAGAGTGGCTAGTAAAATTAGATAAACAATCAACTACTAGGTACTCTAAGGCTTTTCTTGAGACATTGGTAATAATAGCTTATAAACAACCTGTTACACGAGGTGATATTGAGGGCATTCGTGGTGTATCTGTAAATCCACAAATCATAAGAAATATGATTGAATATGAATGGGTAAAAGTCGTTGGCCATAAGGATACCCCTGGTAAGCCAGAATTGTTGGCAACTACAAAAAAATTCCTAGATTATTTCAATATGCAATCAATTAAAGAACTTCCTCAGGTAGATGAGATTACAGAGTAGTCATTCTTTTAGTCGAGGCATTAACATCACTAAGTTGCATGGCATAGTTTTACTGTTTAATTGATGNGATATTATNTCATTCCATGCAGTTTTACATGCATCCACTGACCCAGGTAATACAAAGATAAACTTNGAATTTGCCACACCAGCTATNGCNCTAGTTTGNAACGATGATGTCTTTATTTTCTCAGCAGATATNCTTCTAAACATTTCTCCAAAACCGTCAATTTGTTTATCNAATAGAATNNTTATAGCTTCTGGTGTTCCGTCACTACCAGTNATACCAGTACCNCCACTCGTTATTATNACGTCAACTTTCTTATCTATTANAAAATTTGANACAGCNGCTCTTATTTTGTAGATATTATCTGGCACAATCAACTTGCTNATAACTTCNTGGCCNTCAATTTTAATNAGCTTTTGNAGTNTCTTNCCAGATTTGTCGGTACTAAGTTTTCTAGTATCTGATATTATTATNATAACAATATTAAGTTTTTTCATATGACTAATTTTATCATAACATTCTCAGACAAGACAAATGATTAGACTTCAAAAGTATNTATCCGATATTGGTTATGCATCAAGGAGAAAATGCGAAAAAATTATTTTGGATAGAAAAGTNAAAATAAATGGNCGATCAGCACAGATTGGCGANAAAGTTGGNCCTGGGGATAATATACAAATCGATGACAAGATCTTTNCCTTTAATGAAGATATATTAGCAAAAAAAGTAAAAATATTAGCTTACCANAAAAGAANTGGNGAGATAGTATCTAGACAAACTCCTNCTGTTTCTAANACAGTNTTCGACTATTTACCTAATGAAGANTATNGATGGATAAATATAGGACGTTTAGANGTAGCTACATCGGGTTTACTATTGTTCTCTAATGATGGNCACACNGCTAATAAANTAATGCATCCATCTTCTAATATTCAAAGAGTATATNTGGTNANATTAGATCGTAAATTTTNAAATNACGATCAAAATATTTGTTTAGCTGGTATNGATATTGGAANAAATGAATTAGGTAAACTGCTCTCNATAAAGTCCAGACCGGTGGAAAAATTTTTATATGAGATTTCTCTTAAGACAGGTAAAAATAGAGAAGTCAGGAGAATTTTCAAGAAAGTTAACTATAAGGTNCATGCTTTAACACGGATCGCATACGGTAGTTACAAATTAGGTAATATTAAACAAGGTGATTATAAATATTTATCTAGCGAAGAGATAAGACTACTGCTTGATTAAGACATATGTTGCTCCATCNCCNCCATCAGNTTTTTCCGCTATAGTGTATGCTAAAACAAAATATGAGTTAATTAAATATTTACGCACCATTGTCCTCATGGGCGACGACCCATCTTGATTGTGAAGGCCTTTCCCATGAATTATTTTATAATATCTATACTTTTTATAATTTTCCCTAAAAAAGTTATTAAGTTCGTTTAAAGCAGTAAGTGTAGACTCACAATTATGTAAATCAATAGTCGCATATGATTTTTTGAGAGTGTTGATTTTTTTTAATATATTGAATGATTTATTTTGCACACCAATGATTTTAAACTCCTCAGAATAATCCTCTGGTATAAGTGATTCTAGACTTATAGATGTGTCAACAAAATCTATATTTGGCTCTTGAATATCCAGTGATCCTGTTTTATCCCTTTCAATTTCCTCAATATTTATCTCAGATAGCGAGTCTTTGAAGAGATCACCAAAGCTATTTTTTTTATCTATCATCATAATTCCACAAAAGTTTTCTTAATTATATTATATCTGCTATATTTTATTTTGAAATAATGAGAATTTTATTATCAAATGACGATGGATTTAATGCCCCAGGGATTAAGCAATTAGCTGAATATATTGAGAAATACTCAAAAATTACAGTAGTTGCTCCCAAAAAAAATATGAGCGCATGCAGTAGCTCACTATCTGTTCAGAAAGAAATTAAAATTAAAAATAACAGAGACTCTGTTTACTCTATTGATGGTACGTCTGCAGACTCTGTTCACTTAGCACTACGTGGATTTCTAGCACAGAAATATCACCAAGTTATTTCAGGTATAAATTATGGGAGTAATATGGGTGATGATGTTATTTACTCTGGGACTGTTGCTGCAGCAATAGAGGGAAGGTCGTGCGCTTGCACACCCTTAGCAATTTCAATAGCTAATCGTAACCCACAATATACAGATGATATTCGTGCAAAGCTCGATTTATTTTTACCAAAATATCTGGGGATGAAGCTTGAAGACAGAACTATACTAAATATTAACTTACCAGATATTCCTTATGCAAAGGTTAAAGGTATAAAAATTACATGCCTTGGCACAAGAAGAACTTCAAATAGGGCTAAGATTTTTAAAAATAAGAACGGTTTAATGTATGGCACAATTGGAGATGTTGGTAATCCAAAAAATTCTGATAAAGGGACTGATTTCCATGCAGTAAAAGAGAAATACATTTCTATCACACCACTGACTTTAGATATGACAAACCATAAATTGATTTCTAAATTAAAACAATATAATGGAAATGAATGAAAATATAAAAAATACCTTCATCGAAAACCTTCGTAAGCAGGGAATTAAAAATAAACAAGTACTAGATTCGATGTCATCAATATCTAGAGAGATGTTTATTGAGCCAGCACTAAGAATGAGGGCATATGACCAAGATGCACTTCCAATAGGACATAGCCAAACAATTTCATCACCATTCATTGTAGCAAAAATGACAGAAGAAATATTTGAGCAAGATAACATGAATAAAGTTCTTGAGATTGGAACTGGGTGTGGATATCAGACTGCTATTCTCGCTACATTATTCAAAAAAGTTATAACAGTAGAGAGGATAAAAGCATTACACGAAAAATCACAAAAAATCCTACATGAACTAGAGATGAAGAATATTAAATTCATTCATGCTAATGGATTTGATGGCTATGAAAACGAATCTCCATATGATGCTATTATTCTGACAGCTGCACCTAAAAAAATTCCAGATTCTTTGATTAGACAACTATCATTAAACGGAAGAATGATTTTACCACTAGGTGATGATGGCTCACAAAAATTATTTAGATTAAAAAAAACAAGGACTGGCGTTAATAAGAAAGATTTAGATGATGTAAGGTTCGTTCCAATGTTAGATGGTGTAGTATAATGTTTGAAAATACCATTAAGAAAATTGTTACATTCCAATCTAAATCACTTCTATGTTTTATAAGTTTTATTGAATCAATCTTCTTCCCGATACCTACTGATGTTTTATTAATACCAATGTGTTTTACAAGATCTCATGATTGGGCCAAATTAGCTTTCTTAACCACAACTTTTTCTGTATTTGGTGGGATTGTTGGCTATTTACTAGGAGCATTGATATTTTCAGACATCTATCCATACATTGTGAGCATGAATTATGTCAGAGAATTCGAGGGTGTTAGAGAGCTTTTTATGGAACATGGTGCGCTTATCATACTTATTTCTAGTTTTACCCCACTGCCATATAAAGTATTTACAATAGCTGCTGGATTCCTGTCAATTGATTTAGCNCTTTTTATATTTTTTTCTATAATAGGTCGCGGTCTAAGGTTTTATTTGGTTGCATTTGTTACAATGCGNCATGGCACCATGCTTNTGAATCTTATTAACAGATATTTTCTTTATATTGCATTCTTTATAATTATAATTTANTTGTTAACTATGTTATACGAATAATGCCGCAATAACTCTACGATCCTCAGATGCTAAAACATTGAATGTTTTACACGCCGCTTCGGTTTTCATAAATTCTATGCCAATCCCTTGATCAAAAAANCTATTCATTAGATTTATATCTGGTAAGACTGATTTTTCCCCAGTGCCAATTATAAGTATTTCTGGNTNCTCTTTCAGTGCATCACTCAGACTATCGAAAGTAATATTATTNATGTTTTCTATATCCCACATTATTATCTTATCTCTAGAGATAATTAAGTTATGGTCATAAACCNCNTCATCGACATAGATTCGATGGTCTTCATAGTTCTTGATCACCTTNTCGGATGAATTTTTCTGTAATGTTAGGTCCATAATGTGAATTATAAATTAATATGATAATATATAGTATCTTATTTATACAGGTGTAACTATGATCAAAATCGGATTATGCGGGCTTGGAACAGTTGGAGCTAGCTTCATCGANCATATAAAAAATAATTATCAGTTAATAAAAAGTAACGTNGGCAGTGATTTCCAAATAAGCGCCATTGCAGACCGATCAATTGATAAAAAAGATCATGATACNAATTTACTAGTAACAAAAAANNCNCTTGANTTAGCTGAAAATNCAGAATTAGACATAATCGTAGAATTGATTGGAAATGTTGAAGTATCCTATGANTTATTGAGAAAGTCTCTGAATAATAATAAACATGTGATTACAGCAAACAAAGCTCTTATAGCAAAACATGGAGAAGAGCTATTTTTACTTGCNCAAAAAAAAGAAAAATATATTGGATTTGAAGCTTCTGTGGCTGGAGCCATACCGATAATTCAGACTTTACGGAATAATTTTACAAANGAGAAGATAAACTCTATCGTAGGAATTATAAATGGTACNAGTAATTTTATTTTAGACAAGATGTCAAATACGAGTTGTGAATTTTCATCGGCTTTAAGTGAAGCACAAANTCTTGGATATGCTGAATCAGATCCGTCNTTTGATATTAATGGTCAGGATGCAGCACATAAAATAGCAATTTTATCCTCGCTCGCATTTGGTGTGAAACCTCCATTAGATGANACATATGTCGAGGGAATTGATCAAATAATGCCTATGGATATTAATTATGCAGATGAACTAGGTTATGTAATTAAACATGTTGGCATAACAGAACTGATTGGACATCAAATAATTTCCAGAGTACACCCAGTGTTAGTCCCTAAGGGAAATATTTTTGCACATGTTTCTGGTGTAATGAATGCTGTTATTGTTGAGGGTGAAAGATTTGGAAAATCGATGCTTTATGGTCATGGAGCAGGGGGGAGTGCTACAGCCTCAGCAGTTGTCTCAGATCTAGTAAAAGCTATTAACATAAATAAATCATCTGGAAGTAACTTATGTCCTCCTATATCAACAAGTAATAAATTAGATATCAGAGGTATAGACGAAGTCCTATCACAGTATTATCTAAGAATATTTGCAGACGATGTACCAGGCGTCATGGCAGAGATTACAAATAGATTAGCTCAAGTTAAAATAAGTATTGAGGCAGTAACTCAGCATGCTCCCACAGACTCAAGTCTATCAATACCCATAGTTATGATAACTAATAATATCAAATACTCTTTAGTAAAGAGTGTGATTAATGAAATCGAAAATATGCCACATATAAATGGTGAAGTATTTTGCATTAGGCTACTTGATGATAATGGCTAAGGATATTCTGTACCAAAGCACCCGCGGTGATAAAACACATTTAAATTTTAAAGAGGTTATCTTTGAAGGGTTAGCTCCAGATGGTGGGCTCTATGTGCCATCNTATTGGCCAGTTATAGATCANGAGGAAATGACTAACTTTTCNAATCTGAGTTATCAAGAAATAGCGCTTAATTTAATNAAGCTATTTACCGACACATCTATTAATGATGAGGAATTGAAAAATATAATAAATGAATCNTATTCTAAATTCTCATCTGAGGANATTACACCACTGGTAAAATTNAATGATAGAGAATATCTATTAGAGTTGTTCCATGGGCCAACCTATGCNTTTAAAGATGTCGCTATGCAATTTATNGGTAATATAATGGATTTCTACTTAAACAAAGATGGTGGCTTTGTGAATATCCTAGGAGCAACTTCNGGTGATACAGGCGCAGCAGCAATCGAAGGATTTGATTCAGTTACTAACTGTAATATTTTCATATTACATCCATATAATAGGATTTCTGAGGTNCAGAAAAAATTTATGACAACCAATTACTCNAAGAATGTNTANAATGTTGCNNTTAAAGGAACTTTTGATGATTGTCAAAATATTATCAAAGATATATTTTCTGATTTNCATTTTAAGAGAAGCAATCATCTTACGGCAGTTAATTCTATNAATTGGATAAGGATCATGTGNCAGATAGTTTATTATTTTTATTCAATGAGNAGNTTAAATGNTAAAGATAAAAAAATATTNTATTCCGTTCCNACAGGTAATTTTGGNGATATTCTTGCTGGTTACATCTCTATTAAAATGGGTCTTAATATTGGCAAGCTCAACATAGCTACTAATGAAAATGATATTCTCACTAGGACCATTAACTCTGGAGAGCATTTAATGAGAGATGTTCAGACAACATCATCACCGAGTATTGATATTCAAATATCGAGTAATTTTGAGAGGTTATTATTTGATCTAACAAAAGATCATGATTTTGTGAAAAATAAAATGGATGATCTTGCAAAGAGTGGTTGCTATACGATATCAGATAAAGTTCTAGATCAGATGAAGAAAACATTTTGTTCGCATTCTGTTTCTGAGTCCGAGGTAAATGAGATAATTAACTCTTATAATAAAAAGTATGGCTTGATTGTAGATCCTCATACTGCTGTTGGTTTAGGCTCGGCAGCTCAATATTCAGCTGACTATGATATTTGCGTCTCATTAGCAACGGCTCATCCTGCTAAATTTAAGGATACAGTATCTAAAATTATTGGAAATGAGAATTTTGTACCTGAGAAAGTCAAAAATATGATGACACTTGAAGATAAACTGGTTATCTTGGATAATGATGTAAAAGTAGTAAAAAAATTTATTAAGGAAAATATTTAATGCTAAGAACTATATTAATACTCGTTATCTCAATTGTGGTTCTATATATGATATATAGAAAAATACCACCAGAATATCAACTTATAAGCGTGCTTGTCATAGCAACAGTTGCAGTATTGACAGTAATATTGGCTGCGGTCATCTTATTGCATATTGTGGGTTAACTCTATTTATCGAGAAATTTTTCTGCATCAAGTGCAGCCATACACCCAGAGCCAGCAGATGTAATTGCTTGTCGGTATATTGAATCAGAAACATCGCCTGCAGCGAAGACTCCGTTGATACTAGTAGCTGTTGAATTTCCTGTACTTCCCCCATTTATCTTTATATAACCACTATCATCCATACTTAAAAAATCTTTAAAAAGTGTTGTATTAGGCTGATGACCAATTGCGATGAAAACACCTGAGCAATTTATTACCGTTTTTTCTGATGAATCATTTATATTTAATTCTACACCAGTTACTTTCGTATCATCTCCTAAAACAGAGTTTAGCGTCGCATTCCACATCATTTCAATTTTCCCATCTTTGATCTTTTGATTTAGCTTATCCACAAGCATAGCTTCAGCTCTTAATTTATCTCTTCTATGTATGAGTGTAACTTTTGATGCAATGTTAGCTAGATATAGCGCTTCCTCGACTGCTGTATTACCACCTCCGATTACCACTACCTCCAAGTTTTTATAGAAAAAACCATCACATGTGGCACAGGCCGACACACCTTTCCCNAGGTATTCTTTTTCAGACTTGAGACCTAGGTATTTTGCGCTTGCTCCTGTAGCTATAATCAGAGAGTCGCAAGTATATATGGTATTGTCTCCTGTAAGTGTAAATGGTTTCATCGAGAGATCTGCAGACTTGATATGATCAAAAATGATCTCCGTCTTAAATTTTTCAACATGCTCCTTCATTCTCTCCATCAACTCTGGCCCTTGAAGGCCATTTGGATCGCCTGGCCAATTTTCAACATCAGTTGTTGTTGTTAGTTGTCCACCAAGCTCGATTCCTGTAACTAGAACTGGATTCAAATTNGCTCTAGAGGCGTAGAGTGCTGCTGTGTATCCTGCAGGTCCAGATCCTAGAACCAATAATGAGGTATGTTTTTTCTCCATGAAATATATCCTATATTAAAGAGCATTTTTACACAATAGATGAGTTTACCTTAATATGTCCATAGAAATAATATTATTAATGTACTAAAATAATAGAAAACGAGGGTTAATTGGCTCAAGTTAGAAGAAATAAAAAACTTGCTAATAACAAGTTTCCAGAATTTAAAAGAGAAACCATAAATTTTCTCGGTTTACTGTTCTCTGTCCTTTTTTTACTATCTATTTATTCTCATGATCCCAATGATCCAAGCTTTTTAAACTCTGGATTAGCATCACATGTAAATAATTATATTGGCATCGTTGGAGCTTATGTATCATTTTTTGTTTTTCAATTTTTCGGGCAAGTTTCATATCTCTTGCCTATACTATTTATCTACTTATTAATTAAACGTCATAAATCTCAAGAAAACCAAACAACCATAAGAAAGCTAGTTAATAATTCAATATTGTTACTATGTTTATTGGCACTTTGCGGATTAGTAACTATCGCTTACCCATTAACATCTNCGGATAGTCTTTTTTCAGATGTTTATGGTGGTTATATTGGTNTNATTATCTCNCAATATTTATCATCGTATATCAGNTATACGGGATCAGCTNTAGTATTAACACTAATATTCTTTTTTACAGCAGTAAATTATTTCAATATTCCNGTAAAGAGAATATATGTTCNAANAAAAATAATCTCTGAGTACATTTATTTAAAACTAAAATTTAATCTAATGACTACTCGTGAAAAAATAAGCCTTTATATGGAAAAATCCCGTGAGCTTAAAAAAACAGATCAAGTTTTATCAGAATCAACNCATGAAAGCATAGAAGTCGAAAAGCCNGAGCATAAAAAACATACTAGTAAAAGAGAGTTTAAGGAAAAACAGCAAGAACTATTNTCTAGTCTGAAAAAACCAGAGCTCCCGTTATTAGAGTTACTTATTCAACATAGTACAGAGACAACTTCTTATGANGATGCATCANTAGAANTGATGTCAAGAATGCTTGAATCAAACTTAAATGATTTTGGCATCGAAGTGCAAGTAATTTCGGTTAAACCTGGTCCAGTAGTAACNTTGTTTGAAATAAAGCCTGCAAAAGGGATCAAAGTAAGTCAGATAACTAATCTATCTAAAGATTTAGCGAGGACGATGTCTGTAACGAGCCTNAGGGTNGTTGATAATATACCTGGAACGTCTTCGATAGGTATTGAAATTCCCAACGAAAGTAGAGAGATGGTATCGTTGAGAGAGATNATAATTTCAAAAGAGTATGAAAAATCAAAATCACCATTAACAATCGCGTTAGGAAAAGACATTCAGGGTAATCCGATATGTAGNGATTTACAAAAATTACCACACCTATTGGTAGCAGGAACTACTGGTTCNGGAAAATCTGTTACGTTACATACAATGATTGTGAGTTTATTGTATAAATCTGATCCTTCTGATTTGAAAATGCTTTTTGTTGATCCNAAGATGCTTGANCTAAGTGNTTACGATGAAATTCCNCANTTANTNAATCCTGTAATTACAGATATGAATGATGCATCAGCTGGTTTACGTTGGTGTGTTCAGCAGATGGAGAAGAGATATAGACTAATGAATGATTTGGGAGTAAGAGATATTAAGTCTTACAATAAACTCTTAAGCGAAAAAGAGAGCAAAGTAAGTCAGTCAGATAGTGATATAAANCATGAGAAACTACCATTCATTGTTGTTGTGATAGACGAATTTGCTGATATGATGCTTGTTGTTGGGAAAAAAGTTGAAGATCTTATAATTAGACTTGCGCAGAAAGCTAGAGCTGCTGGAATTCATCTAATTCTAGCAACACAAAGACCTTCAGTTAATGTGATCACAGGCNTGATNAAAGCNAANATACCTGCAAGAGCAGCATTGCAAGTTACNACNAACATTGATTCTAGAACAATTATTGANTCNATGGGAGCAGAGAANCTTCTTGGGAACGGAGATATGCTTTTTATGANTCCNGGGTCTAGAATTCCNAAGAGGATTCATGGNGCATATGTTAGNGATGAAGAAATAAAAAATATTGTAAATTTTCTCAAAAAAGGAAATGAATCATCTTATATTGAGTCATTACTNGAGTCACTAGATGATGAAGATTCTAATATGGANGAAAGCGATGATGATCCATTATATCAAGAAGCTCTAAAAATAGTTATGGAGACTCGCAAA
The DNA here is from genome assembly GCA_002720195.1 of Gammaproteobacteria bacterium. Lineage (GTDB taxonomy): Bacteria > Pseudomonadota > Gammaproteobacteria. Next base: position 56,392 of record PBHH01000003.1, read on the forward strand.
ACATCTATTTCATTTATACAAAGAAAACTCAGAATAGGTTATAATCGTGCAGCAAATTTGATCGAAACGATGGAAACACGTGGNGTACTNTCAAGTCAACAATCTAATGGGTCTAGAGAAATACTCAACCCTAAATAAATAAAATAAAAAATAATGATAAATATTAAANATCTACTAGATGACCCTAATGNTATTTTAGAAAAACTAAANTCTCGAGGATACTCNNTAGATNTNGATTTGATTAAAAAATTAAACACAAAAAGAAAAGATACTATTACTATNAAAGAANAGTTATCTGCAGAGAAAAATAAAATCAGCGATGCTTTCAAAGGTCAGGCAACTGATAAAGCAAAGGCAAAACTTAAAGAGGACTCTCAAACTCTTGAAAAAGAAATATCATCTAACAAAATTGCANTATTAGATATCGAGAGTAAATTAAATGANCAGTTGTTACAGATACCCAATATACCAGATTCAGGAATACCCATAGGTGACGAAAANTCTAATAAAGTTATCAAGTCTTGGGGATCNCCTTCAGCTAATAATAACAANGATCACAGTGCTCTATTTGAAAAGAATAAACTTATAGATTTTGAATCNGGTGTTATGCTCGCTAAATCTAGATTCACAGTNATGCANAGTGGNCTTGCTAAGNTANACCGGTCTTTANTAAGTTTTATGNTAGATAAGCATATAGCTAACGGTTATAAAGAATACTATTTACCTTATCTGGTAAATTCTGAATCTTTGATAGGTACTGGTCAATTACCAAAATTTAAAGAAGATTTATTTAAAATAGCAGGAGAAGACTTGTATCTAATACCAACTGGAGAAGTCCCATTGACTGGTTTATATAAGAATTCTATTTTGAGTGAATCTGAATTACCAATAAAAATGGTCTCGCATACTCCATGCTTTAGATCAGAAGCTGGCTCGCACGGAAAGGATACGCGAGGCATGATAAGACAGCATCAGTTTGATAAAATAGAGCTCGTTCAGATTGTTATGCCATCTGATTCAGAACAAGTACTTGAGGACATTACTTCGAGTGCGGAATTAATTTTAGAGTTACTAGAACTACCTTATCAGAGAGTACTTTTAGCATCTGAAGATATAGGTTTTTCTGCTGCAAAGACTTTTGATATAGAGGTTTGGATGCCAAGTCAAAGTTCTTATAGAGAAGTTTCCTCTTGTAGTTGTTTCACTGATTTTCAATCTAGAAGATTGAATATTAAATATAAAGATAACAATAAAAATAAAATTCATCCATATACTCTAAATGGTTCAGGCTTAGCAGTAGGTAGAACATTAATAGCACTTGTTGAGAACCATACTAAAGACAACATAATAAACATTCCAAAAGCTTTGCAAGATTATTTTGGTGATAATGTATTAAAATTATGAAACAAAACCATATTAATCTATAATGTCAAATTACTGGAAGTGTGCCAGAGTGGTTGAATGGGCCGGTCTTGAAAACCGTTAGAGCAGAAATGCTCTCGTGGGTTCGAATCCCACCACTTCCTTGAGTCATTTGTGGATAAAAAAAAATATTATAGTTGGGTATTATATGATTGGGCTAACTCTGCTTATGCGACCATAGTTCTGGCTGGTTTTTTCCCAATTATATTTGCTGATTATTATGCTAATAATTTCCTAGAGACAACAAGAACTCTAGTTCTTGGAGCAGCTAATTCATCTGCAAGCCTCCTACTTATAGTTTTTGCACCAATCTTAGGGCTCATCGCTGATCGGAAAAATAATAGGATGTTCTTTTTGATATTATTCGGTCTTTTGGGTATTGGGTCTACTTTATTATTGTCTTTTGTTGGAGAGAATAATTGGGCTTTAGCATCAGTATTTTTTAGTATCTCTCTATTAGGTTTTATGTTTTCTAATATTTTTTATGATTCGATGCTTTTTCAATTTAATGATAAATCATCTTATGACTCAATATCATCCTATGGGTATGCTTTTGGATATTTAGGCGGAGGCATAGCTTTTGTTTTAAGTATATTATTCCTTTTCTTGAATGAGGACTCCGTCCTAGATATTGTGATCAACAAAAAAATAGTTTTTATATTTGCATCAATTTGGTGGCTTCTTTTTATGATACCCTTGATAGTATTCTGGAATGACTCTGAGAAGAATGCATCCTCTCAGAATAGGGCGTTGAAAGATACGTTTAGAGATATCTTTGATGATAAAGCATTATTTTATTTTCTTCTAGCTTATTGGATATATATTGATGGGGTTGATACTATTATAAGGATGGCAGTAAATTACGGTCTTACATTAGGCTTTACTCCAAATGATCTCTTGCTTGCACTTTTAATTACCCAGTTTGTAGCGTTTCCTGGAACAATATTTACAAATAAATTAGCTCAGTACAAAAATACAGAATTTGGAATAATCTTTTGTTTAGTTATTTATTTACTAATAACTGTTCTAGCTTATAGATTGTCGACGCTTACCGGTTTTTACATAGTCGCTATTATGATAGGGTTGGTTCAGGGTGGCATCCAGGCACTGAGCAGATCATATTATTCAGCACTTATCCCAAAGGGCAGAGATTGCGAGTACTTTGGCGTATATAATATGCTTGGAAAATTTGCTGCATTATTAGGGCCCCTCATAGTTGGATTAATTACATATATGTCAGGAAGTACCAGGATTGGAATTTTAAGTTTATCTTTATTTTTTATCGTAGGAATTTTGTTATTCATTGCACATAAAAAATTCAGACATTTGTACTAATTATTAATACTAAATTCTATATATTGTCTATTTAGAATATTTAGTTAAAGTATTTTGTATATGATAAAATTTACTATTATGGAGAGGTGTCAGAGTGGTCTATCGTGCTACCTTGGAAAGGTAGTGTTGAGTCAAATCAACCGGGAGTTCGAATTACTTTCATTCACTCAAAACTTTCTGAAACCTCAATAACTACAACGATTCTTAAAATATGATTGTCACACACTTGTCACACACTTTTTTTGTCACACACTTTTTAAGAATTGTGGCATATGGTAAGATGTTTTTTCACTTGGAGATGTGTCAGAGTGGTCTATCGTGCATCCTTGGAAAGGATGTGTTGAGTAAAATCAACCGCAGGTTCGAATCCTGCCATCTCCGAGCAAAACCTAATGTTTACAACAGATTTATGACATTTGATTGTCAGACACTTGTCAGACACTTTTTTTGTCAGACACTTTTACAATTAACCCCAGTATCATTAATTTCTAGAACGATGGATTAGTTCCGAATCTCCCTCTCTCTATAAAACCTCTAATAAATATCCCTCTATCAGCAGACATGTATGAAGTGGTATATAAGGCAAAATCTTCGAGTGCTGCTAAATAGATCTCAATTTTAGCTATATTTACTGATGCTAAAAACTGCTCA
>PBHH01000004.1 GCA_002720195.1 Gammaproteobacteria bacterium
AATTGATATTTCTGATAGTTGGGCAACATCAAACAGCACAAATTGTAATAGTGATGCAAATGGTAAGTCACCGTGTAATACATTTGTTTTGAAACAAGGTTGGGTTGGATTATTAACGCCGTTTGGTCAATTTAAATTCGGATCACTTGAATCCCCATACAAATATCTGGCTAAGCATGATATTTTTCACGATACAATTTCTCAAGCTCGTGATACGAGGATGATTTCTCAGGGATCTATAGCACATAGTTCTTATTGGAGAGAGTCTATATTATATGAGTTAAAATCAGGTAACTTTAGATTCGCCGCTATATACGGTGTTGGAGAAGATTCCAATACATCAACAACAAACAAAGATAATGGAATAGGCATTGAATACAAAAATCTTTTTCTTCCGGGTTTGAGTGTTGTCTATGCTAGAAATACAGATGACAGTCATAGCTCAGGGCAAGACTACAATGAAAAAGTTACTTTGACAAAAGACTTTAAACTTCAAAGTGGAGATAAGATCAAGATATGGTATATGCATGAAGACATCGGTGTCGATAGCAAGATGTTTACAGGTTCAGGCAACGATGGTGAGGCTACCTGGTTCGGTATTCGATATAAGACAGGCCCAATGGAATTTCAATATTCATATGCTGAGACTGATGCAAAGCAAGGTCCTACTTATGATAGAGATGGATACAATATTGGTATGTATTATAAATTATCAAAAATATCGAGAGTTTATTTAGCTCACTCTAAAAGTGATGCTGGATCAGGCGATGGTGTAAATCATAATATCGAGTCAACATTGATAGGCTTAAGGCACGACTTCTAGAATAGAAACATTCTTGTAAGGTGAGGTTTGGATGACATATATTAGCTCCCCGTTATTCAAACCAACCTTAGAGAGAAAACATCATATAAGTAGAAAATTTCAAANAAATAAATTTGAAACCTANTGTTTAAAGAGCATAATGGTTTCATGGAAGCAAAATTAGAGCAAAAACAAGATGCGCTCACCTTAGACCAATTATCTGAGGTNCTTGATAGTGGNGCAATNATTCAAGCAAGGAATCTTCTTAATTCTCTTTATCCGTCTGAGATAGCNGATGTTATAGAAAGCTCNCCACGAAACAGAAGAGACCTTATATGGAANTTAGTTTCCAATGAAAACAAAGGTGAAACGCTTGCAGANNTAAGCGAGGAAATAAGAGGTAANTTTTTAGATGAATTAATNGATGAGGGTGGNACNGAAGGNTTAGCNAAAATAGCAGAAAATCTCGATACAGATGATTTAGCAGATATCATTAANTCACTCCCAAANAATTTAATANAAAAAGCAGTCAATAGTCTTGATAANCANAANCAAGACAGGCTAGAGAAAGTACTTTCATTCCCNGATGATACTGCAGGNGGCCTAATGAATACTGATACTATCAATATACGGTCTAATGTGACTGTTGAAGTATTATTACGGTATTTAAGAAAACTTGGTGAGTTACCAGAACAGACCGATAATATATTTGTAACAGATATAATGGATAATTATTTTGGGTANGTCTCTATACAATCTCTTTTGGTTGCAAAACCTTCATCCNTTATATCTGACATAATGACAGAGGATAAAAATATTATTAGCCCTGATTGTAACGAGCATGAAGTNGCAAAAATATTTGAAGACCATGANTTGCTTTCAGCAGCTGTTGTCGATAAGGATGGAATCTTNCTTGGAAGAATTACTATCGATGACGTAGTAGACGTAATAAGAGATGAAGCAGATGATTCTGTNTTAAATATGGCTGGNCTTAATAAAGANGATGATATTTTTGCGCCTATCTTTCAAAGNACAAAAAGAAGAACANTGTGGTTAGGNGCAAATTTATTAACNGCNNTTCTTGCTGCTACAGCAGTNGGAATATTCGAAGCAACAATTGAGAAAGTAGTCACACTCGCTATCNTAATGCCTATNGTTGCTAGNATGGGAGGAATTGCTGGTATGCANAGTCTTGCTNTAGTCATTCGNACACAGGCAACAAANCAGATCGGNACNTCAAACTCACGTTTATTAGTACTCAAAGAGACAGCCATAGGTTTTTTAAATGGTATNNTNTGGTCTTCNGTGGTTGCGATGGCAGTTTATTTTTGGTTTGAAAGTTTNTTCTTAGCNACAGTNGTTGCTGTAGCTCTTTTAGTGAATTTGATTATAGGAGCTATCAGTGGGGTCACACTTCCTTTAGTACTCAGGAAATTGAATATTGACCCTGCGATTGCTGGNGGAGTAATTCTCACAACAATAACAGATATAATCGGGTTCGTNTCTTTGTTGGGNATTGCAACCCTNATCATGTGATAAAAATATTAGTATATTAGTAAAATCTTATATATTAGTATCTACAGGTTATCCACAACTTTACCACAAAAAAAACACAATATATTGAGTTTCATTATACTTACAACCACAATATTTAGTGGTATAATCAAGTTGTACGAATCTNACTGGGNCATTTTTTNATGTCTCAATTAAAGATATGGACATTAAAAAAAACGATTGTAGGATNACAAAAAAANATGAAAGAAGANTTACAAGATGAGAATCAGAATGCTGANCTATCAGAATCTGATGTTTTAAGGCAAGANACTAGNTTNCCACCAATACCTGGTAAGTACAGAGTAATGAGACGCAATGGAAAAGTAACGTCTTATGATNTAAGNAAGATTATAGTNGCTATGACAAAAGCTTTTTTGAGTGTAGAGGGAAGCAGTGCAGCTGCGTCTACAAGGATTCANAACGAAGTNGATAATCTTGCTAATAAAGTTGATGCTGCAATTAGAAGAAGATTCCCAGAGGGCGGTGTCGTNCATATAGAAGATATCCAGGANCAAGTTGAACTTGCGATCATGAGAGCAGGGTATCAAGATGTNGCTAGATCTTATGTNTTGTATAGAGAAGAAAGATCTAAAGCAAGAAATCAAAATCTCGATGAAAANGATGANGANCTACCTATAGANAAGACTGTTCTANTGGAAGATGGTACTAAAGAAAAATTNAATTTAAAAAAACTCAAACAAACAATAGCTCAAAGCTGCAATGGTATTAGCGATGTATCGGANGNTGCTGTGTATGATTCCATTGATAAGAATATATATGATGGCATNAAGAAAGAGGANCTATCTAGCTCCATCCTAATATCAGTNCGACCATTAATNGAGAAAGATCCAAATTATTCTTATGTNGTTGCAAGATTACTNTTAAGTAGCATATANGAAGAGGCANTGACTTTCCTTGACGCACCTGAAAAATCACCTGTTCTTGATGATATGCAAAAAGAGTACCCNAGTTATTTTAAGTCTTATTTGATTAAGGCGTGTGAATTAAATTTATTAGACAAAGAGTTGCTNAGNTTTGATATTGATTATTTGTCTCAGCAAATAGACTCAACCAAAGACAAAACTTTCACTTATTTAGGATTACAAACGTTATATGATAGATATTTTATNCANTCTAACGAAGTAAGATTTGAATTACCNCAAGCATTTTTTATGAGAGTTGCNATGGGGNTAGCAATAAANGAAGATAANAGAGAAGAGNGAGCAGTAGAATTTTACAATTTAATCTCATCTTTCGACTTCATGTGCAGCACACCTACTTTATTTAATTCCGGCACACTCCGTCCTCAATTATCNTCGTGTTATCTATCAACAATCCCCGATGACTTAAAGGGGATATTCGAAGGAATTAGNGACGATGCAATGTTATCTAAGTTTGCAGGTGGTCTTGGTAATGATTGGTCTCAAGTGAGAGCNCTCGGGTCATATATNAAAGGAACAAATGGCAAAAGCCAGGGTGTTATACCTTTCTTAAAAGTNGCGAACGACACAGCAGTAGCAGTTAACCAAGGTGGTAAACGNAAAGGCGCTATGTGTGCATACCTAGAAACATGGCATCTTGATATCGAGCAATTTTTAGAACTTAGAAAGAANACTGGTGANGACAGAAGAAGAACACATGACATGAACACTGCTAACTGGATCCCCGATCTTTTCATGAAAAGGGTACATAATGATGAAGAATGGACNTTATTTTCACCTAACGANGCCACAGAGCTNCANGATTTAACTGGNCTTGAATTTGAGAATAAATACGAAGANTATGAAAGATTGGCTGATAGTGGCAANCTTATCAATTANAANAGNGTTAAAGCTGTCGATCTNTGGAGAAAAATNCTAAGCATGTTATTTGAAACTGGTCATCCTTGGATAACNTTCAAAGACCCATGTAACTTGAGATCACCTCAACAACATNCAGGAGTTGTTCATTCATCAAATCTATGTACTGAAATAACACTCAATACATCAAAGGATGAAATTGCTGTGTGNAATTTAGGTTCAGTAAATTTATCAGCTCANATAAATGATGATCAAAAGCTTGATAAAAATAAGTTGNNAAANACAATTAAAACAGCAATGAGAATGCTCGATAATGTTATAGATTATAATTATTACAGTGTAGATAAAGCAAAAAACTCAAACCTCAAACATAGACCTGTTGGACTTGGNGTTATGGGNTTCCANGATTCGCTTTACAAACTGAGAATCTCGTATGCTTCGNAAGANGCCGTCGACTTTGCAGACAAAAGCATGGAGGTCATTAGNTATTATGCCATATCAGCATCTATGGAGCTTGCNAAAGAGAGAGGCNCTTATAAGTCCTTTGATGGATCATTATGGAGTAAGGGAATTCTNCCAATTGATAGTTTNAGAAATTTAAAGAAAATTCGTGGNCAATACTTAGATGTTGATATGAATGAATCATTAGACTGGAGTGGCTTAAGAGACTCTATTAAAANAAATGGCATGAGAAATTCTAATACTCTTGCTATTGCNCCTACTGCAACTATTTCAAACATATGCGGTGTTTCNCAGTCTATTGAACCNACTTATCAGAANCTTTATGTTAAATCTAANTTATCTGGAGAATTNACAGTAATCAATCCATATTTAATNGAAGANTTTAAAANAGCAAAGATTTGGGATGAAGTTATGATTAAAGATTTAAAATATTTTGATGGTCAGCTTGGTTCTATTAGTCGAGTTCCAGATAANTTGAAAAGTTTATATCAAACATGCTTTGAAATAGATACNNGATGGTTGGTTGANGCNGCAGCAAGACGCCAAAAATGGCTAGATCAGTCTCAGTCACTTAACTTGTATATNCCNGATACAGATGGGAAAAAACTTGATAGTGCCTACAAATTGGCATGGATAAGAGGGCTAAAGACCACTTACTATTTNAGATCTTTAGGTGCTACGCACGTTGAGAGAAGTACTACTGATAATACTGAGTCTGCATTAAATGCGGTAAGTAACTCATCAGAAGGAAAACAGTGTTTAATAGATGATCCAGAATGTGAGGCTTGTCAATGATNTATATTATTTCATCAATTGTAATTGTANTAACACTATTAGTTTATACGATAGTAAATATTAAAAGAGAGTTAGAAGAACTCGAANTCACAAGGAAGAATTTGTCTGCGCTCAANGGATGGCAGCATTTAATAAATAAACAAAGGCGGTAATTAATTATGTATAACTGGGACGATCCAATTAANGAAGCTCTGAGTAAACCAGAGCCTAAAATAAAAGAGACGATTAAAGAGACACTNACTNCAGATAATGNTTCTGAAGAGATTAGTNCNCAAAATCCTAGCTTGACAGATAGTCAAGAAGGACTCACTGGCATNGAAAATATAGAGAAGGGAGCAGGNAGGATTAGAGTTGATGACAAGGCAATTATTAATTGCAGGGCAGACCTTAATCAGTTAGTGCCATTTAANTATGAATGGGCTTGGAAGAAATATTTNGATGGATCAGCAAATCATTGGATGCCAGAAGAAGTGCCNATGCANGANGATATCAAGATATGGAANGACCCGAAGGGTTTAACNGAAGATGAGCGTAAAATTGTAGAGATAAACCTAGGTTTNTTNTCTACAGCTGATTCTNTAGTTGCAAATAACTTNGTNTTAGCAGTATATANACATATTACTAANCCNGAATGCNGACAATATTTATTGCGACAAGCATTTGAAGAGGCTATTCATACTCATGCGTACACATATTGTGTTCAGTCTNTAGGNTTAGAAGAAACAAGAATATTCAATATGTATAGNGAAATCCCCGCAGTTGCGACAAAAGCTGAGTGGGCCCTTCCTTTTACCCAAAGCTTAGGTGANCCTAACTTTAAAACTGGNACAAAAGAGAATNATCAGAGATTACTNAGAGATTTAATAGCATTTTATGTNGTATTCGAAGGCATATTNTTCTATGTTGGNTTTACTCAAATTTTATCTATGGGNAGGAGAAATAAGCTAACTGGAGTTGCACANCAATTTCAGTACATACTCAGAGATGAGTCGATGCATATGAACTTNGGTATAGATGTAATAAATCAGATCAAACTAGAAAATCCTGAATTATGGTCTGATAGTTTTAAAGAAGAAATGATTGATCTTATTAAGACTGGAGTTGATTTAGAGATACAATATGCATATGACACAATGCCTAAACCAATATTAGGCATCAANGCGAGTNTATATGAAGAATTTGTGAAGTTCATTGCAAATAGACGACTAGCNCAAGTTGGANTACCAGAGCAGTATGCAGGTGCAACAAATCCNTTTGAGTGGATGTCAGANATCATGGACCTTAAAAAAGAGAAGAACTTTTTTGAGACCAGGGTAACTGAATATAAAACTGGNGGACAATTAAAATTCGATTANTTAATTGCTTTTAATATGTACTTTNCCGTCGTTTNGTAGGTATCCTGGAAATANAATCTTAAAGATCNTATATATNGTTANTGAGTAAATTAGNGTAGATCCNAGAGANANNTTCAAAAATGGTATGGCNGCAANATAACTTTGATATAGCCCNTGTATNTCACTAGTGTANGTATTTGTCATNANCCAGACGCCAAAGTTAGTTATAANATAAAATAGAAGTTCGCTACTTATTGANAANTTAATTACATTTTTNAGATTTCTATGGTTAAGNAAAANGTATGATANGAGACAAACTATNATNTATGCTGAATANACAAAAATCATGCTTGAGTAAAANCCTAATATAAAGTCTGTNACTAAAAGNGACGTGATNACTATGAAANCNGCNAGGTATTTATCTCTNATTAAAAAACTNAGAAAAATAATAAGAGAGAGTGTCGGNGTAAAATTNGGNATATANGANAGGGTCCTNCTNAAAATCAAAATTAACATACANAGCANNATCANAAAAAAAGGNCTTANATAANCNGANGNTTTTTTTANTNGATNNAATAACATAATACCNCNTTTTTTANAACTGTCTGTTAANACTCAAACTTATNNCNCGNCCNTCTGAATTATAATTGTGAGCTTTACGCATGTGTTTATCAAGAATATTATTTATCCTNANACCTAAAAGAAAATCTCCNATTGTTTTCGTNTAATTCATATCCACAGAGACATACCCNCCNAATCTATGTGNGTCATAAATTGAATTATCTTTATTTGACTCTGCANTAATTGTTATATTTAAACTATCTGATTTNTCTANAAATTGTGTATAACTCGTTATNAGTTTATTTTTAGGTCTNCTTGANAGNATAACATTGTTTGTTTTNTCTCTTGGNTCTTGATGTGTAAATTTAATATCTATAACCGANTTAGGGAGNTATCTGGTATAATTNATATCCATTCCATNAATTTCTGCTTTATTGATATTNTGCATNTTTGATCCATNTGATTCAATTAGATCTTTTATTTNGTTNTTGAANATTGCNANNATTATTGATTCATTTTTTGAAGGTTCANATTTTAATAGGATTTCACTATTNANNGATTTTTCAGGNTTTAGANTCTCATTTCCACCATATCCGAATAAATCTGTAGCATCNGGTGCACGAAATGCAGTACCAANAGTTGATGAAATAATTAAGTCTGGATTTANATAGTANCCGAAACCNANCTTTCCAGTATTGAATTCANTATATGTNGAGTGATTNAGTGATCTTAATCCAATACTNGCTACNANNTTGCTNGTAACTTCTTTTTTTGCATTGAGATAAATTTGTTTGATAGTATTATTATGTTTAAATGAAGTTCCATANGACAGTTCTGACATAGATTCATCTGTATAATCTAGTCCTATNAATACNTGATCGCTATCACTATTTTCTATNACATATTCTAAACCATATGTTGANACATCTGTNTGAGTATAATCCGTTGCACCTGAACTTGCTTGATTAATTTTATTACCTTTTTTTATATAGAACATATCTAGATATGAAGATTCAAAAGATTCATTGANATTTAATTTCAGGTGATTATCTTTATGATCCTGATGTAAATTAGTTCCAAAACTATCATATTGTGTGTTCCCAATACTTTGATAATAATTNANAGAAAATTCTCTTTCATCTAAACCTAAANTATAATTNAAGTCAAAGNTCNTNNTGTCATATTCATGATTTTTTGAAGAGTNAACTTTTGCTTTGTATGAATTAGAGATAATAGATGANATGTTTATATTGACCAGATGATTNTTNTATCCTAANCCNCCCGTATAATTTATTTTTTGAGTATCATATGTCCCGANACTTATGCCTATTTNATTNTTTTGATTTTTTTTAGTAATTATATTTATNACTCCACCAATAGAATCTTTNCCATACAANGANGACATGCCNCCTTTTGATATTTCTATTCTATCAATCATNTCAACTGATATATGCTGTATTGAGGGAACACCCAAGGTATTNGGATTNAATGTAACNCCATTTATTAATACTTTTGTNTGNTTNCTCTCGGTTCCTCTCATGAATATTGATTTTGTTTGNCCCAAGCCTCCATTACTNCCGATACTTATAGAACTNGATTTTTCTAATATTTCATTNACNGTTGAATATCCTTTTTGNNNTATCTCTTTGGAAGTAATTATTTCTACGGAATTAAGTGAGTCAAATAATTTTGTNGGTTTTTTAAGTGGNGTAACAACGATTTNATTAAAATTNGTCTCAGCATAAATATGANCATGCATNATNGTAGTTATACATATTATAANTATCNTATATATTCTCANTTTAGAAACCTCCCGTTTCATGAGACCTNATCTTGTAGGCATNCGGGCTTTTTACCGTTACGGGGGTAGCGCTAGTNCTACTAGACTTTCCCTACTTCACAAGGTTANTTTTTAATACCGATGCCTTTTTCAAGCATCACTAANCCTATCTTAAATAAAATCAATATAAAAATAAATATTATTGTGAGTGAAACATANACNCTAGTNTCCTCAAGNCCTAAAAATCCATATCTAAANACACTCACAATATATGCTATAGGATTAAACAAAGAAACATCTTGCCAAATTTGAGGTAATGACTCAAGAGAGTAGAATGTACCACCTAAATANGTTAATGGATTAAGNACAAANGTTGGNACNATATTAATGTCATCAAAACTCTTTGCATAAGCAGCNTTTATGAAACCTGCTATTGAAAATAAGAATGATGTTAATANAGTAATCAACANTACAAATGTAATATTATAGATTGGAATATCNATGAAGAATATTGTTACAAGGTAGACTGAGAANCCAACTATAAANGCCCTCAAAACACCTCCACTCACATANCCAACAAGTATAATCCAATTGGGAACAGGTGANACAAGTAANTCTTCCGTACTCTTTTGAAACCTGCCACTGTAAAAAGACCCAACAACGTTCATNTAGGAATTTGTAATAATTGGNATAATNATCANNCCTGGAATGATGTATTCTATATATGAAAAACCTTTAATANTTCCAATTTTCTCNCCGATAAAATTTCCAAANATTGTAATGTACAAAAACATTGTAATAACAGATGGNAAAATTGTTTGAATCCAAATNCTNGCAAACCTTAAGAATTCTTTTCTAATTATAGTTTTGAAAGCTATTATATGATTAGGTTTCATACTCTTCGTCCGGGTTAGTNANTTCCATGAANAGCTCTTCGAGTTGATTTCGTTTATTNATNATATTTAGNACNGATATATTNGATTTATTNAGATCATTAATTATATCTGTTATATTAATTTCATTATCACATGTTANTTCTATAGTATGNTCNTCAATTGCCTTTGATGAAAATATTCTAGATACTANTTCATTTGTGATTTTNTTNAGAGACTTNATTAAATAAGTTTTATTTTTTCTCATATTATAAATATCGGACATTGAAGAGTTTTGNATTATCTCTCCATCATTNATAATAGCCAAATTTTTACAGAGNCTCTCAGCCTCCTCTAANTAGTGCGTAGTGAGTATNATAGTTACNCCNTCTTTATTAATTTTCTGGAAGAAATCCCACATTGTCAGTCGTAATTCTGTATCCACTCCTGCTGTNGGCTCATCTAANATTAATATTTTGGGGTCNTGGATAAGTGCTCTTGCAATCATGAGTCTTCGCTTCATNCCTCCAGATAGCTCNCTNGGCGTNAGTTTTCTCTTTGNCCANATTCCTAATTGANTGAATAACTCNTAAGTTTTATCTCTGGCAACACTCTGNTCTAATCCAAAGTAACCCCCTACGTTTAACATAGTCTCNTCAATAGGAATAAANTGGTTNAGATTATATTCTTGAGGNACTATNCCNATATTCTCTTTTGCATGNTCAGGATTCTCTATGATGTCTTGACCTAAAACTNTTACATTNCCAGATGTGATTGTAACCAGTGATGAAATTATTCCAATNACTGTGGATTTNCCAGCTCCATTTGGACCCAGAAATGCAAAAAAATCACCAGAGTTTATCTCAAGNTTTATATTTTTAAGTGCTTTGAAGCCATTCCTGTAAGTTTTATTNAAATTANTAATTTCGAGTGCATTTTTCATAAAATCCCTGNTTTTTTGTGTATTTTTTCTCAAATAAATTGACAATACTACATACTCACGTAAACTTACTGAGTTATAACAGATAAACAATATGNATATCAAGCTTATAATAAAAGTTAATATAAAGGGTAATTTTTAAATGAGTCANACATCTTACTCCAATGCCAAATCTAGACTTCAAAGAAGCGAGCTAGCNGTACCAGGCTCCTCACCNAAAATGTTNGAGAAAGCCTTAAACTCCAGNGCAGATTATATNTTNTTAGATCTTGAGGATGCNGTGTCTCCAAATGATAAGGTGAGTGCTCGAGAGAATGTTATTAAAGCNCTTAAAGATTTCGATTGGAGAGGCAAAGGCAAGACNATTTCAGTNCGTATTAATGGTTTAGACACACACTATATGTACAGAGATGTTGTGGAACTAATGGTNCAAGCNGGAGAACATATNGATACATTATTGATTCCAAAAGTTGGAGTAAAAAGCGATGTCTATATGGTTGANTGCATGGTAAATCAGATTGAGCAAGAGAGAGGTCTTNCAAATAAAGTTGGATTNGAATGTTTGATAGAAACNGCNCTTGGGATGGTCAACATTGATGAAATAGCNCAGTCATCAGATAGACTTGAAGCNCTNCATTTTGGCGTTGCTGACTATGCCGCAAGTTTACGTGCTAGNACTNNTGTAATAGGTGGACTAAATCCTGATTATCCTGGTGATCAATGGCATCATGGACTATCAAAGCTNGTAGCTACATGTCGAGCTTACGGANTGAGACCGATAGATGGNCCATTNGGAGATTTNAATGATCCAGANGGTTACATTCTCGCTGCAAAACGAGGAGCAGCNATTGGAATAGAGGGNAAATGGGCAATACATCCATCACAAATTGATCATGCAAATGACGTTTTTTCACCACCAAAAGCAGAGGTAGACAAAGCNAAGAGAATAATAGATGAATTAAAAAAAGCTGCTGATGAGGGAAGAGGAGCTGCACAACTTGACGGAAGNATGATAGATGCTGCATCAGAAAGGATGGCAAGAAATGTTGTAAACATAAGTGAATTAATCGAGTCAAAAAAATAATGAACATTCATGAGTATCAAGCTAAAGAGATCTTAGCAAAATTTGGTGTAACCATNCCTAAAGGTGGCATTGCNTACAGTCCTGAAAANGCAAAAGATAGAGCTTCTGANTTAGGTGGCGAAATGTGGGTAGTCAAAGCTCAGATTCATTCTGGGGCTCGCGGAAAAGCTGGAGGCATCATTGTTTGNAAATCNCTTCAAGAGGTGTCTGATGCAGCNAATAATTTACTTGGGAAAAAACTTGTAACAAATCAAACGGGNCCAGAAGGAAAAACGGTACAAAGAATATATGTTGAAGAAGGTACCGACATAAAAAAAGAGTTTTATCTCGGTTTAGTTTTTGATAGAAGCACCGANAGTATCATGGTTGTAGCATCTTCAGCTGGCGGNATGAGNGTAGAGGAGATAGCNCAAGAAAAACCTGAGACTCTCATTAAAACTAAAATAGAAGCTGCAGTAGGCATGCAGTCATTTCAGGCACGAGAAATTGCATTNTCATTAGGTTTNGAGGCTAAAGCAATCTCAAGGTGNGCNCAGGCNATTTTAGGNGCATATAAAGCATTTAGTACCTCAGANGCAACTATGGTTGAAATTAATCCACTTGTTCTAACGGGTGACGATCATATACTTGCNTTAGATTGTAAAATGTCATTCGATGATAACGCGTTATATAGAAATGCATCTATNGCCGAATTAAGAGACAAAACNCAAGAAGATTCTAAAGAAACTTATGCTGCTGACCGAGGNTTAAACTATATTGCNCTTGANGGTGACATAGGAAATATAATTAATGGCGCTGGTTTAGCAATGGCNTCNATGGATATGATCCAATTAGCNGGNGGGAAGCCNGCAAACTTTTTAGATGTAGGTGGNGGCGCAACACCAGAAAAATTCGTTAAAGCTTTTAAATTAATTTCTGGGGATCCGAATGTTAAAGTAATATTAATAAATATTTTTGCAGGCATCAANAGNTGNGATTGGGTTGCNCAAGGAATAGTAGATGCGCTCAANTCTATAGATATCNANCAACCACTTGTTATTAGATTAGCAGGAACAAATGTAAATGAAGGTATAAAAATTCTCAAAGATAGNAAGATCAANTATATAGAGGCNAATACACTTGAAGATGCCGCGAACAAGGCCGTTAAAGCTCTAGGAGATCTTTAGNGTATGGCAATATTAATAGATAAAAAATCTAAAATNATAGTCCAAGGNTTCACCGGTAAGATAGGNACGTTTCATGCNGAGGAAATGATGGAGTATGGAACAAATGTAGTTGGCGGTGTAACACCTGGAAAAGGNGGACAAACACATCTCGGAAAACCCGTGTTCAATACTGTNAAAGANGCAGTTGATGAAACAGNAGCAGATAGTAGNATATTNTTNGTGCCNCCNGCTTTCGCTGCTGACTCTGCNATGGAGGCNGCTGATGCAGGTATAAAAACACTGGTAGCTATAACGGATGGGATACCGGCTCATGATATGATNAAAGTAAAAAGATATATGAGAAGATATAAAAATGAAGANAGAATGACNATGGTAGGACCAAATTGNGCAGGNGTNATAAGTCCAGGTAAGTGTATGTTAGGGATTATGCCTGGACACATATATAAAGAGGGNAATGTTGGAGTCATCGGTAGATCTGGAACACTTGGATATGAAGCTGCCCANCAAATGAAAGANCTNNATATAGGAATCTCAACTAGCGTNGGNATAGGTGGTGATCCAATTAANGGAAGTGCTTTTAAAGATCATCTTGAGAAATTTGAGCATGATGATGANACAAAAGTCATCCTNATGATTGGTGAAATTGGTGGGCCGCAAGAAGCGGAAGCAGCAGAATACGCAAAAGAAAATATTTCAAAACCTNTTGTTGCATATATAGCTGGACTTACAGCACCAAAAGGNAAAAGAATGGGGCATGCTGGNGCNATAGTNAGTGCTGGCGGTGAATCAGCAGCGGAGAAGGTTGAGATATTAAAAAATGCTGGCATAACAATTGCAAAAAACCCTTCTGTAATCGGTGAGACTGTTGCATCAGTCCTCAAAAAAACATAATGAAAAATTCTCCAATAATTGATATTGGAGCAAACCTCACACACCCTGATTTATTCTGTAAGATTGATGAGATTGTAAAGAAAATGCGTGAGGAATACGTTACTAAAGCAGTTATTATATCCTCTACTTTTGATGATACTAATGATGCTATGAATATAATCAAAAAATATCCTGATATGTTTTATACAACCATTGGTTTTCATCCGCATAACGCAAAAGACTACTCTGATAACTATTTTGAAGCAATGAGGATCAAGACAAATGATCCAGAAATAGTAGCTATTGGTGAATGTGGATTGGATTACTACAGAGAATATTCATCTAAGGAAAACCAAATTAGTTGTTTCGAGAGACATTTAGAATTATCATCAATCACAAAAAAACCACTTTTCTTGCATGAGAGGAATGCACATAAAGATTTTTTTGATATCTTATCGACGAACATAGATACAATAAATAAGTTTGTAGTCCACTGTTTTACTGGAAATTTAGACCATTTGAGAAGGTATTTGGATATTGGGGCTCACATAGGTATCACAGGGTGGATAACAGATCAGGTAAGAGGATCTCATCTACACGATCTTGTGCAATATATTCCAAGGGATAGGTTAATGATTGAAACTGATTGCCCATATTTAATTCCTCATAACCTAGATACTAAATCTAGTAATACTAATTACCCTTATTATCTTCCATTTATTGCTTTATTTATGTCAAAATGTCTTAATATAACTGTTGATGANCTTAGAAAATCAACTTACGAGACGACTTTAGATTTTTTTGGACTTCATANCAAATAATATTATGATTTTAACTTTACCACCCACAAAGACAAAACTTTTACTTCATACATGTTGTGCACCATGTTCAGGAGAAATAATGTTACGACTTATTGAATCTTCAATTGATTTTGATCTATTCTTTTACAATCCAAATATTCATCCCAAAAAAGAATACTTGCTTAGAAAGGACGAAAATATTAAATTTGCAAANAAACATAATATTAAAATAATAGATGCAGAATATGATACTAAAAATTGGTTTAATCTTACGAAAGGAATGGAGTGGGAGCCAGAACGTGGAATAAGGTGTGAAACATGTTTTGACATGAGATTCTACAAGACTGCAGAATATGCGTCAAAAAATGGATATGATATCATTTCGAGTACACTTGGTATCTCACGTTGGAAGAATTTTGAGCAGATAAATCTATCAGGTAGAAATGCCACCAAATCATTTTCAAATATAGATTATTGGGATTTTAACTGGAGAAAAAATAATGGTTCTCAACGCATGCTCGAGGTCTCTAAGAAAGAGGAATTCTATATGCAAGAATACTGTGGCTGTGTTTACTCGCTCAGAGACACTAATATTTGGAGAGAGAAAAATCAAAGACCATCTATTGAAATTGGTTTAAAATATTATTCTTTTTCAGATAAAAAATCCGCCAAAAATAAATAAAACGATAACACTAAGCCATGCTAAAAAGGATCGTGATAGTATGTTTTTGTAAATATCTAATTCATTTTCTTGAGACAGATTCTCTNTTGATTGATCAACTAGATTGTTGCCAACATTAGTAATTAAAGTTTTATTGTAATTATATAANTCTCCTTCATTTTTAGTAGATTTATAAGATTTTACACATATTTCAAAATCACTCACTAAAGCAAATGATAAAACTGTGAGTTGTATTGGTATAAATTCAATTACCCCAAGCATATTTTTGAAAATCTTTTTTGATTTGGTATCTATTTTAAATGTAGATTCATTTATATATGAATCAACAATTAAGTAAGATAGAGCCCCAGCGGGACCTAACATTAGGAAAAAAAATGTAACTGTATAAATAATTCTAGTTGAGTTATAAAATATTTGCGAAAGTATCTCTTCGTAAATTAACTTAGATGATTTCATCATACGAGTAAAATTTTTATTGTTCTTGTGTGTTTCTAGCGCTTCTTTGTCTTCAAGTTTATCGATACATGCTCTAAACTGATTAGGTTTCAAACAATGGAATAAAATAAGTAGATTTATTAAAAATGAAAAAAAGGGATGGACAACAAAGNCTANAATGCTAATCAATAAATTTATAAGAATATATAGAGCTACAGGAAATAAAAAAAGTATTAGAGTTTTTGNNATAATATCTTCAAGAATACCTTTAAAGCTTTCAAAGCTTTTTTGAATTATNGAATTTATACCCTTGTCNCTAATTGGCTCGTAAATATANTCAAGAATAAGTGAAAATATTAGTAATGATGCTGTTAACATAAGTTNTTTTCTTTAAGTTTNGTCCAATCAAATAGGGGNCCTGGATCAGTTTTTCTGTCAGGAGATATGTCACAATGTCCGAGTATCCNANTTTCTTCAATNATAGGATAACATGACTTTAGNGAATCTATGACATCTTTAAGANTNTCATATTGCTCTTTCTCATAACTGCTATTAGACGTACCCTCTAGCTCAATTCCAATAGAAAAATCATTAAAGTTTTCTCGGCCNTCATGAGATGATNTTCCAGCATGCCAAGCTCTTTTATTGAAGGGNACAAATTGTATTATTGAGCCATTNCTTCTAACAAAAAGGTGAGAAGACACCNTNAAACCAGCTAGNCTAGAGAAAGATTTATGGGCAGATGTGTCTAATTTATTNTGAAATAAAGCCNCCACATTTTGATTATCATATGACCCNTCAGGGAGGCTAATGCAATGGATAATNATAGAGTCAATNTCAACATCGANTGGTCTATCGTCATGATTAGGAGANTCAATGAACANANCATTTGCTATTTTGTGAGTTTTTTTATCAATTTTGAACATTANCTGTATCTCATAATAAGTTTCATTGCTATTATACTACTATCTTAATTATGCCAAATTTTCTNATTAATACAGATAAAAAGTTGTTAAATATCTCTGATGATTTNATGCAGTCATCATCAATAGGAGTAGATACCGAGTTTATTCGAGANTCAACNTATTACCCTAAGCTAGCTTTAATTCAATTTGCAACAGAACATAATAACTACATTGTTGATACACTATCTATCTCNGCGNATGATATCATCGTTGAGATACTNACTAATNAGAATATTATAAAAGTTTTGCACTCCGCTAAACAAGATCTAGAGACAATNCATCATCATTTTAANTGTTTTCCGGTAAACTTGTTTGATACTCAAATNGCCTTCAATTTAACATCTGCANTAGTAAATCCAAGTTATTCATCTTTAGTNAAAAAATACTTTTCTAAAGAACTNAANGAGGGTTCTTGGAGAACAGATTGGCTAAAAAGACCATTATCCGATGATAAAATNGAATATGCTGCAAATGATGTNGAGTATCTTGTGGNATTATCTCAAAGNATATCTAGCGAGCTCAAAGCACTTGATAGATNTGATTGGTTGGCTGAGGAGCANAGTAATGATTTAAGCGCCAGGAGCATCATTACAGACCCNTTTGATGCCTGGAAGAGGATAAGTATACCNATCAANCTTGATCATCGAAATAGATCNAATGTAAGGTCAATTGCTGCCTGGAGNGAGATTACNGCNCAGAAATCNNATATNCCNAAAAAATGGATCCTAACAGATGGTGAAATAGTNAGGATATCATGTTCAAAAAATGAGAANGTGAGCAANCTTCTTGAGAATACAAAATTTAAAATAAGTGATGAGCATAAAGATAATATAGTTATGCTTNTNGAGCAAAATANNCTTGGAGAAAAAACACCAGAGAAAATTGATATGAATTTATATAATAAAATTATTGGTAAATGNAATACTGTGTTGAATGAAGTATCAGAAAAATATAATATTGCATCCTCATTAATAGCAAATAAAAGAGATATAGATTATTTTGCACGTGGTGAGAAGAATATTAGATTTCTTAAAGGCTGGAGATTTAAAATTTTTGGTAAATTGGTACAATAGANCATGCGTAAATATTCCTCAAAGATAGTNGANGGTAAAGANAGAGCTCCNAGNAGATCTATGTTACGNGCNGTGGGNTTTAAAGACAAAGATTTNAAATTACCTCAGGTTGGGGTTGTCTCNACATGGAGCATGGTAACTCCCTGNAATATGCATTTAGATAATTTAGCTAAATTATCTGCCAAATCAATTGATACTAATGGTGGNAAATCCCTNCTATTTAANACNATTACTGTNTCTGATGGGATATCTATGGGAACAGAAGGNATGCGTTATTCATTAGTNTCTAGAGAGGTTATCGCAGATTCTATTGAAACNGTAATAGGTTGCGANGGATTTGATGGATTTCTNAGTATTGGTGGCTGTGATAAAAATATGCCAGCATGCGTNATAGCAATGGCAAGATTGAATCGTCCATCCATATTTGTTTATGGTGGTACAATTATGCCNGGNAAACATAAGTCAAAGAAAATTGANATAGTTTCTGTTTTTGAGGCTGTCGGCAAAAATGCGAGTNAAGGGATAACTGATAGTGAATTAAAACAGATCGAAAAGAATGCTATTCCAGGNCCAGGATCTTGTGGTGGGATGTATACTGCGAACACAATGGCCTGTGCAATTGAGGCTTTGGGATTGAGTTTGACAAATAGNTCGGCNCTAGCTGCTGTCTCAGCAAAGAAAAAGGANGATTGTAAGCATTCTGCTAGAGCGNTAATGAATTGNATTAGAAAAGANATTAAACCATCNGANATCATTAATAAAAAATCAATGGAAAATGCAATAACNGTCGTAATGGCTTTAGGTGGATCTACAAATGCAGTACTACATTTACTGGCTATAGCACAGTCAGCCGGCGTTAACTTGACTTTGAAAGATTTTGACAGAATTGGAAAAAAAACACCAGTTTTAGCAGATCTAAAACCCAGCGGGAAGTACACGATGTCAGAATTAGTTAGAATAGGAGGGGTTGCACCATTAATGAAGATGTTGCTAAAAAAGAAACTTCTACATGGTGATTGTTTGACTGTTAGCGGCAAAAGTTTGAGGCAAAACTTAAGTAAAATTGAGCCATATCCAAATAAGCAGAAGATTATCAGATCATTCTCAGATCCGATAAAAAAGAATGGACATCTAATTATTCTCAGAGGTAATCTTGCACCAGATGGTGCGGTCGCAAAAATATCTGGCAAAGAGGGAAATTCTTTTACAGGAACGGCCAGGGTTTACAACTCAGAGGAATTAGCATTACAAGATATACTTAAAGATAAAATAAAGAAAGGAACTGTTATTGTAATAAGATACGAAGGCCCTATAGGTGGCCCAGGTATGAGAGAGATGTTATCACCTACTTCTGCTGTTATGGGAAAAGGTTTAGGAAAGGATGTTGCATTAATTACAGACGGAAGATTCTCTGGCGGTAGTCATGGATTTGTTGTTGGACATATTTCACCAGAGGCTCAAGCAGGAGGATTAATTGCAATTGTTAAGAATGGTGACATTATCGAAATTGACTCTATCAAACAACAACTCAATTTAAGGATAAGTAATGCAGAAATCAAATCACGAGTAAAACAGATCAGAAAACCAAAGAAAAAAACATTAAATGGTGTCTTAACGAAGTATGCTAAGCTAGTTAGCCAAGCTCATCTTGGAGCTATAACAATAGATTAAAGTACTTTCAATTCCTCGCGATATAATTTGTGAATGATTTCATGAATTTTTTCAAGTCGCACAAGTGCATTCTCTGATGATATCAATTTAGCTTTAGTAGATAAATCTAGCGGTAGACATTCTGTTAACCTNAAACCTACCCAGGATGCATCCGAATACCTTTCTCTTTTATAGTCTATGAAGTTTTTAATACCAGGATATATTTTTTTATAGAACTTTGATAATAACAAATATTTTTCTGGTATTAAATATTCTTTTTCTTGCTCTATATTTTCAATCACACCTGTAAGAAGGTTATCTGAATTCAATTGACATGAGTTTATTTTAACAAGATTTATACCTTCGACGGTTATACCTAATATCCCATCTTCTAATTGATTCCAGTCTACGATTTTTACTAATGATGCAACTGAATAAACATCACTAATATAACTATTTTTTGATTCGCTTTTAACTAACGCTATGCAGAAATTTGCATCATTCTTGATTGAGTCTCTGACCATATCAAGATATCGTCGTTCAAAGATTCTCAATGGAAAAACTCCACCAGGCAATACTATACTTTTCAGAGGAAAAATTGGTGTTTCGGACATGTTAATCTCTTGTAAAGCCAAGTGATACTGAATTAATACAGTACCGTTTAAATGATGGAGAAGGACCATCATCAAAAACATGACCCAGATGCGCGTCACAACTTTTGCATTTAACTTCTACTCTTCTCATATTGTAAGAATTATCCTCTGATTCACAAACTGACTCAGCTGTATATGGGTCAGAGAAACTTGGCCAACCCGTACCGGAATCAAATTTCTTCTCAGAACGAAATAGTTTGTTACCACAGCATATACACTCATAAATTCCTGTTTCGGTAAAATAAGTGTATTTACCCGTAAATGGTGTTTCAGTTCCCTTTTCTTGTGTAACTCTGTAAGAGACATCAGATAACTCATCTCTTAGTTGTTCTTTAGATTTAATAGTTTTAGGCATCTTTAATAATATCTCTTAATTCAACTGTACTCTTATTACTCATTATCAATATTATATCTATCTGATTAATATGAGTATCAATATATTCCTTTATTTTGTCATAAGTTTCAAGAGTGTTAATTTTGTGGTTTTTCGTTTTAATAGCCCATTTGACGAGTCTTGATTTTACTATTATGCTTTTATGGGCCTTTTGAAGTGATTTTGATAAATTTTCTCTGTGTGTGCCTGAAATCATCGAATTAGATTTAACTTCGCAGATAGCGAGAATTTTCTTTTTTGGAAAGTTTTTTTTAAGTGATTCTATGGAGCTTTCTACTTCAGTAGGATGATGAGCAAAATCATCAAATATATGTCTCTTCCTATAGTATCCAACAGCC
The DNA here is from genome assembly GCA_002720195.1 of Gammaproteobacteria bacterium. Lineage (GTDB taxonomy): Bacteria > Pseudomonadota > Gammaproteobacteria. The sequence goes on from PBHH01000004.1 coordinate 21,010, forward strand.
TCCATTCTTCTCTTAACCCCTTTGAAGGTTTTAATAGCATTTAAACAATTATTCATTGATACTCCAGTTTGTAGGCAAGCAATGATAGCTAGAGAAATATTTTTGTGATTGTGTTCACCCATTAGATTGCCTTTAATTTCCTTTGAGCTTCTTTTGCTATTGATAGTGAATTTATTATTTTTTTGATTCAAAAACCAATCAGCCATTTTTGACTTAGATGAGAAAGAAATTGCTTTNGACCAGATACCCATCGACATTAGTTTCGTAACATTCTTATCATCCTGATTGAAGATAATCTTCCCTGATTTTGGCATTGTTCTAATAACATGATGAAAGTTTTTGATTATAGAGTTTATATTCTCAAAGATATCGGCATGGTCAAATTCAATATTATTAATCAATAAAATATCAGGTCGATAGTGAAGATATTTGGATCTTTTATCAAAAAAGGCCGTATCATATTCGTCCGCTTCTATAACAAAATATTCGGACTTTGTAAGTTTTGCCGGGGATTTAGCGCCAATGGGTAATCCTCCTATCAGATAGCTTGGATTCTTTTTTGTATACCTAAGTATATGCGTTACTAAAGATGATGTTGTTGTTTTGCCATGTGTGCCAGAAACTGCTATAACAGTTTTCTTNGATAGCACATTATCGTAAAGCCATTGAGGACCTGAAGTGAACGGTATTTTTTTATCAAGTAATTTCTCGATAATATCCATGCCTCTTGTCATCACATTTCCAACAATTACAAGGTCGTATTTTTTATCTAAAGTTTTTGAATTGTAGTTTTCACTAAAACTGATCCTATTATTTATTAATACTGTTTTCATCGGATCATAAAGGTTTGTATCAGAGCCNGTCACTTGATGCCCCATCTCTTTTGCGATAATGGCAATTCCTGCCATAAATGTACCACCGATTCCTAGTATATGTATTCTCATGCAAAAATCTGTATAAGTACCAGTGTAACAAATATTATTGCAATACCATGCAGGAGTGAAACACCGAGACCTATTATCATAGATGTATCTAATGCATTTTTAAATATATGGCCATTAACGAACCAAGCATATAAGCTTACTAAAAGAAAAATAATTGCCACATCTGACGGGATTGCATCAGCTGAAATCGTATCACTGTTTGTGAATAGGGCTATAAGAGTTCCTTGTATTAATACAAATAGAGCATGGATTCCCAAGATACTTGTACAAACCTGAACATATCGCGCACTAAAATTATTTCCATCAGAATCACTATCTCTAATTGTCAGCGCAGTTTTTATGAATAGGTTGGTGACTATGATGAATATGATTGCATTAGCAATATTCATAGCTACAATCGTTTGGGGCATAAATGAAATAAGAGCCACCAATAGATTTAGTACTATTATAGCGTTCATTAGACCTCTACTGGCTGGTAAATCCTGTGGTCCTTTAGAAAATGTTATTATATCTAGAAATATTTTTAAACTAACTGCCATATTAATGTTATAATGATATTTTATAACAAAGGATACCACATTGGATCAAAACTCAATAATCAAATCTTATAAAAGAGTATCAAGTATTTATGATTACACCTTTGGCAAGGTATTTAAACCTGGACAAAAAACATTAATTGAAAAGATGAATTGTAATGATAATGATTCTGTCTTAGAAATTGGAATAGGCACAGGTTCTTCTTTGCAATATTATCCTCAAAAAACTAAAGTTGTTGGCATTGATATATCACCAGATATGCTTAAGATTGCAGACAAGAAAATTAAAGATAATAATTCGAATAATAAAACTATAGCTATGATGAATGGTGAAGAGTTGTGTTTTAGTGATAATACTTTTGATAAAGTCGTAGCAATGTATGTTATTTCAGTAACCCATAATCCTGAAAGACTTATCCATGAAATGAAAAGAGTCTGCAAAGAAGACGGGGATATATTCATTGTAAACCACTTTAGTTGTGACACCGATAACCTCTTTGTAAGAGCTTTTGAAAAGGCTCTTATGCCAGTGAGTAAAATCCTAGGATGGAAACCTTATTTCCCCTACACAGAATTTAATAGTTATGCGAATTTAGATGTACAAGAAATATCTAAAGTTAATATATTTGATTACTGGAACATCATTCATGCCTCTAATAACAAATAAGCTATTTTGCGGCACCATCAATCATTTTTTTTAATTCCCCAGATTCAAATAACTCAAGAGTAATATCACATCCCCCTATTAGCTCGCCTTTAATATAAACCTGTGGGAATGTCGGCCAATCCTTATATTTTGGTAGTTCCTGCATGATCTCTTGATCAACAATTATGTTAACATAGGCGAATTCTTTCCCACACTTTTTAAGAGCTTCAACAGTTCTTGAAGAGAACCCACACATAGGCATATCTGGAGTACCCTTCATATAAATTATTACTGGATTTTCTTCGATTTGTTTCTTTATTTTATCTAACGCTGTCATTGGTTTCTCCTTAAATCTCTAGTTTGTTAAGAGTTAAACTTTACACTCGACGAATTTTATCAAATTAATTAGGTACTTTCCAAGTCTATTAATTAATCCTGGAACTTTCATAGTGAATTTCACTTTCCCCATAATATCAGTTTTTCTATAAGTATAGTCACAAAATGATGAAGATGTTCTTTGGTTATCACTACCGATTGAAATCCTTCCGTCATCTATAGCAACAACCCTTTTTAGAATATAGTAACCTTGATTAATTCTAATCACTACAATATCTCCCACAAAGTAGCTCGCGGAAGTTCTAACTATCGCAATGGAGCCACTCTTCATTGTCGGCTCCATACTATTCCCAGTCAAATAAAAAAACTTAAGCATCTTCTAAGATTGGACAAACTATTTCCATATTTGGTGGATAGGGAGCTTTGCATTTCTTTGTCTTTACATTCTTTGTTGCCCAGAACATCTCGGCAAATTCATTGACTTTCTCAAGTAAATTTTCAGCATTTTCCCTTGATAGCTCTTGCTTGCTCTTTGAGCCAGCCATCATAATAGAATGAACAAGTTCATGCACTTTCGGGAATTCCTTTATTTGCGGTTCTTTGAAATAGTCACCCCAGATTACAGCCACCTCATCCTTAACTGTTTGAGCCTGCTCTTCTTTTGAGCCGGAAAGTCTTGATATTTGCGCTGTAAAATTCCTGACTGGAAGGCTTTCATCAACTTCGTGTATTAGATCAATAAGTCTNATAACGCTCAACGCAGCGTACTGAGCAATAGCAGGGTCGTACACTTTGCATGGTATATCACAGTGAGCGTGTGCCTTTGGTAATTTTATCATAAATCTTCTCCTTAAATGATTATCATAAATGATGTAAACTATTTTATCACTCAAATCTTTAACTGGAAATGAATATGTGCGGAATATGCGGAGAAATAAGATTCGACGACTCGATTATTAGTGAAAAATCTAAGAAATTAATGATGGATGCTGTAGCATCTAGGGGACCTGACAATAAAGGAATTTATGAAGATGAATCATTCTTTTTTGGTCACTCTAGACTATCCATAATAGATACCTCTCCAAAATCTAATCAACCTATGATTGACGTTAAATTATCACTATCAATCACATTTAATGGAGTAATTTATAACTATAGATCCCTTAAAAAAGACTTAGAAAGCAAAGGGTATATTTTTGATACAGATGGTGATACCGAGGTGATATTGAAGGCGTATCATTTTTATGGTGAGGATTGTGTAAAATTTTTCGATGGAACTTTTGCATTTTGTATCTACGATAAATCAAATAGAAAATTTTTTCTTTCAAGAGATAGGTTTGGTATAAAACCACTATATTATAGATCCGAAAAAGATTGCTTTTCTTTTTCATCAACCACGAAGTCTCTTATTCGAGGTAGCACAGAGAAAATAAATACTGACGCATTGAATCATCATTTTCTCTTACATTCTTCAGTGCCAGCTCCCAAAACAATTTTTTCTTCAATTCAAAAGTTACCACCAGGAAATAGCTTGACCATTACAGAATCAGGTACCATCAAACAAAGGCAATATTATTCGATAGGAGATATATCTATAGAAGCCCATTTAAATGAGAATGAAATATTACAAAACATTGAAAGAATCATCTTGAATGCAATTAAAAAAAGACTATGCGTTTCTGATGTCCCCGTGGGAGTTTTACTATCTGGTGGTTTAGATTCTAGTTTAATTACAGCAATGGCATCTAAACATAAACTTGCAGAAGTAGAGACATTCTCTATAGGTTTTGACACAATTTCAACTGAGATAGGTGATGAATTTTATTATTCTGATTTAGTTAGTAAACAGTTTTCATCGAAGCATGAGAAAATTATTATCAATGAAATTGATTTATTAGAGAGCCTTGATTCGGTGATAGCAAATATGCCAGAGCCAATGTCCGGACAAGATGCCGCGGCTTTCTATTTACTAGCTAAAGAAGTATCTAAAAAACGAAAAGTTGTACTGAGCGGACAGGGAGCCGATGAGTTATTTGGTGGATATCCATGGTATGCTCTTATGTCTAACGGAGATTCAGACGACATAGATAGATTTTCTAGATATTATTTAGATCGAAGTATTGAAGACTTCAAACAAACTGTTAATAAGTCATTTTTTACTGAGCATGCCACTAATAACTTTATAAGTTCTTCATTTGAGAAATATAATAAAAATCTGTCTTTTTTAGATAAATTGCTACGNTTTGATATATCATACTTGATAGTAGATGATCCAGTTAAGAGGGTTGATAGCATGACTATGGCATGGGGATTGGAAACTCGTGTTCCATTTCTAGATCAAGAGCTTATTGAATATTTATCTTCAATACCATCAGAAAGTAAATTAAAAAATCATGGAAAGTACTATTTAAAAAAAATTGCAGAGAGATATCTCAGCTCTGATGTTATTTATCGAAAAAAATTTCATTTTCCTGTCCCCCCACTAAAGATTATCAAAGATAAAATACTCAGTTATTCAAGGTTAGTACTACAATCGGAAGCATGTAATAAAAGAGGGATATTTAATCAAAAGAATATAGAAAATCTCTTGAATAAGCCAAATGAAAATTTCACAAGACTAGAGGGCAATAAGCTTTGGCACTTAACAGTTTTTGAGCGTTGGTTTCAATTAAACGTGGATAAAAAAAACCCACTGTAAGAAAAAGTGGGTTTTTAAATTTTAAATGTTTAGCTTTTAAAAGCTATGAGTGATTCCTAGTCCATAAGTTCTCACAGCATTACCACTACCTTGCATACCTTGTCTTATGTAGCCGATAGTAATATCTGTTGATTTACTCAATTGCATTCTATTGGATAGCCCTAGAGTTCGGTAATCTTCGTTTGCCGCAACCTCTCTACTATCACCTGTTGCATATACAACTTGAATATTATGCATACCCATTGTGTAATGTGCGCCAAATGTTTCTATATCACCTTCACCATTTGTAAAACCTGTTGCTGATGTAGTTCCAATCTCTAAATCCTCAATAGTGTAAAATACGCCAAGGCCAGGCATAACTTTATAAGATGCAAATATTTTATCGTTTGATTCACCATCTGCGCCACCACTCTTGTCAAATGTTCTAGCTACACCTAACTCTAATCCAGCAAGTAAAAGGTTCTCCGTTCTTATTCCGAAAGAGTAATCATTCTTCGCTACATTATTATTATTTGCATTTTCTCCCATTCCTCGAAGATAAGCAATTTCAAATGGTCCAACTTTACCAGAATACATTATTCCTGAATCCCATGTTCCTGCGATTCCAAAGTCAGTTTTACTTGTTGCTCCATGATTATTCATTCCAATAGCTGTATCCATATTGTGATCATACATCCCCATTGTTTTATATGGCGTCTCATATGAACCCATTCCNAGATATCCTAGTGGAGTCATGAAACCTAGATGACCAACATGAAGCTCAATTGTCTGACATGGCGATGAACCATTTGCGTCAGTACTACAATTCTTACTATCACTTGTTGCCCATCCATCGGCAATATCAAATTTCCACTCAGCGTGTCCTAGCATTGTAAGCCCACCTAAATTCTCCTTAAATTTGATACCTAATCTACTTTTGAGACCATTATCACGAATACTATCTACTGAATTAGCTGATCCAGTCGCCTTTTGATCATATCCTACGTATAATCGACCAAAAAAATGGACTCCGCTTCCTGATTTTCCTGCAACTGCTGAATGAGATGAATGATCCATTCCACCACCCGCATTTGCATTGACTGACATTACTACAGTGAAAACTGTAGCAGTAAATATTTTTCTTAACATATCACTCCCCGTTTGATAAATATTATTATATATAATCACTGATTTTGCCATATTCTCTGTAATAAATAAAAGGTTTTTATTCAAATAAATGACATAATAAAAAGCAGAATATAATAGTTTTTGACTGAAATTGGAGACTTTTGCTTGAAAGTGAGATTTTCATAGCATTATCAGTGTTTTATATTAGAATACTGTTTTTATAAATTAAAGTAGATATGAAAGATTACTTAATGCAGACATATAATAGGAAGCCTGTCTCCTTTGTAAGGGGTGAAGGAATATACCTGTTTGATAAGCAAGATAAAAAATACATTGATGCGCTGTGCGGTCTTGCAGTTACTAGCTTGGGACATTCAAACCCGGAAATTACGAAAACACTTGCAGATCAGGGGAATTCTCTTATCCATACGTCAAATGCTTTCCAGATTGAGCCACAAAAAGAACTTGCGAAAAGATTATGTCAGTTGAGTGGAATGAATAATGTTTTCTTCTGCAATTCAGGNGCAGAAGCTGTAGAAGCATCGGTAAAAATAGCTAGAAAGTTTGGAAATGATAGATCATTTTCTTCACCAAAAATTATTGTGATGGAAAACAGTTTTCACGGTCGGACTATGGCAGCATTGTCAGCTACTGGTAGCAAAAAATCTCATTCAGGCTTTACCCCTCTAGTTGAGGGTTTCTTGAGAGTTCCATTCAATGATGTAGAAGCGGTAAAAAAAATTATTGATGAAAATAATGAGATTGCAGCAATTCTTCTGGAGCCAGTACAAGGAGAGGGTGGAATCATCGTTCCAGATAAACATTATTTGTACCATCTTAGAGAGATTACTCAACAACATAATATCCTACTNATGATAGATGAGGTTCAATCNGGTATTTGCAGAACTGGAAAATGGTTTGCTCATCAACATGACAACATTATTCCAGATGTTATTACTATCGCTAAAGCACTGGGGAATGGTATACCAATAGGAGCTTGCTTAGCTTCAAATAAAGCATCTGAAATCCTTATCCCAGGATCACATGGTTCTACATTTGGTGGAAATTTCCTNTCATGTAAAGTTGCATTAAAGGTTCTCGATTTAATGAGAGATGAACAAATATGTATCAATGCTAGAGAGATGGGTCTTCATTTTGACAAGGAACTCAAAACAAGACTAGCTAATAAAAAATCTATATCAGAAATAAGATGCAAGGGCTTAATGATTGGAATTGAATTAAAAAATGACTGCACGGAACTTGCGAATAAGTTTCTAGATAATGGACTTGTTGTCAATATAACGAAGGGAAATGTGATTAGATTGTTGCCCCCACTAATAATTAAAAAACAACAAGTTAATGATATAATTAGTATATTAGAAAAGGTTATAGAATAACAATGAAAACTAGACACTTTAAATCTCTACTAGACATAAACCAAAAAGAGTTCATTAGAATTATTGAGAGATCGATTGAGCTTAAAAAATTGTCGCAAAAGAACAATTTACCAGATTCACTTGCTAAAAAAACACTAGCGTTGATATTTAAGAAGAATTCTACAAGAACTAGAGTTTCATTAGAAACAGCTATGGCTAAATTAGGTGGCAATTCTATATATATATCTCATGACACATCACAAATGAGCAGAGGAGAGTCTATTCAAGACACAGGAAAAGTTCTCTCTGGAATGGTAGATATAGTTGCTATAAGAACACATGATCATAAAGAGGTTGAGGATTTATGCGATTCATCTNAAGATTCCAGTCATCAACGCATTAACTGAAAAATTTCATCCATGTCAACTTCTTGCAGATATGCAGACCTTTTATGAGGAGAGGGGTAGTTTTGAGAATAAAACATTTTCATGGGTAGGTGATGGGTGTAATATGTGTAATTCCTATATTAATGCATCAAAGATTCTTGGTTTTAATTTAAAAATTGCCACACCTAATGGTTTTGAACCTGATTTAAAAATTCTTGCTTCTGCATCAGATACCGTAGAACTCTGTGATCTTCCAGGAAAAGCAGTAGAGAACTCTGATTTAGTTACAACAGATGTCTGGTCTAGCATGGGCGACGAAGATGATGCTGAGAGAAGAAAAGTACTTTTCAAAGGTTATCAAATTAACCAGAGCCTCATGGATAAAGCAAAAAATGATGCTATCTTCCTTCATTGCTTACCTGCTCACAGAGGCGAAGAGGTTTCTTCTGAAGTAATTGATGGTATTAATAGTAAAGTTTGGCAGCAAGCACATAACCGTTTATTCACAGCTCAAGCCCTTATAGAGTTTCTGTTAGAGGAAAATATTTAGTATATTTCTTGATTCAATTTTTTGATAAGCTCGTGTTTTTCTTTTGTATCAACACAATTAAGAATTTTTTTTGATATTTTCTCTGCTTTCTCTATGTTTGTCTCTACAATAACTTTTTTTACTTCTGGGATTGCACTTGGATGCATGCTAAAAGATCTCAGACCCATACCTAAAAGTAATCTCGTAAATTGATGATCACCAGCCATCTCTCCACACAATGACACATTAATTTTCCGTTTGAACCCACTATCTATGACATTTTTTATTAAACTCAATACCGCAGTATTGTATGGATCATAAAGATAATTTACTTCCTCATCAACTCTATCAATTGCTAGCGTATACTGGACAAGGTCATTAGTTCCAATAGAAAAGAAATCTACGTGATCAGCAAATTTAGAGGACAATACAGCAGAAGATGGAACTTCAACCATTATCCCGACTTCAACATTTTCCGAAAACTTAACCTTTTTCTTTGATAGTTGTTCTTTTGCAAGCCCAATTAAGTTTTTTGCGTTTATTATCTCTGAGAGGTTAGTAATCATCGGTAACATGATTTTCACATTTCCATAATAACCTGCTCTTAAGATTGCCTTAACTTGATTAAGAAAAATTTTTTGATTATTAAGGCTAAATCTTATTCCTCTGAGGCCAAGAGCAGGATTTCTTGCAATAGTTCCCGACTGAATATTCTCAGGTATTTCTTTATCTGAACCTATATCGAGNGTCCTGAAAATTACTGGTTTGTCATTAATTTTTTGCACTATCTTCTTATAGCCAGAAACCTGCTCTGATTCACTGGGAAAATCAGCTCTGTCTGTGAATAGATATTCCGTCCTAAATAAGCCAATACCATCAAATTTTTTATTTGATAGGATTTTTATCTCTTCAGGAAGTTCAAGATTTGCCATTAATTCGATCCTTTTATTATCAATTGATAATGATTCTTTTAGCATAATATTTGATAANAGCTTATCNCTCTCTNTNTCATCNCTTTGAATTTTTNNATANTGTTTTTGNGACTCAATATCAGGATTAATGATGATGACTCCCTTATTNCCATCNANTATCACTTCATCGTCATCTTTTATTANACTAAGTGCATTTTTCACTCCTACTAATGATGGAATCTCTAAGCCTCTTGATAAGATAGAACTATGTGANGACCTACCACCAAATTCTGATATCAACGCACTACATTTTGACTGATGAGCAATTAAAACATCCGCTGGACTTAAATCATCTGTAACAACAATATATCCATTTAAACTTGCTAATGAAATTTTTTTCGATTTAGAGTGACGTATGTTTTTTACTAACATCTTTACCACATGGTATATGTCTTCAATACGTTGCTTTATATAAGCATCTTGCATTTCATCAAAAGAGGATTTGATCTCTAAGTATTCTTCAAAAATAGCCCAGTCTGCACAGCGAAGTTTATTTTTAATATTTTTTTTTATTTTACCAATGAAGGTCTTATCATTAATCAGCATTATATGTGTATCAAGAAATATACCGATATTTTTTCTCGCATTAGGTTTAATTTTTCTTTTTATATTTTTTAACTCTGTAAGAGTGCTTTTTATGGAATCTTCAAATTTTTTAATTTCGCTATCTATTTTATTTTTTTTAATTGATCGTTTCTGATAATCTGCTTGTCCATGNGTATATAACTTACATTTACCTAAAACAACACCTTTAGATACTCGGAGTCCATGGAGAATTATCGGTGTAGTATTACTCGTTTTCATTAAATTTATTCTCAATTAGATCTGCTAAACATTTGATAGCATTTTTTTCATCTTTTCCATCTGCAGATATTATTAGCTCTGTTCCTTTTGGTGCTGAAAGCATGAGAAGTTTCATNATACTTTTAGCATCTGCAGCTTTATCACCATTCCTTATTTTTACAACTGACTTAAAGCCATTCGTAAGCGTGACAACTTTAGCTGCTGCTCTAGCATGTAGCCCAAGCTTATTTTTCACNGTGATCTTTTTCTCTTTCATCTATCTATGACTATAACTCCTTCTTTGCCACCTTCAACAGCTTTTTTTGTTAATTTATCAAGTGATAGTTTTGGATAATTAAAAATATTCAAAAGCATAGATAGGTTTATGCCCGAGACTACGTTAACGGATTTATTTTTGCAGAATTCTTTTGCAATATTACTTGGTGTTGATCCAAACATATCAGTTAGTATTAAAACTCCACTGCCATTATCAACAACTTTTACGTACTGTTGAGCTAAACTTCTTATGTCGGATGGTTTATCGTAGTGATCAATNGAGAGTATTTCTGCCCTAAACGGAATTGATCCGTACGTTGATTTTGCGGCTAGGAGTAATTGAAGACCAATTTCATTATGTGTTAAGAGTAAAAGACCGACCATATTTAAATATCTCTGTGTTTTATAAGAATATTAGTATACTTTTTCTTCAATTGCTTATAAAGCATTTCAACCATATATACAGATCGATGTCTTCCGCCAGTACAACCTACGGATATAGTAAGATAATTTCTGTCACTTTTTTGAAATCTTGGTATCCATGAATTCAAGAATTCAGCAATACTTTTATTCATTTTTAGCGACAGGTCATCATTATCTAGAAAGTNAATTATTTTTTTATTTTTACCGTTCAAGTTTCTTAAACCTTTATCCCAATAAGGATTTTTAAGACACCTTACATCAAAAACGAAATCACTGTCAGTAGGGATATCATTTTTAAATCCAAAAGATTGCAGGTGAATCAAAAGATCTAACGGTTTAACTACTTTTTTGACATTCTCAGAAATTACCTCCTGTAATAGGCTGGGAGTAAAACTATCTGAGTCAATTACTAAATCTGATTTTTCTTTAAGATACTGCATGACATCTTTCTCTTTATCTATAGATTCACTCAAAGATGTTTTGGTATCTGCTAATGGNTGCAACCTCCTTGTTTCATTAAATCTTGTAATTAACACTTTTTTTGACGAGTGTAAAAAAATAGTCGTATTACTGATTTTTTCTTTTTTAAAGAAGTCATACATTCTCTCTATTGCGATATTAATATTTTTTGTAATTTTCATCGATCTNATATCAATGCTAATTGCNATTTTTTTTATATTTGTTTTTGAATTTAATACAGATTTTATCAAATCTATTGACATTTCTGGTGATAGATTATCTATGCANTAAAAACCAAGATCTTCTAAGGAATTTAATGCGCTACTTTTACCTGAGCCAGATAAACCAGTGAGTAAAATGATACGACTAATTTTATTTTTCATTCTAAAAACTATTTTCTATCAANGTATAAATCTCTTTTTTATCTGAGGATTCACGTATTTTGTGCACAATTTTATTATTGTCAAGTANCTCCGCTACTTTAGACAGCAATTCTATATGAAAATCTTCTTTTGTATCTGGTACAACTAAGGAAAAAATAATATCAACTTTCTTATCATCAATAGCATCAAAATTAATACCATCACTCAATTTTATAAATAACAATCGTGGTGATTCAATGTCTGATATTCTNGCATGAGGTATTGCTATTCCTTGTCCAAATGCAGTTGTGCCAAGCTTTTCCCTTTTGTATAGGGCATCAAAAATTTGATCTTTTTGTTTTGTATCTCCNCTAGAGAGTTTGTCACTAATCAATTCAAGAATATTCTTTTTACTTTTTGATTCTACATCAATNAATATCGACTCTTCTGTAAATAACCTATTTATNTTCATTTCATCTTAATCCTTCTCTCATTGGAGGAAGATATTCCTAATGATTCTCGATACTTGGTTATAGTTCTTCTCGCAATCTTAATTCCATTTTGTATAAAATTCTCTGATATCTGAGCATCACTTAGAGGAGATCTAGTATCTTCATTTTGGATTAATTTTTTAATCATTTCTTTAATTGATTTAGATGATATTTTCTCGCCAAATTTTGTCTCAATCTCGGATGAAAAAAAATATTTCAATTCGAAAACTCCTCTTGGAGTTTGAATATATTTATTATTAGTAGCTCTTGAGATGGTAGATTCATGCATATCAATTTGCGCTGCTATTTCTCTTAAAACAAGTGGCTTTAGAGCCATTTCACCATGGAGAAGAAAATCTTGCTGTTTCACCATTATTTTTTTTGCAACATTAAGTATAGTTATATTCCTATTTTTCAGTGCTTTAATAAAAAATTTAGCATCTTGTATATTCTCTTTTATATACTGTCGATCTTTATCACTTCGCACCTCAGAAATTAGGTTNTCATAAGATTTATTAATTTTTATTTTAGGATTAATCTCTGGATTAAGTTCCGTAACCCATGCCCCTTCTTTTTTGGTGACAATGACNTCCGGGGTAATATGCTCATGCTGAATATCAGCGGATATAATATTACCTGGTTTTGGGTTAAGCGAGGTGATAATCCTAGCTATTACTTCGTCCTTGTTTTTAATNTCCTCGATCTTTTGGTTNAATTCTTTGAAGCAAGCTAGATCCGGATTGATGCTTTTTCCTAANCTATCAATAATATCTTTGGCCTTGAGATACCCATGATCTTGTTTATAAAAATGTTCTAGCTGAATTAAAAGACAATCAGATAGTGAAGTGGCTCCAACGCCAATAGGGTCAGAGTTTTGAATTTTGTGAAGAACAGCAAAAATCTCTTGAAAAGATATATCACCACTCTTATTCAAGAGTAAGAATAACTCATCGATTGTTATNGTCAAAAATCCTGAATCATTAATATAGTCAATAATCGTATAGGCGATAAGCTCATCTATTTCATTTAAATTTGCCATCTTCATTTGCCAGAGCAGATACTCATGTAAAGTCTGAGATTTTGATGGAGCTTGCTCAATAAAATCATCAAAGTCTTTATTCTGAGTGTCGCTTTTATTGTTGACTACACTAAATGATTGTTGTGGNAAGTCTTGATAATCAAACGAACTTTCATTCTCAAGAAAAGGATTGTTTAATATTTTTTCATCAATTTCTCTCTGTAAATCAACCGTATTGAGTTGTAGTAATTTTATCACGAGTTGAATTTGCTGAGTCATCGCCAGTTTATTCGAAACACCTACTACTTGTCTTACTTTATTTTTCATAATTTGAAATTTTCGCCAAGATAAATTTTTTGCACAAGTTCATTTTTTATAATTTTATTTGGNTTNCCTTGGGCAATTACTTTTCCATCACTCAAAATATACGATTCATCACATACTTTAAGTGTTTCTCTAACATTATGATCTGTGATCAAAACACCAATGTTGGATTTTGATAAGGATTGTATAATTTTTTGAATTTCAATAACAGATAACGGATCAATCCCAGCAAAAGGCTCATCTAAAAGAAGGAATTTCGGCTCTATTGCGAGAGCTCTTGCAATCTCCACTCTTCTTCTTTCTCCACCTGACAAGCTCGCTCCTGTAGTATCTTTGATATCTTCGATTTGAAGCATTTTTAATAATTCATATAATTTTTTCTCCCTTTCNCTAGAGGTGTAGTTTTCTAGAGTTTGAAGTATTGCGAGTATATTCTCTTTTACACTTAAGTTTTTGAAAATAGAGGCTTCTTGCGGGAGATATCCAACACCTAATTTAGATCNTATATGCATCGGATGATCAGTAATGATTTCATCATTTATCGATATGCTTCCTTTATACGATCTTATTAAACCAACTATCATATAAAATGTTGTGGTTTTGCCAGCACCATTTGGACCCAGAAGACCAACAACCTTTCCAGTTTGTACTGAGACAGAGACATCATTGACAACCAATTTTCCGTTGTATTCTTTACACAAACCCTTACATTCTAAATTAGCCACTTATTTCTTTGTCCTCAAAATTGTTTTGACTCTATCGGTAATATTCTTTTTATCATTAGAATTTTTTTTAGATACTGTCCATGTTTTCTTACTAAGATTATAGATCATTCTCTCTCCTGAAATTTGTTCTGATTTCTCATCAGTGAAAGAAATTCTCTTAGCATTTGATAGTATTTCTACTGAACCCTTTTTTATATTAGCTATAACACCATTTCCAGTTGTAACAGAATTAGGTGTAGTAATTTTTGCATATTTTTCAGTCTCTACCACCTCTCTGTTTGGGTAAATTATGGCACTNGAGGTCTCTATCATTACCTCGTTATTATTATTAATATCCATCTTGGTAAACACTACTTCTCCAGTAAGATAAATTGATTCAAATAAAGAATCTGGATCTAANGCATGCTCTGACTTAATATCCCAAAATGAGGAATCAATAGAATAAATACGCATATTCGGTGAGAAGACTTCAGATCTTTCACTTTTAGGATATTTCTCAAGCCTNTCTCCTTTTAAACTCCAATTTAGAGCACCACTCTTATTAGTTTCAGTCATAGAAAAGTCATTAAGATAATGATTAGTTATTTTTGGATCTTGATTATATTCAGTGACAAGAGCATTATTNAAAGTGAACTCAACAAGAAGTATTAGAGATAAGAATATTATGATAATAAATGTATATTTATTTTTGACAACAATATTTACGTAATTATTTTGCATTAGTTCTTTGATTGATATATCAGATCACACACGTCACGTACTGCTCCAAAACCACCTCTTCTCGGAGTTGTCCAATCTGCAGAATNCTTCAATAACTTATAATTAGCATTAGGAACTGTAATAGAGANCCCGACCTTTTCAAGAAGCTTTGTATCCACAACATCATCTCCCACAAAACATGTATCCTCAAAACTATATTCCCCAAGAAAGTTAGTCTCAAAATCTTTGAGTTTATTTCTAGAATTTTGAATAACTTTCACCATTCCTAGTTCACGTCCTCTATGATTCACAGCATCAGAATTCCTACCACTAATTATGCCAACTTGGACGCCAATTGTTTTCAATAATACGATTCCGTGACCATCTTGTGCAAAAAATCTTTTTGATTCTTGACCATCCTCGGATACATAAATTCCACCATCTGTTAATACGCCATCAACATCAAGGATTAGCAATTTAACTTTTTGAGCCTTTGATATTATTCTCTTTGTAATACCATCCATACTATCAATGTAGTTGTCTTGAAATATCATTCTATGCCTGCTCTGAGNATATTATTCAGTGTTATAATGCCTAGGATTTTTTTCGATTTAGATATGACGGGTATTGTTGTAATTTCTTTTTGTTCCATTATGCTTAAAACTTCTGCAGCTAGAACATCTTCCATAATTAAAGTTGGTTTTTTGCTCATAACATCGTTNATACTTATTTGCTTAATGTCTGCATGATTTTGTAAAACTCTCCTGAGATCTCCATCACTAAATACTCCACTCACCTGATTTTTTGCGTTAGTTATTATTGCAAACCCAAAATTACAACTAGTCATTATTTTAATTGTTCTGTAAAGATTTTCTTTATCACTTACAATTGGTAACTTTTTTGTAATCATCACATTGCTTACTTTCTTAAGTAATCTTTTTCCAAGAGAACCATGAGGATGAGATCGCGCAAAATCTTTAGATGTAAAACCTCTACACTCAAGTAGTGTTAATGCCAACGCATCAGACATTCCAATTGCTGCGATGACGCTGGATGTTGGCGTCAGGTTAAGTGGACATGCCTCTTTACTTACACCACAATCCAAAACAATATCGGAAGCCTTGGCGAGTTTAGAAGATTTACTGCCAGTAATGCAGATCGTTTTTACTTTAAGAATCTTCAGAAGAGGTATAATAAGCATAAGCTCTCGAGTTTCTCCTGAATTTGAGAAGAATATCACAACATCATTTTTTTTAATTGCTCCCATATCGCCATGAAGACAGTCGGACCCATGAAGATACATAGAGGGCGTGCCTGTGCTTGAGAGCGTCGCAGCTGCTTTAGCGGCTATGTGTCCTGATTTTCCAATCCCAACTGTTATAACTCGTCCATTGCACGANAGAATTAAGTCACANGCTTTTTCAAAATTACTGTTAATTTTCCCGCATATACTATTAAGNGAGTTACTCTCTAGCTTGATAATTCTTTTGGCAATTTGAATCTTAGTAGTTTTCTTCATAATTTAGAATTCATATAAATTTATCTGGTATACAATAAAAGNGGCAAATAGTATGATGTTTATAATTCTACTCAAATATACATTATAATTCTTTGATATTACAATTAGCAACATAGTTGTAAATATAATCATAATAATATCCCTTGCAGACTCTAAAAATTCAATATTATATGTTGGATTATAGTCTATGAACCCAACAAGACCCATTACAATTACAATATTGAATATATTTGAACCAAGGATATTACCTACGATAAATTCAACATTGCCTTTTCTAGCTGATTCTATTCCCGCAGCGAGTTCTGGGAGGCTGGTTCCAATAGCTGTTATTGAGAGCCCGATNATATAATTTGGAACACCAAAAGTTGCAGCAATCATTTCCGCACTATCAAGAAATACCTTAGTTCCAAATAGCAAAATAATTACTGATATTACTACAACTAAAGAATTTATTCCTAAGTTACTAGACTCATAGTTCNTTTCATTTTTCATCTCATCTGAATACCAAAGCCTGATGGTGATTAAGAATAGTAAAAATGTAACTATTAATGCTAATGAATCGATCAAATTTACTTTACCATCCATTAGAATTGGGAAAAGAGACATACTTAAAAGTAATGAGTATAACATAAATGCCTTTTTTCCTTTTTCAAATACATTTTTGAATATGTTTTTGTTAAATTTTATAAAAAATAAGCTGACAGAGAAAACCAGCGCTATGTTTGCTATATTCGAACCCAGTGCATTACCAATAGCTATATTTGATTTATTACTTAAGCTTGAGAGTATTGATATAAATATTTCCGGAGAAGAGGTAGCCAACCCTATAAATATTAACGATGAAAAAAAATAAGAAATGTTTAAATCTTTTGAGATATATTCCGTATATTTTACTAGTAAATTTGCTCCAATACTAATGAGGATAATACCAATAAAGAATAAAAAATAAGGAGCGTAAGACATTAATTAGTTTTAATCTTCTGCTCCATAAACATCTATTTCAAATTCTTCCTCATTCTCACCATCTNTAACAAGAGAGTCTCTTTTTTGTAAATACGACTCTCTTACAAAAATATATTTGTCTTTAGCTGCAGCATCTAATATTTTTGTTGCTCGAAGAAGTCTTGCTCTCGTATCAATTACATCCATAGTTCTCAGGGCCTGTTTTTCTTCATGATGTAACTGCTCAACAGGTGACATTTGATAATCAACAAGCATGCTCGGCGTGTCTCTAAAAGATGATGGGCCTAAGAACGGTAAAACTAAATACGGTCCATTTGGCACCCCCCAAAATCCAAGAGTTTGCCCAAAGTCTTCTCTATTTTTAGTTAAACCCAAAGGTGTCGCAACATCAAGGATACCAAACACACCGACAGTGCTATTGATAGCAAATCTCATAGTATCTCTTGTTGCTTGTTTAAATTTTAACTGCAAAATATCATTAGCGATTGTACCGATTTCACCAAGATTACTAAAAAAATTAGAGACNCCTTTCTCAACTGGGTCAGGTGTAACATACTTGTAACCTTTTGCTACAGGCTCTAAAACATTGTCATCAACGATTTCATTGAATTCAAATATCACTCTGTTAATGGGCTCCAATGGATCATTATCATCCTCTGCTTTAGAGATACTTGGCGCAAAAGCTACGCTGAGCGTAATTAGGAGTATTATGATCTGCGACAGACTGAATATTTCATTATTCTTAGTTTTCATTCTCTTTATTTTACAGTTGGATAATTTTATGTATAAATTATATTATACATAAAAGTATGAAGTTTTTTAAACACATAATAGTTTTTTTGGCACTGATCCCTAGTGTTTCTCTTGCATCTGAGAACTCCCCAGACGATTTTCTCAAAGATAGTGTACAAGAAGTTATGCTATTTATAAGCGAAAATAAGTCTCGATTAGAAGAAGACGATCGTTATCTAACTCAGAAGATGAATGAAATAGTAATTCCCAAGTTAGACATTGAGCTAATGTCCAGAATTGTAGTAGGAAAGAAAAACTGGGGTAATATCAGCGATGAGGAGAAAAAAAATTTCATCCTTGCATTTAGAAATCTGATGGTAAAAACATATATGAAGTCACTCACAGCATTTGAAGGTGAAAAAATTAAATTTCTACCTTATGTACCCGGAAAGAGACCTGATATAGCGAAAGTGAAATCTATTTACCTTTTGAGTGAAGGTGAAATACCCGTAAGTTACAGACTCAGAAAAACAAATAATAATTGGAAAGTTTATGACATTATCATAGACGGTATAAGTCTACTCAAAAATTATAGATCGGATTTTAAATCCCATATTAATGACTTCGGAATAGTATCATTAATAGATAAATTAAATTCTGATTAGCTAAATGGCTTTGTGTAAATAATAAGCCTTGGCAATAGAGTTAAGACAGCAATCATTGCAATAAACATTGCTAGCCCAGTTAATACTCCAAATATTATTGTTGGTATAAAGTTAGAGAGAATCAGAACAGAAAAACCAAAAATAATTGTTATGCTTGTGAAGAATATAGCTCTACCAATACTATTGTGGGATTTTTTAAGAGCGATGTGATAGTCTTTCGAAACTATAAATTCTTCTTTAAATCGGTAGATATAATGAATGCTGTTATCTACTGCGATACCAACAGTAATTGCTGCAATTGTAATGGTCATCATATCTAAAGGTATCTTTAGTAAGCCCATAAGCCCTAGAACAAATGAAGCTGCGAGTAAATTGGGAATAATCCCAACAATTGCAATTGTTGCTGATTTGAATAAGACTAGAAACATTAAAAATATCCCAATCATTACAAATCCAAGAGATAGTATCTGAGAATCAAAAAGACTTTGTAGCATATTATTATAAAGTATTAAAATTCCAGTTATTGTAAATTCATCCGGCGTCATATCCAATTTATTGATTAAATCAAATTCTAATCTCTCAATAAGTTCTTTGCGTCTTAGATCATCTCTAGAATCTAAAACTCTTACATTTAGTCTCGCCTCATTATCTTTTATTGAAATATATGGTGTTACCGCTATTGATTTTACTTTATCTGGTGCACGCTGATAGAGTAGTGCCATTTCTATACTACTAAGTTCTTTACCATCATTTATTTTCTCAGCAACTCTTACTGTAGACGCCAAAGAGAGAACCTTGCCTATCTCTGGTTGTGAGTCTAGATAGTCATGTACAAGTTTAATTTTATTAATTTTTTTGACTGTGAACCAATCTGATTCTGATGGCTCATCATCATCTAATAATTCACTGTCGATATCATCTTGTTCATCTATATCATCTTCTTCTGGAAATGTAATAACCACGTCAAGTGGGGTTGTCCCACCGAGCTTGTCATCTATTTGTTTCATTCCTTGATATATCTCAGTATCTGATTTGAAATAGTTTATAAAGCTATTCTCTACGCGTAATTGCGTTATACCATACACGCTTATAAATAGAATTAAAAAACTGGTCACTCTAATGATAATTGGTTTAGCAATTGTAAAATCAGCTAGATATTTTGTGAAATTGAATTGAAGATTATTATTACTATTATTTTCGTCTGGCTCGACCAGTTTAATCAAACATGGAAGAAGGATGAATGTAGTTAGAAAAGTTACTAATAATCCCATGACCATCATATAACCGAAATCAATAACTGGTTTAATATCACTAAACACTAGCGAAGCGAAGGCCACCATTGTTGTCAATGCTGTGTATAAACATGGCCAGACCATCATAGTTACCGCCTGTGATANGAGCTTTTTTGTGTCTTGAACTTGATTNTGTAATTGTCTATATCTCACAATTACATGGATATTCATTGATAGGGTAAGTATAAGCATCAATGAAATGAAATTAGAGGATATCACAGTAACCTCCCATTCGAGATAACCTAAAATGCCAATCATAATTAACACAGAGTAAATACAGCTTATTATCGGCAATACAACCCATTTAAATTTTTTGAAGATTATGATTAATGTTATGATAATGAAAATAAAGACACCAAAACCAAAATTAATTAGATCACTTTTCACATAACCTATCATGTCATCCACAATCATTGGTATCCCACCAATCTTAATTTCAACATCAAAATCTTTTTCATACATATCTCTTAGATTTCTTATGTCCTCTAAGATATTATGAATTCTTTGGTCATTGGTAATCTTTTGTTTTTTATACTGACTAATAATTTTTTTAAAATAATCTTTTTCGTTATCATCAAGTGAGCTATTCCTGCTTTTTTTACCAAGATCTATCCTTTCTTGATTAAGCTTAGCCAATTCCTCATCTCTTTTAATATTTATTTGTATAGCAGTTGTTGTGGCATCCTCACTTATTATTAAATTTTTGTAAACTGGGCTTTCAAGAATCTCTTTCTTTGCTTTTTCAATATCAATCTCATTGGAAAGGATGTTTGGAATATTATTTATCATCTCAGCAATTGGAATATCAGAACTCTCTATCAGAGGAACATCAATAATTGAATTCACAGAAGATACTCCATCTATACTTAAGATATCCTTTTTGATAGCTCCTATTATTTGTAAATTTTTTTGATCAAAAACGAGAGAGTTCTCTGGTGTGAGTGTGAGAATCACAAAATCTTCGGATGCGTATTTACTAATAGTTTCTCTGTAAATCCTCAAATCTTTATCATTCTCTAGTATGAGCGAATCAGCAGATGCGTCTAGTCGGAAATTGCCTATCTGAGAACTAGCTAGAAACATGAAAAAAATTAGAGCAGAAATTGAAATAAGTGGATATTTTAAAATTCTGTTAAAATATATGCTTGAGATAAGGTTTTTCATAGCTTTCTTCTCATTAAGATTTTAGAATATCGAATCATACTGTTATTTAAAAGATAAATATGGATAAATTAATAATAAAAGGATCAAAACCTCTTATCGGTGAAGTCTCTATTTCTGGAGCTAAAAATGCTGTGTTACCTATGTTATGTGCCTCTGTGATGGCTAATAATTCAGCTGTAACGATTAATAATGTGCCGCATTTACATGATGTGACTACAACACTGAGACTATTATCTCAGATGGGTGTATCAACTACTATGGACGAGATGATGAGTGTAACCCTAGATCCATCCACCATTGATAACTTTTATGCACCATATGATCTTGTAAAAACCATGAGAGCATCCATTCTAGTTTTAGGTCCTCTTTTGGCAAAGTTTGGGAATGCAAAGGTGTCTCTTCCCGGGGGATGTGCTATTGGAAGTAGACCAGTCGAGATGCATTTACAAGCACTTGAAGAGATGGGGGCAAATATTTC
Organism: Gammaproteobacteria bacterium; assembly: GCA_002720195.1. Lineage (GTDB taxonomy): Bacteria > Pseudomonadota > Gammaproteobacteria. The sequence goes on from PBHH01000004.1 coordinate 42,912, forward strand.
AATTGAGAATGGATATATCTCTGCAAATTGTGACGTCTTAATAGGTGCTAACATTAGTTTTCCTAAGACAACAGTTACTGGAACTGAAAATATTCTGATGGCTTCAACTTTAGCAAAAGGTCGAACAAAAATAATGAATGCTGCTATGGAGCCTGAGGTAGTTGATCTAGCAAATTTTCTTATTAAAATGGGGGCAAAGATTAAAGGCCATGGAACTGAAACAATCGTAATTGAGGGAGTAGGTGAACTAAAAGGCACATCCTATAGTGCCCTGCCTGATAGAATTGAAACAGGAACATTCTTGGTAGCAGCTGCAATAACTGGCGGGAAAATCAAGATCAAAAATGCGATCCCATCGCATGTTGGAAGTATTATTGAACTTTTGAAAGAGGCTGGCGCAAGTATATTATCTTCTGAAAATAGTATATCAATTGATATGCAAGGCAAAAGACCAAAGCCAGTTAACATTGAAACTGGCCCTTATCCACTATTCCCGACTGATATGCAAGCTCAACTAACTGCATTAAGCACTATTGCAACAGGGGTGAGTATTATTAAAGAAAATATTTTCGAAAATCGCTTTATGCATGTTCAAGAAATGTCTAGAATGGGAGCTGATATAACACTGGAGAAAAATTCTGCAATTGTTCAGGGTAAAGACAGCCTTGTTGGTGCACAAGTTATGGCGACAGATTTAAGAGCATCTGCGAGTTTGATTTTAGCAGGATTAGCAGCTAATGGGACGACTGAAGTTGAAAGAATCTATCATATNGATAGAGGCTATGATTGTATTGAGGAGAAATTACAGCAACTGGGCGCCGATATCTTAAGAGTGCCGATGTAGGTAACATTATGAAGAAAATACTATTAGCAATATCAAAAGGGAGAATCATGCAAGAAGCTCTCCAACTGTTAAAGAAAAATGGAATAGAATGCACAGATTCCCCCGAACATTCAAGAAGGCTTATTTTTAAGACAAACGTAAGCAATCTAGATATTATTATTGTTAGAGCAAGCGATGTGCCATTATACATTGAATCTGGAAAGGTTGATTTAGGAATTGTCGGTAAAGATACGCTATTAGAATCTAGAGTAGATAATTATTATTATTTAAAAGATCTCAAAATCGCATCNTGCCGATTAGTNGTCGCTGGTAAAAGAAACAAAAAACTGAGGAGTAANATGAAAATAGCAACAAAATATCCCTCTCTAACTCAAGANTTTTTCCAATCAAAAGGATTGCCTTGNTCAGTTTTAAAATTATATGGATCAATGGAATTAGCAGCCGTTTTAGATTTNTCAGANGCAATTGTTGACTTNGTTGATACTGGGAGAACATTAAAAGAAAATGGGCTAAAAGAAATNTGTTTANTTAATAATATAAGTTCACANCTCATTGTAAANGAGAGTTCATTTAANACAAANAGGAGTGCGATAGATAACATCCTTTCGCAAATAGAATTGCGATGACNATAAATAAAAAAACAGACGATTTACGAATATCATCTATGAAAGAGCTTATATCTCCAATGGATGTAATAAGTGAAATACCTATGTCTNNTAAATCAACCAAAACNATNGTNGATTCAAGAAATCAGATAAANTCTATCATTAACAGGAAAGACTCCAGNCTTTTAGTTATCGTTGGTCCTTGCTCAATTCATGATGTTGANTCTGCTANAGAGTACGCCTTNAGGTTAATGAAATTAAAAAANCAAGTAGANNAAAACATTTTAATAGTAATGAGAGTGTATTTTGAAAAACCAAGGACTGTAATCGGTTGGAAGGGATTAATAAATGATCCAGATTTAGATAATAGTTTCAATATAAACAAAGGCATTCGTACTGCAAGAGGCCTTTTACTTGAGCTCGCTGAAATGGGGATGCCAGCAGGACATGAGTATTTAGATCTAATAAGCCCNCAGTATATCTCAGATCTAATCAGCTGGGGAGCAATAGGCGCACGAACAACAGAAAGCCAAAGCCACAGGGAATTAGCCTCAGGACTATCTTGTCCTGTCGGGTTCAAGAATGGCACTGATGGTGGTATTCAAATTGCTATAGATGCAATAAATGCTGCTGGTAAGTCACACAATTTTTTATCTGTAACAAAAGATGGGAAATCAGCTATTTTCGCAACAAGAGGTAATAAGGATTGCCACATCATTCTTCGAGGCGGCAAGAATGCAAATTATAAATCTTCCGATGTAAAGCAGGTAAGCGAATCTTTGAGAAAAAATAATTTACATGACTGTATAATAATTGATGCNAGCCACTCTAACAGNCAAAAAGATTTCTCGAAGCAGAAGTTAGTNGTTTATGATGTCATTGAACAATTAAAAAATAAAGAAACTGCAATTGCNGGGATTATGTTAGAAAGNAATCTCGTTGAAGGNAAGCAAGATATCAATGATAGANCTAATCTTAAATATGGACAGAGCATAACTGATGCATGCATTGGNTGGGAAGAGACAGAATCACTAATNATTGAATTAAATGAGGCTCTCGGGTTGATTAAATGAGTAATATTATTAATGTTCCTATNCTAAAAACTAGTGANAAGAACTTCTCAAAAAAATTTAATACAAGATTAAGAATTAATACAAATGTTAACTTGAAGGTTGAAAAAGANGTTCTTAAGTTAATNAANAATGTAAGGACTAATGGAAANAGTAGNCTTCTNAATCTTGTTAAGAAATATGATAATNTAAATNTNANCAAAATAAGTNATTTGCAAATATCAGATACTGAAATTAAAAAAGCNTACTCTTATGTAACTAAANCCCAGGTTNCTAATNTCAAAAAAGCGATATCAAGAATAAAAAAATTCTCAAAAAAGCAANTGTCATCAAGTTGGANATANAAAGAACGNGGGAGTATTTTAGGAGAAAAAGTNACTCCGATTGAATCCGTAGGTATTTATGTTCCTGGAGGTAAGGCNTCTTATCCATCAACAGTTCTAATGAACGCAATACCTGCAAAAGTTGCGGGTGTTAAAAAAATTATAATGACATCTCCAATTGAGAGTATCTCATCACATNCTNTAGCTATAGTNGCNGCTGATCTTTGTGATGTTAATCANATATATAAAATGGGTGGCGCNCATGCAGTCGCNGCTCTTGCTTATGGCACAGAGACTATACCTNNCGTAGATAAGATTGTTGGNCCAGGTAATATCTATGTCAGTACTGCAAAAAAAATTGTCTTTGGCGATGTTGGAATTGATAATATTGCTGGGCCATCTGAAGTTGTTGTNGTTGCTGATGAGACNAANNATCCNGATATGGTNGCNATGGATTTATTTTCACAAGCTGANCANGATGAGCTTGCTCAGCCGATCCTNATTTCNAAAAGTATCCGGGCAATAAATAGAGTTGTAGNCTCTNTGAATAAGCTANTAACTGANATGCCAAGAAAAAAAATTATAATNAAATCATTCCAAAAGAGAGGTATAGTTATCAAGACAAAAAATGATNCCGAATCAGCAAACCTCATAAACAAAATTGCTCCAGAGCATTTAGAAATAATGTGTAAGAATTACGATAAGATCTTAANTAAAGTGAATAANGCCGGGGCAATTTTCTTNGGTGAAAATAGNCCTGAAGTNTTTGGAGANTATTGTGCTGGCCCTAATCATGTTTTACCTACNTCAGGTTCAGCCAGNTTTTCATCACCATTNGGAGTGTATGANTTCCAAAAACGTTCNAGNATAATAAAATTNTCAAAGGAGTTGGCAAGCGANCTTAGCAAGATTGCCTCATCGATTGCTACAGCAGAAGGTTTGATAGCACATGCAGAATCAGCTANGTTTAGAGATAAGTCTTAACGATTTGGCATTTTTTCAACGGATACNTTNACNGTGTAGCGGTCACTATTTCTNTGGATCTCAAATTCAACCAGATCACCAGGTTGTGATTTACCNATAATATTTTGCATTTCTTTNATTTTGTCTACCTNAATNCCATTNACTTTTTTTATTATATCTTTTGGTNTAATCCCAGATCTTTCAGCAGGCCCCGAGTTGTANAGAGCAGATACCATTACTCCNCCACCNCTATAATTTGGTTCAGCTACTATTCCTACAAAACCCCTTATGACTTCACCAAANTCCAAAATNTGAAGAAGAACGTACTTCGCAATATCAACAGGGATTGCAAAACCAATTCCATCAGACCCACCACCTTTAGAGACGATNCTTGTATTGATTCCAATAAGNTCACCATTTGTGTTNACTAAAGCNCCNCCAGAATTACCTGGATTTATAGCTGCATCTGTTTGAACNTATCGTTGATAAGAGTAACCNTCTGGNGAGAGTTCTTTATCTGTAGCAGATACAATACCTAATGTGATTGTTTGCCCGACNCCNAGGGGATTNCCAATTGCAAGCGATACATCACCAACCCGGACATCCGTAATTTCNCCAAATGTTATAGGAGATAAATTTTTGTTTATTTTAAGAACTGCNAAATCNGTAAATGGATCAAANCCTATAACTTGAGTCGAGTGATCATTACCNTCCGANTCNCGAACAAGAATCTCNNTTGAACCAGCAATAACATGGAAATTTGTCAGAATATGACCTTGAGTACTTACAACTACNCCAGATCCTTGACCAGTTGGNATAGAATCNCGCNTTTTCAATCGTTGTTCNGTTGGGTCTACAAAAAATATATTTTTATTTACGGTTCTTTTTGTATATATAGATACAACNGATTTATTCACTTTGAGAACAGTATTATGATAACTTACATTNGTNGTCTGTGNCTGATCAGATTTCTGAACTTGNTTCACAAGNACGTTGTTTGAGAACATATTTGGACCNAATAAGTACAATACTACCCCTACGAAGATCCCAGCAATAATATAATTNTTTAGNTCACTTAGCATTTTTATACTCANGTGTNAAAATTTACATGATTATTATAGTANATGCCAGTCTAATTAGTCATAAAAAAGNATTGAAACCNAGTTATTACTTGACTCTTGGCATCTCAAAAGCTATNCTATTCACATATTTTGTGGGTAATGNNATATATTACCCACAAGNAAAATGGATAAATTCCATTACCCATANGTTACCCACANTGGTAANAATGGGCACTCAGAATATACGTTTANAAGGCAGGGAGATATGAGTGCAATAACNGAGAAAGAAATNAAAGNTNTAAAGGCCAAAGATCATAACTACCGNGTNGCCTTGGGAGATGGNCTTTTTTTAAGAGTATCNATCTCTGGCAATAAATCCTGGCAATATCGCTATCATGTTCACACGAACAANGTNAGAAAAGAGAAAATTTANACAATAGGTGACTANCAACAAATCAGTATNAGCGAAGCAAAAAATTTACACGCTATCTTAAGACAGGATGTNCTCAANGGNATAGATATCCAAGCTAGGAAAACAGAGCANAANATTAAAGCNTCTGAAGGCCAAAAATCTAACTACAACGAACAGACAAATCATAGCCCTCCATCTCAAAGAAGAAAGTTCTTAACGAACATGACACAAGTAATGGGTGGTATTGGAGGCATTTTTGCTTTGATACCTTTTTTATCATCTATGTCGCCTAGCGAGCGNGCTAANTCTGCTGGAGCTCCNATTGAGATCGACNTCTCTTCTCTTCAACCNGGTTCTTATAAAGTTGTTGAATGGAGAGGNAAGCCTGTNTGGGTAGTNAGAAGGACAGAGGANATGATNGCTAACACACTAGACGATGATGATGTNCTNAGCGATCCAAAATCTATTGAGGAACATCAGCCAGAGTATACACAAAACAAATTTAGATCGATCAANCCCGANTATTTAGTTNTGTTAGGCGTCTGCACACATCTTGGTTGTTCGCCACTNTACAAACCGAACGCTAAATCACAAGAACTCGGACTAGACTGGGCTGGTGGTTTTTTCTGCCCATGTCATGGNTCTAAATTTGATCTTTCAGGACGGGTTCANAAAGGTGTCCCNGCACCATATAATNTAGAGGTCCCACCNTATTATTTTGCAACAGAGACTAAAATTGTAGTCGGAGAAGATGGAGAAAANACATAATGAGTAGATTTATTGCNTGGATTGANAGAAGGTTNCCNGTAAGTAATTTTGTNAGAAATCATTTGTCACAATATTATGCGCCNAAGAATTTTAACTTTTTCTATTTCTTTGGTGCTTTAGCTATCTTTATTTTTATACTACAGATTATNACTGGTATATTCNTGACTATCAACTACAAGCCTGATGCTGATCAGGCATTTGCTTCTGTGGAGTATATAATGAGAGATGTTGAGTGGGGTTGGCTNATTCGTTANATGCACTCTACTGGCGCCTCCTTCTTTTTCATCGTCATATATCTTCATATGTTTAGAGCTATGTTATATGGATCGTACAAAAATCCAAGAGAGTTNNTNTGGATATTNGGCATGTTAATTTTNGTTCTTTTAATGGCAGAAGCTTTTATGGGTTATCTCTTACCTTGGGGTCAAATGTCATATTGGGGAGCTCANGTCATTATATCTNTGTTTGGNGCTATTCCATTTGTTGGAGAATCACTAGCTCTNTGGATTAGAGGAGATTATGTTATNTCAGATGCNACNCTTAACAGGTTCTTTGCTTTTCATGTCATAGCATTACCTTTATTNCTTTTTGCACTTATTTATCTGCATCTAGCNGCCCTTCATACNACAGGTTCCAATAATCCTGATGGAGTTGAAATCAAAGATAANAAAGATGATAGCGGAAAACCCGTAGATGGAATTCCATTCCATCCNTANTACACTGTGAAGGATGTTTTTGGNTTGTCAGTATTCNTGGTCATTTTTACATTTGTGGTATTTTTTCTTCCCGAGTTCGGTGGATACTTTNTAGAAAAAGATAATTTTGTNCCGGCTGATCCTCTNAAGACACCCGAACATATTGTGCCAGTTTGGTATTTCACACCTTTTTACGCGATTCTTAGGGCTATACCTGATAAGTTTGGTGGTGTATTAGCCATGGGATTGGCAATTTTTGTCCTCTTTTTATTGCCATGGATAGACAGGTGTAATGTTAAGTCAATACGTTACAGATCTAAGACATATAAGACGCTTCTGTCTATGTTTGTTATTAGTTTTATTGGATTAGGCATTATCGGCATGAACCCTGCAACTCCGATTTTAACTTGGGTTGGAAGATTTTTTACTCTCGTGTATTTTGGGTTTTTTGTAGCATTATATTTTTTAAGTGCCAATGAGAAAACCGAAGAGGTTCCTAAGCGGGTAACAATGCATGAGTAGACTACTATCTATTACGTCCCTTGTATTTTTTTCGTCTTCTATTCTAGCTGCTGGCTCATCAGCCAAATTAGAAAGGGTATTGATAGATCTTGGAAATAAACAATCACTCCAAAGAGGTGCACAAATTTATATGAATAACTGTGCAGGTTGTCATACATTAAAATATCAAAGGTACGTGAAATTTACAGATCATCTAGGACTTAATCCCAAAACAATAGAGGATAATCTAATTTTTACTACAGATTCTAGTGGAGAGAAAACTAAGATAGGGTCATTAATTTTAAATGCTGTAAACCAATCACATTCAAAAGAAGCATTTGGAGTTGTGCCACCAGACTTATCGCTTACAGCAAGATCTAGGGGATCGGATTGGATATATACTTTTCTTTTGTCATTTTACAAAGACGAAAGTAGACCTTTTGGGGCTAATAACAAGCTTTATCCAAATGTAAACATGCCACATGTTTTATGGTACATGGAGGGTGTTAAACAGCCTGCAGATGAGGAACTTAATACTTTTAAATACCTCTCAACAGGAACTCATACAAAAGATGAGTACAAGTCATCGATCACTGATTTGGTAAACTTTTTAACTTATGTTTCAGAACCTGCACAGTTAGATAGATATCGAATAGGTTTTTGGGTTATACTATTCCTAGTAATATTCTCTGCAATAGCTTATTTGCTTAAAGTAGAGTATTGGAAGGACGTAAAATAATTCATGACATCACTCGCAAACCGAAGATCAGCAATATTATTGTTTTCCTTACCTGATTGCCTTCACAGTCATAGAACACGTCTAGTCATTAAAGAAAAAGAGATATCTGCAGAATTGCATGAAATAGATTTGAACAATATTTCTGAGGAAATTAAAGACATTAGTCCTTACGACGATTTCCCAACTTTAGTAGATAGAGAATTAGTATTACAGAACTCCCGCGTTATAATCGAGTATTTAGACGAGAGATTTCCACATCCACCACTATTGCCTGTCGACCCAGTTGCAAGAGCTAGATTTAGGCTGGCACTTGATAGAATTGAGCATCAATGGTATCCAGAATTTGATAAATCATACAAAAATGGAACTATAGCAGATGATTTTGTAGTCAAGTTAAAATCCTATTTTCTTGAGATAATACCATTAATTTCGGATAATTTTTTTATGAGCGAGGACTTCGGTCTAGTTGATTGTAGCCTTGCACCTCTTTTATGGCGTGTAAAATGTCTTGGTATTGAACTTGATAAAAATAAAGATATTATTGATAAGTATTCGGAAAGAATTTTCAGTAGAGATTCATTTCAAGCAAGTTTGAGTGAGACAGAAAGAGATATCTAAAACTTACTAGTCATATATTCATCTAAACACTCACATATTGAGTGAATTATTATTAAGTGCATTTCCTGAATTCTACTTGTCCTGTCATGTGGAATTATGACCTTACAATCTTGCTCACCTAGTAGTGTGGCAGCCTTTCCACCATCTTTCCCAGATATGAGTATTATTTTAATGTTCCTTTCTTTTGCAGCAATAATTGCCTCATTGATATTATTTGAATTGCCACTCGTTGTAAAAGTCATTAATATATCATTTGGCTGACCCAGAGCCTTCACTTGTTTGGAAAAAATGTATTTGTAGTCGTAATCATTAGCAATAGATGTCAAAGTTGCCGTGTCAGAATTAAGAGAAATTGCTGGCATTTCTGTCCTCTCTTTTTCAAACCGATTAATAAATTCCGAAGATATATGCTGTGCATCTCCAGAAGAACCCCCGTTCCCACAAACAAGAAGTTTACCATTTGACTCAATCATATTTATGAGCATATCAGTAGCATAGTTAATATCTTCAATATTGGTATTGACAGTTTTCTCTATAACATCTCTGTTTTGATAGAAATTTGATTTTATAATCTCTAATTTATCCATCTTTAGTATTTTAAAATTCTTATGTGTTATAGTATATCCTACCAATCAATAACATTACAGCACAGGCTATGACAGGAAAGCTTTTTATTGTGGGAACACCTATTGGTAATCTCGACGATATAACCATAAGAGCTATTGAAGTTCTCAATAACTGTGATTATATACTTGCAGAGAGCTCGGTTCGCACTAGCAAGTTACTAAATAAATATTCTATTAAGAAGAAGATAATTACTTTTAACAAAGATAACGAGAAAAGAAAAGTAAAGAACATTATCTCAGATTTATCAAGTGGCAAAGATATTGCATTACTCTCTGATGCTGGAACTCCGTCTATATCAGACCCTGGTTTTGAAATATTACGACATTTCGACAATAGGTTTATTACCATACCTATACCAGGGCCCAGTGCTTTAACATCCTCTTTATCAGTTTCTCCAATACCTACGAATAATTTCATTTTTCTAGGATTTCTTCCAAGAAAAAATAGTGAAATAGATAACAAGATTAAGTTAGTGAAAAATTTAGGAATACCTGCCGTTTTATTTGAGAATAAAAGAAGGGTAAATGCTCTTTTAGAGAGAATTAACAATATATGTGGCGATGATGTTCAAATTTGTTTTTTCCGAGAGCTTACCAAGATTCACGAAGAAATCCAGTATGGGAAGATAAAAGATATTATCAAGAGAAGTAAAGAATCGGACTATAATGGTGAATTCACAATAATTTTCAAATCTGAGAATAAAAAAAAGCCTGAGATTGAAGAACTGAGTGAAAAAGTAAAACAACTATCGAAATCATTCTCTAATAAAGAAATTATTGATATTTTGAGTTTATTTTCGAACCACTCTAAAAAAGAATTATATAAATTTGTATTAAATATTAGACAGAAGACATAGAAAGAAGTAACATATATTTTTAGATGGAACCTAAAATAAAACAAAAAAAGATGGCCCTAAGTGAGCCATCTTTTTTTTTATTAGAACATAATTTTGACGAAACATAGCGCCATACTTTTGTTGGAGGATGGCACCAAATGCCATGGTGAATCTGTTGGAAGTGA
>PBHH01000021.1 GCA_002720195.1 Gammaproteobacteria bacterium
CATAGTTGAAGATGTCCCAGGCGCATCACAAGCTGCTAGAAAACCTAATAAGCCCATTAAAATTACAATTTTTTTCATATCAATATTTTCCCTTTAGATATAAAGTTATTAAAATAAGATTTAGTTAGCTGCCTCTTCAGATGCAAACCAATCCAGTGGATTCAAATTATACTCTCCTAAGGTAGAACATCCCGACAGGAAAGTCACCAATAAAAGGCTAGCTACAAACGTTTTCATAAACATCTCCTTTTGGTCCAACATCAAAAAAACTTTGCCGTAAGTCAATAACTATAATTTTAAAATTGAACTAAGTTATAAGAAAACAAAGCTTTTTGAGATTTTTTTGATAAAAAAATATCTTGTTTACGTTTTATAACCGTAAATCAAGATGATCGGTGAACATTTTCTTGCTTTATCGTATAATTAGACGAGAAAATAAAAATACTGTAAAGTAATCAAAAAGTGTAGGGTTTGAAGCAGAAATGAAACTTTCTATTCACGGTTGTAGGGGCTCAACAGCAACCTCTTCGCGTTCCACACAGAAATATGGAGGTAATACTTCTTGTTTTGAAGTGAGTGTTGATAATCATCAAATTATTTTCGATGCTGGATCTGGTTTTCAGAATGTTGAATTGTCAAAAACACGAGTATCTTTTTTATTGCTGAGCCATTTTCATCATGACCATGTCCAAGGCTTAGCATTCAATCCACAACTTTTTGATCCAAAAAATGAGATTATAATTTCCAGTGCCTTATGTGAAATAGAAATTGTAAAAAAGACCATCCAAAAGTATTTTTCATCACCTTATTTTCCAATTGATATCGTATCATCACTATCAAATATAAAGTTTCTACCGTTCAATGCAGTTCAGAAAAAACTTGAGGCAAATTTAAGTTTAAGCTCCATACCGCTCAATCACCCAGGCGGCAGCACCGGTTACAAATTAAAACAGAAAAATACCTCATTTGTTTATCTTTGTGATAATGAATTTGAGGAACACCAAAGAAAAACCTTAACCACTTTTGCTAAGAACGCAGATCTATTAATATGGGACGGTATGTTTACTGAAAAAGAATTGGCCGACAAAAAGGGTTGGGGGCACTCTTCTATAGAGCAAGCTATTGATTTTAATATAGAAACTAAGTGTAAAAAAATTCTTATCACTCACCATGCTCCGCACAGAAGTGATAAAGAACTCGACCAAATAGCTGATGGTTTGCCAGAATTATTCGCACTCTCGAATGATGGATTAGAGATGGAGGTGTGAAATGAAGAAAATGGAATTAAATTCTGGAAATACGATTTTTAAGAAAGGTGATCCAAGCGACGGCCTATATATTGTGGGCAAAGGCTCTGTTGGAATTTATTTTCCCACTAACCACACAATGGAAAAGCCAGATATTGTGCTAAAAGCAAACGAGATAGTTGGGGAGATGGGCGTAATTGATATAGCACCTAGGATGGCGACTGCGAAAGCATTGGAAGATAGTGTGATTATTTTTGTATCAACCAAGGAGTTCGAAAAAAAACTAGAAGATTCTGATATGATCATTCGCGGCGTTATGGCAATTCTATCCGAGCGTCTGCGGGATATCCAGAAACGACGGTAAAGGCGGTAGTTATTATGGATATTGCAAAGATCCTAGATTTTGATTTTTTGCGACGAATTAGTTTTTTCAATTTCGAGAATGCAATAACTGCTGCTTTCTATGCAGACCAAAACCTTAATTTGTTAAATGCCAACAAAAACTTTGAGAGCTTATTTGGTAAAGGTATCGAAACAAAGTCTCAAAATCTTTTGACGCTTTTGGCAAACCTTGGAGTCGAGCAAAAAACTATCACTGACTTTAGAACAACTTTAGATAAAGATGGAAAAGTTTTAATTCCCCAAATCAAAATCAAAATTAATAATGAAGTTCGGTATTTTTCATTACTTTCAACAAAGACAAAAAGCACGATAACAGATAGCTTAAATGGTGTCCAAGGTCAGTTAATTGATCGAACCGCTGAGACAATTTTAAAAGAAGAAAATGAAAAATTAATCAACTTAAACCAAGAAGCTTATGACAGCCTTAAAGACAAAAATACGAAACTTGAAAAAATTTCAAATAGGCTTGCAAAATATTTGTCACCGCAAATTTATAAAAATATTTTTGAAGCAGAATCTGAACAGACGAACGACTATAAACGAAAAAAAATAACTGTATTTTTTTCAGATATAAAAGGTTTCACCGATCTTTCAGACTCACTCGACCCTGATCTTCTAGCAGAACTTATAAATGCTTACCTTTCTGCAATGACAGATATTGCTTTAAAATACGGTGGAACAATTGATAAGTTTATTGGAGATGCAATCTTAGTTTTTTTTGGAGACCCCGAAAGCGATGGATTAAAAGAAGATGCATCAAAGTGTCTGAGTATGGCTATAGCTATGCAAAACAAAGTGGCTGAACTAGACAGAAATTGGCGTGAAGATCGCGGAATCACAGAAGGTTTGCAAGTAAGAATGGGCATTTCTACGGGTTACTGCACAGTCGGAAACTTTGGTTCAGTGCAACGTGTAGATTATACTGTGCTAGGTAGTACCGTAAATTTAGCCTCTAGGTTAGAATCCATATGTCAGCCCAAAAAGATACTAGTTGCTCCTGAAACAAAGACACTTTTAGATAAAGATTTTAAATTTAAGGCCCAAGAAGCTATTGAATTAAAGGGTTTTAACAAACCTGTTGTGCCGTTCCAGTACGTAGATTTGGAAAAAACAACATCACCAAAAATACTGGAGGGCGATGTCTTAGATATAATCCTTAAGCAACCTGAAGATATAGAAAATATCTTATATGAATTGAAGTCACTTCAAAAGGATTATGAAAAAAAATTCTTTCAAACTATGTCACATAAAAAAAATAAAAAGTAATTTACCTCTAGATTGAGCTGAACATGAGCCGCAAAAGAAGAAAGCCTAAAAACGAAGCTGAGTTAAAAAACTACAACTTAAAAAACTTTGTAAATGAAAAAGTATATTCTCCAATAGAAACTAATAGTGTAAAGAAAATTGCTGACGCTGCGATAAAAATTCTTGCAGAAATAGGAATGTCAGACGCCCCAAAAGAATTGTGTGAACTGGTTCTAAAGCGTGGTGGTAAGTTAGAGGGAGACAGATTAATATACCCTCCCAATTTAATTGAAAATACAATAGCGAAACACCAACGGGTTGTACTTTTGGCCGGTCAAACTATTGAAAATGATCTGCACGTTGGGGGAAATCATGTTTATGCAGGAACGGGTGGAGCTGCCCCACATTTACAAAATTCTAAGACGAATGAATATGTTCCATCTAAACTTAAAGACTTATACAACGCGGCACGATTGGCTGATAGGCTGCCCAATATTAGTTTTTTTGCAAGATCCCTAGTTGCGGGCGATATTGAAGATCCATTAGAGTTTGATCTCTCTACGGCTGCTGCAAGTTTAGCAGGAACCTCTAAGCATGTTATAGTCCAAGCGGCACATTTCTCACACGTTAATGCTATAGCCGAGTTATGTTACAAAATTGCGGGGGGTGAAGAGAGTTTCAGGAAAAGACCTTTTCTTTCGTTGAATGTAAATCACGCGGTGCCGCCATTAAGATTCGATCCAGAAAGTGTGAAGGTAATGCTGAAAGCTGCTAATCTAGGTATCCCTGTTCACTGCAACGTATTTGGGCAACTTGGAGCTTCCAGCCCAGTAACAGTTGCGGGGTCTGTTTCTCAAACTTTGGCTGAAACTCTTGCGGGCTTAGTTTCAATTCACCTTATTAACCCAGAAGCAGAAAGTATTGCTGGACCTCGCCCAATGATAACAGACCTAAGGACTGGTGGAATGGCCGGTGGAGCCCCAGAGCAATTAATGGCAACTGCAGCTGCAGTTCAAGTTCTTCGATATTGGGAAATACCATGCTCGGTCATAGCAGGAGCTACGGACAGTAACTCAATTGACTTTCAATCAGGTTATGAGAAAGCGCTTACAATTAATAGTGCTGTCCAAATAGGTGCTAATTTGATAACTCAAGCCGCAGGTTCGCAAGCTAGTTTAATGGCTGTAAATTATAGTGCCATGGTGGCAGACAACGAATTGATTGGTACCATATTTAGATCAAATATGGTGCCAGAAATAAATGATGAAACTTTGATGTATGAGAGTATTAAGGAGGTGGTCAATAATGATGGCCATTATTTAGGGCATCCTGAAACTTATGCACGAATGAAAAGTGACTTCTATTATCCAGAGATTGCAGAGCGTAAATCTATAGAAGAATGGGCAACAAGCGAACAACTACATATGGGTCAAAGGGCAGAAGCTCAGGCATCGAAAATATTGAGCGAATATCGACCAAATCACTTACCGAGTAAAATAATCAATGAATTAATTAATCGATTTTCTCTTGATTTAAAAAGGCCAGATTAATGAAAATTGCTGTTATTGGGACCGGCGCAATGGGATCAATCTATGCTGCAAGATTTTCCAAAGCTGGGCATGAAGTTATTGCAATAGATGTTTGGCGAGATCACGTCGATCATATCAACAAATATGGCCTTATTATAGAAGGTCCTGACGGACAGATTATCGCAAAAAATATAAGAGCCAGTACAAACGTTTTAGATATAAAGGATTGCGATTTCTATATCATTGCAACCAAGGCTATGAAGTTAGAAGAAAGTATTAAAAACCTTAAAGATCAAATAAATTTAAATTCTCCTATAATTACAATTCAAAATGGTTTGGGCGCTGGCGATATAATTTTGAAGTATATGCCAAAAAATAGCATTATTTTAGGGGTTGCCGAAGGTTTTGGAGCTAGTTTGAAGGCACCCGGAAGCATAATTCATACAGCAAACAAACAAATCAGACTGGGCTCAATTTCAAATAAAATGAGTGATAGCGAACTTCAAAATATAGTTTCAGCCTGGCGCTCCAGCGGATTAAAAACCGAAATTTACGAAAATATTGAGCAGTTGATTTGGGAGAAATTACTTTGCAATGTGACCTTATCAGGCCCCTGCTCTATTTTTAGATGCAACGTCAAAGATCTCTTAAATAAAGAAGAATATTGGACATTTGCTTTAAATTGTATGCGGGAAGCTTACACAGTTGGGCTAGCAAAAGGTGTCCCGTTTTCATTTGATGATCCGGTTGATTATGTCACTGATTTTGCTAAACGAGTTGGATCTGCCAAGCCATCAATGCTTCAAGACTTTGAGAGTAATAAAAAAACAGAAATAGACTTTATTAACGGGGCCATACCGCCTCTCGCAGCTAAATTAAAAATTTCAACACCTTTTAACAATAACGTCTGTAAAATAATCCATGATGCTGAAAAAAGCTTTAGGTAAACCTTAAATAAATTTTATAATAGCGCAGAAAAAGTTTAGGTTAATAAAATGCAAAGCAGAATAGAAAACTTAGACGGGATAATTGACCAAAGTCTAAAGACCGCTTCAATTATCATATCAGTGGTTGCTTTTCCTGCAGTAATCATAGCTGGTCATAGAAACTTATTCGTCGATTTTTTACCCCTCCACCAAGTATTTATAATTTTATGTTATGCACTCTTTGTTTTCGTCGCCTTTGCTAAAACAAAGTCAAACAGTTTTCGTTTGAACGTTACAGTTATCATTTATTTTTTATTATTTTTACTGGCTGGGATACGGAATAGCTCAATTATTTTTGTTGATGTATTTCTTGTTTTAGCGTGCGGCTTAATGGCATTTAAGTTTTCCAGCCGAATTGTTATCGCGTCAGGCATCTTAGCTACAACCGCACTTTATCTAACGACTACGGAAACATTTCTGCCAACTGACTCAGGCAACTTACCACATTCAAGTATTATTGCGGTGCACTTATCTTGTTTAATGCTAATTTGCATTCTTGTTTTTGCAATTAGAACATTAGTCGACCAGTACGAAAAAATGTATCTTAAAGAAATAGAAGCAAATAAATCCCTAATTGAAAAAAATAAATCGTCTTATGATTTGGTCGCTGAGGCTCAGGAAAGGTCTGAAGCTGAAAAAACTAAATTAAAAATAGCAGCGTTTAGCTTAGCTTCACAAATGGATTTAACCAAAGGTTTACTGGAAAATACCGATAAAGAGAAAGTTAATCTACAAGTTGAACATATTCGAGATCGCGTCCGTGATCTTTCTTTTAATCTTTCAAAAATTAGTGAAACTGGAAATTATCTTTCTGACGACACGGCGACTTTAACACTCCAAGATTTAAGCCATATATTGATGAAATTCACACATCCTTATGAGCTTTTTACTGATTGGAATGGTATAAAAGTTAAGGTGGAAACGAGTTCTGTATCAGAAGTTGAATATAGCATTCCTATTAGCTCCCTAAAAGTAATGCTCCATCATTTAATTTCATACTGCCAAGAAGCACATGAACCCAACGAACTAAAATTCGAGATTAGTGAGGGAAGGCAATCCCAAACTATGAAAGAGATTCAATTTACAGTTCTAATAGCTACAACAAGAAAATCAGAAGAATTGAACTTAGCACGCTTTAACAAAATAATGGAAAGTAAATTAAACTTTGAAACAGGTGCACCGCATACAAACCTTATAAAAGCTGTTTTGAGCAGCCTACCCGGCTCAATTAAAGCGACATTGATTGGCAATAAAGTTAGGATGGATATAGTATTTTGGGTGGAACCAGGCAGAGCCGCATAATTCAAAAATAATAATGAATAATTATTTTATAAAAAATTACTAATCTATGGTAGTTTCTTCTTATCAAAAAGTGGAGATTAGATATGCAACAAAAAATGATGCTTTTTACACCCGCAGTTGGTGTTATCTATGGTCTTTGGTTTTTTCTAGCACCTAATTCGTACTGGTCTGTAATGACAGTACCCGCAGATTTAATTTCAGACTTGGCAAGCGCACAATTACAAAATACAGGATTAGCCTTGCTAGTTATAGCATACGTTCTTATCGCAACCAGGAAATATGTTAGCTTAGAAAATATATCAGAATTTATGATAATTCATTCTGTAGGCTGGGCTATATTTGCCATCGGTGGCCTGTACCTAATTTTTAGCAGTGGAGACCCAATTGGTAATAACCCATTCTTTTATCAAGCACTAATATTTGCAATTATTGCTGCAGGTTTCTATGCAAAGCGTAATTGATATATGAAATCAATCAAAGGGTCCAAAGGCTCGGACCCTTTGACAAAGTTGATTAATAAATGGCCGTTAGTTGAACTACAGCAACAAGCAAAAAGATAGCTGCAAAAATTAATTTCAGTATTGAGAACGGTATTGCAGATATTCCAGCACCGTAGGTTGTAGCTTTCATGTCTTTGTCCATATCAGCAACCAAGTAACCCATGTTCGTTAACAATCTGATAATTCCAAAGGAGCCAATAAGTGCAGGCCCAACAACGGAAGCCGCAATTACATTCTCTTTTCCTGATATATCACCAAAAATAATCACAGTCATTGTTGTCAATTGACTAATAGTGGTAAGCACCAATGCAATCATAAAATAATAAAAAGTACTTGTTTGAATACTTGCTCTTAAAGTTTGATCCATAACTTTTCCTCACTGTTGATAGCCGCAATCTTAATCACTTATAAAAGTGTATCAAAGAATAAATTTTAAAACGTAAGGTAACCAATCCAAAATTTTGGACCTATCTTTCAAATACTCAATTTTTTTAAGTTTAATAAACGGCCTGCCAAATTTTCTGACGTATAGAGTACTATTATATATTCATTCGGTTAAATATGTTTAAATGGCAAAAGCCAATCTTTAGAAAGCAAATTTCTGCAATTTAAGGCTCCACGGGGCTAACTGAATTTTTCATCTAACCTTCAATTAAAAGAGGACCCTCTAAAACTGTCATTTTACTACCTTTTGCTATTTCCTTCAGCTCTTCCTTCATCAATGACATAATTTTATCCGCAGTAGCCTTATCATTGAAACGCGAAACAGCAAAAACTTCAGCCGCACTTATAGAAAAAACCTCACCCGATATCTGCCCAGCGCCCAAATTGCGGGGCAACATGGTTGTTTCTATGTAAGCAACAATCATTTTCATTTGTAATTCAGATAATGCTTTCACATTGACAACTCTGCAATACATACCATCTCCAAGTTTTACAATTATCGTGACCCTATGCAAATTCTATATAAGATTAAATCTCCTGTGATCCTGATTCAATGAATTCTTGATCAATTTTTGGAAGAGGTTGATCGCTAATAGCAGCCTCAAAAGCCTGAAGCCTTTTGTATATCGATATCAGCTCTATGATAGTCGTCCACGATGAAACCAAAAATTGAAACGAGGAGGCCACCTGTCCAAAAGCCCTTAAAATTTGATTCATTATACCGAGAGTTATACGCCCAGAAACAATTGTTGGTACTAAAAAGATATATGCAACTACATTGTCGGCTTGAATGTACATATATCTAAACAGATTAAAATATGTATAGTGCCAATAAATTCTAAAATAATTTCGGCGAACATTCACAAAAAGATCTCTTAAAGTTCCAGGGTTGGCACTCTGCTCATCTTCTTCACCAAGAACTAACTCTTTTCGGAATGCAGCCTCTACCCGTTGGTTCTTAAATTCTAACCCAGGCAATTTAATGCCAGCTAAAATTAGCACAAGGGTTCCGAAAAGAGACCAAACAATCGATAAGAAGACTAACGGGTAAGGTATAGCTCCAAGTATTGGCAACGTTTCAACATGAACTGAAAGAGCCGCTAGAACTGGCAAAAACGCTATCAACGTCATGACAGAATCTACGAAAGCTACGCCCAGCCCTTCCATAATGGCAGCAAACCGCATGGTATCTTCCTGAATACGTTGTGATGCTCCTTCGATATTACGAACCTGCTTCCACCTTTCAACATAATAATTATTCATCGCTGTACGCCAGCGGAAGATATAGTGAGCAGTGAAAAACCGATTTAAAATTATAAATAAAATATAAGGAAATGCGATGGTACAAAAGATTAAAAAATGACTATACAGGTCGCTAGCCGTTATGCCGCCATCACCTGTAAGCGCTGTTTGAATATCATTATAAAAAGGTCCATACCAAGCGTTGATTACTACTGAAACTTGAACTGATGCGTATGACAAAAATATTAGCAAGGCTGAGCCCAAAACTGACCAGACCTGCCACTCATGTGGGCTCCGCGAGCGCCACACAAAGAAAAATACGAGCGCACCAAATGCAAAATACATATCAAACCACAAAAATTCTGATGTGATAAAATGACCTAAGCCAATAACAGTATCAGTTTCAGTTAAATCAAAACCAATAGCTTCACCTATTGTTATACCGAAAAAATACCATACTAAAATTAATACCCCACTCCATATAGCCAATGACGAAAAGAACAATTTAGGCTGCGGAAAAAACGACTGAAACATTTTAAAAATCCTGCTTAGGTAAAAGGCATAGCTTGAAACTTATTAATATTAACTAGATTTAGTTCTATCATATTATTTTCTAGTTAAAATAACTTAAACTGATAAAAATATAGGAATTTATAATGTCTAACTGGCTATATCAAATTAGGATAAAGGTTTCGGATAAGCTCTCAGGAGATCTACGCGGCGAAAATGATTTAGGGCTGTCTAAGGCGATCATTAAAATTGCTTCTGATAATAGAGCCAGACTTGTTTGTACTTTTGATGCATTTGCAGAATATTGCGAAGAAGCGGAAAGGGAAGGGATCGAGCAGTATGAATTATATCATTGGACAAAATCTACGATTGATAATCCCGATAAAAAAGCAAAACATTTAAAATCTTTTGCTTTTTACGAAGGCAATAACCAAGTTTACAGTAAAGAACTGGCCAGTTCTATTGAACAGGGCCTAAAGAACCTGGATAGTGGTGATGATATAGTTGAAATAAGCTTCATAGATTCAAACCCCGCAAATAACCCACAGCCTCCAAAACGAGTCGAATGAGTATTTGGGGTAACCAAATATAATGTATACTAATGAACACAATTTTAACTTGTTATTTTCATTGGGAAAATAAAGTATACTATTGTATTTGTTGACTTTTTAAGCCTCATTGCTCTATTTTTCACACAGGCTATAGCTACTAAAAATAATATTTGGAGATTACAGTATGTCAAAACCTAATACCGAATTTAACTTGGGCTTACGCGATATTGATCTCATTGAGGACGCTCTAAATTCTGTTATAGCCAGAAGATCCTCTACCATGACTTTAATGACCGATAATAATCACGAAAATACAACGGATATAGCTTCGTACCGTGAAATAAGGCAAGAGGTTGCTGATTTACGCGATCTATTGGGCCGCCTTCACAATCAGAAGAACTGGTACAGACCTCAAAATCAAGCAGCATATGTAAGTGGATAGCTAATTATTCTTTAAAGATCGTCTGCTAGCTGTCCATACAAGTAAATTAGAACAAAAATCGCTGATAGGATTGCTCCAAAGGCGCCCATCATTAATAGGATCTCGATTTGGGCAACGCTAAAATTGGGGCCAAAAATTTGCTTCCAAGTAATCATACTAGCCACCTGTAAAGAGATTAACGTTCAATATCACTACACTCAGCGACAAAAAGGTAGTCGCTATGACAGTAGGGAAACCCGGCATTAGACGCGACACCTTTAATCTTTTAAGCGATGCACCGCAACTAAAGCAATTTTCAGCTAAAGAATTGTGTACGACGTTACATTTTTTACATTCATTTGCCATGGAGTAAAAATAAATGTGTTTCAAGAAAAGTCAACAAATACAATAGTATACATAAAAAAATGTTAAAAAATAAACACTTACCGTAGTGTTCATTTGTATACAAATATAAATTAAGGCTTTAAGAATTTTTAACCCAAAATTATTCACAAAAAAGGGCCTCTAATCGGCTCAACAGGGAGGAAAAAGCTATTAGAGACCCAGTACCCGCGGGGTTACTAGCTTTTATGTAAGCATTTTTTATGCCAACTAGAAATTTTTATAATTTTTGCACTGGCAAACTGTCGCAAAAAGACGAGTAGATTTATCTAAATTCGCATAATTTTAAAAAGCAGAAATACTTCGTCGTTTTAACGATAGACCAGTTCTAAGGTCACTAATCTTTGACCAAACGCTAGGTTATTATTACAGATAATCCCGCATAGCTTGGTAAATAACTGCCGTTGCTGTATTTGCCAAATTCAAGGATTTTACAGCTTTATTTTTTATTGGAAGCGAAAAAATTCTATCTTTTAGGCTTTCACGGATTGATTTTGGCAGCCCTTTCGACTCACAGCCAAAAACTAAATATGCGTCTTGATGATAAATTGGAGTATAAAAACTTTTTGGGCTATCTTCTTCAAATAGATAAAGTTGGTCTTTTGGAGGTAAACGTTTCAGTAGAAACTCATCCCAACTTTCGTAAAGGCTTATTTGCACAAAATTCCAGTAGCGGGTCCCTGACCGCGCTACCGAAGATGAGTCCAAAGAGAAACCGAGTTGTCCGATTAAAATCAATTCTAAATCCAGCGCTACGCAAGTCCTACCAATTGAACCAGTATTAAATGGTATTTCCGGTTCAACCAGAACAACTTTCATTTTTGGCGGTACCATTTTAGCTAAAACCTATTCATTTTCTAAAGATGATTATATCGGAACCAAAAGATATTTGCTTTATATTCTTCTAGACCAAATAATTCACAGATTAGAAAACAGACAAAATCTCATTCAGTGGCTTTTTTAATTTTGCGGCTTTTGGTATGGTTGCCCCTTCACTTGGGTGGCCAACTGGTAATATCATTATCGGTTTTTCGTTATCTGGCCTACCACACAAATTATTTAAAAATTTCATTGGGTTGGGTGTATGTTCCAGACATACTAGTCCAGCATTGTGGATAGCAGCAATAAGAAACCCCATGGCTATTCCAACACTTTCAGGGACATAATAGTTTTTGCTTCGTGAACCATCCATTTTTTTTCCATATCGTTCAGAAAATACCACAATTAACCAGGGTGCTTTTGTAAGATGAGGTTTCGATATTCCAGTACCAATGGGTTCTAGAGCAGAAATCCACTCATCGCTAGCTCCACCAGTATAAAAATTTTGTTCTTCTTTTTCAGCAGCTTCACGGATCATTTTCTTCATACTTAGGTCCTTAATGGCGACAAAGTGCCAAGGCTGCTGATTAGCCCCAGACGGAGCTCTACCAGCTGTCGCTATAATGTTCTCAATAATTCTTTTTGAAATTGGACTACTGCTAAAATCTCTAACTGAGTGGCGCTTACACATATATTCAAAAAAAATTCTCGATTGTTGAATAGCTTCGTCCTCTGATAGCTGAACACGATCTGGCAATTTTATTGGCTCGTACGGCATGTTTAATCTCTTTATAAGTGATGTAAAAGTTCAGAGCTATTTAAAATATTAATTCAAATATGCCAATTGATGTTTTTCTATTGTGTATGTCAATAAGTTTATTTGCATCAGCTAGTAAGCTTTCCTAACCTTAAATTTAGGATCTTTCATTTGAATTAAATTTAATGCGATGTGAGTTTAAATTTTACCATATAACCCAAAAAACTGATCATTTAGTTTATCCTAAAATTTAATTATGTGGCATAAATTTTGCACGTCTTTTCCATTGATGGAGGATAATTATGAACAAACCAAATCAAGATGAGGGATTTATTGGCCCGATTAAACCGTTAATGAGCATGAGCTATCGTGACTATCTTCGTATGATAAATACAGGATTAGGCCTGCCTAGATTGCCTAGGCACAAGGCGCCAACCATTAAAAAAGATGAGGATTACTTATTTCCACCCATAGATTATAAATTGAACTAAAAGTTAATTTTAAAGGTAGGAATTTAAACCCATCGGCTTTCTAATTTAAAAAACTAGCCGATGTTTTAACGCATGTTGTTCTCAGGAAAAATGCAACACGCCTTCTTTATTATTTGAATGACCATCTATCAAAAATATAAAGCCGCTCCGTGGGGTCTTTTTCAAGTCGTAATCACACTTATTTTTGGCGCTATTGCAATTACTCTACTTTAAGAAGTTTAGTAACGTAAATCTATCAATGGGCTTTAAGCTTTCCAAGTTGTTAGACGCATAGCAGATTAAATCTGCAAGCGCAGAGCTTTATAGGGAGTAATATAATGAAATCTCATTATAGGGTTGTTGTTGTTGGTGGAGGCGTAGTCGGTGCCTCTGTTATTTATCATTTAGCAAAATTTGGTTGGTCAGACGTTTGCATGCTTGAACGATCAGTGCTTACTGCAGGTTCAAGTTGGCACGCAGCAGGTGGAATACACGCACTAAATGCTGATCCAAATATTTCTGCCCTTCAGGCCTACACAATTGACTTGTTGCAAGAGATTGAGGCTGAAAGTGGGCAAGATATTGGTCTGCATATGACTGGTGGTCTAACAATGGCTGGCACGCCAGATAGATGGGAATGGTTACAATCAGCATATAGAGTCTACCAATCAATTGGTATTTCTGACTGTAGACTTGTAACGCCTAGGGAAGCGCGTGAACTTAATCCAATTATGTCTACCGAAGGCTTACTGGGAGGTATGTGGGCTGATCGGGAAGGTTATTTAGATACAACAGGTACGGTTCATGCCTATGCAAAAGCGGCCAGAAACCGAGGCGCTGAATATTTTGAACACACAAAAGTGGAGGCATTAGAGCAAACAAAGGACGGTTGGCGGGTTCAAACAGATAAAGGAACAATAACCTGTGAGCATGTCGTAAATGCTGGGGGGTTATGGGCTAAGCAAATTGGTCGGATGGCTGGTGTTGAGTTACCAGTATCTCCCCTAAAACACCACTATTTGATATCAGATACAATTTCTGATCTAGAAGTCTTAGATTTTGAAGTTCCTATGACTGTCGACCTGGAAGGTTTCACTTATTTGAGGCAAGATCAAAAAGGTGTTCTGCTAGGTATCTATGAGATAAACCACGAACACTGGGCCATGGATGGTGCACCCTGGGATTATGGAATGGAATTGTTCCAGGAGCAAACAGATAGGATAGAAAATGAACTTATATTAGGGTTTGAACGCTATCCTGCATTACAAGATGTTGGCATTAAAACTTGGGTAAATGGTGCTTTTACTTTTTCACCCGATGGTAACCCTCTTGTTGGGCCAGTTCCTGGCAAACGAGGTTACTGGTGCGCTTGTGCAGTTATGGCCGGTTTTCTCCAAGGCGGGGGCGTAGGCAAGTCTCTTGCAGAGTGGATGATCCATGGCGAGCCAGAAGCAGATGTTTATGGTATGGACGTCGCCAGATATGGCAAGTTTGCGGAAAATAGAGAATTTATAAAGCAAACTACGGGTCAATTCTACTCTCGACGCTTCGTTATGACTTATCCAAATGAACAGTTACCAGCGGGGCGTCCATTAAAAATGGCACCAGCGCACGATGCCATGACGGCAGCGGGTTGCCAGTGGGGAAATAGTTGGGATCTCGAAGTACCACTATACTTTGCATCTGAAGGATTCCAGGAAAACCCCTCACTTAAACGTTCCAACGCATTCCCCTTGGTTGCTAATGAGTGTAAAACCGTTCGTACAGAGGTAGGATTACTTGATATAACCGGCTTCTCAAGATTTGAAGTGTCAGGGCCTAATGCTGAAGCTTGGCTCGATAACCTATTGGCCTCAAAACTTCCTAAACCAGGCCGAGCTGGTTTGGCTCCTATGCTTAGTGAAGAAGGCAAATTGAAGGGTGATTTAACCTTATTCAATTGGGGAGATGGAACCTGGTGGATAATGGGATCTTATTATTTGCGTGCTTGGCATATGCGATGGTTCAGTGACCATCTTATTGAAGGCGTTTCAATCACAGACCTCGGCGAAGACTGGGCTGGATTTTCTCTTTCAGGCCCAAATTCTAAAGACGTGATATCCAAAATCACAGACCGCTCTATTGATGAATTAAAATTTATGGGCTGTGCAATTATGGACATAGGTTTGATCCGTGCCAAAGTTGGCCGCCTCTCAGTTACTGGAGAACTGGGTTATGAAATACACTGCCGAATGGGCGACCATATATCTTTACGTCGTTTGTTACTCAAAGCGGGTGCTGAATGCGGCATCAGAGAATTTGGTTTCAATGCCTTATTATCTTTAAGATTAGAAAAAGGTTTTGGAATTTGGTCAGCTGAATTCACACAAGGGTATACCCCCGGAATGACAGGAATGGACCGGTGGATTGACTGGGACAAAGAACATTTTATTGGCCAGGCTGCCGCTGTCAAAGAAAGAGATGGAAATGGACCTTCACAAAAACTCGTTATGCTGGAAATCAATGCTGACGAGGCTGACGCCAGTGGATATGAACCTGTTTGGAATAACGACAGTTTAGTTGGATTTGTAACGTCAGGAGGTTATGGCCATACTTTAAAAAAATCACTCGCAATGGCTTTAGTAAATAGCGATCTTGCTATGGAAAATCAAAAACTCAAGGTTCATGTTGTTGGCGTTGAAAAAGATGCTAAAGTTATTCAAATGTCACCTTACGATCCAGATGGACTAGTGATGCGCATCTAACCAAGACGCGTAATTAATAACTCCATAACTATTGCAAACTTCTGTTCATTGATTATTTTCTTCCAGATTTAGCCGCCAAACAGACGCGTTTAGCGCCCCTGCAACAGAAACCCAGGCTAGATAGGGTAAAAATAGTAATCCCGACATCCAGTCGACCTGCCATAAAGCAAGCATTGTGCAGGCAACTGATAACCAAAGTGCTATCAATACGATAAGTCCCAACTTAACATTCTTTAATCCAAAAAATACTGGTGACCACAGCGTATTTAAAGCAATCTGAAGAGACCAAAGAGCCATAGCTATGCCATTATCTGGTGATATAGCGGCTCTTGCTCCAGCAAAAGACATGCAGAAATAAAGTGAGGTCCACGCCACGGGGAATAGCCAATTGGGTGGGGTCCAACTAGGCTTTTTTAAATTTGAATACCACGAACCTGGTGGGAAAAGCCCACCGGTCGCTCCGGCAGAAAAACAAGCAAGTAAAAAAATGAAAAATAAAATCCAAAACATAATAAAAAATTAAGCTTTTATATCCTCATATCAAGTTAATTTTATTTTGGGCGATCACCTTTAATTGTAACCCTTCGACCTTTTCTCTGTTCCGGCCAGTAATCCCAAATAGCGCGGTGCATGCAACAGCGATTATCCCAAAAAGCCAGATCGTTAATTGACCAACTAAAGCGGATTTGATGGCTTATGTGTTCAGCTTGATCAAAAAGAAGCTGCAAGATGCTATCACTTTCCTCGTGTGACAACCCATTAATTCTCGTTGTAAAAGTACGATTTACAAATAATGCTTTTTTTCCTGTTTCGGGATGTGTTCTAACGATAGGATGAACCGCCGTTGGAAAAATATAATTTGTGTCATTAACACCCCTATCAGCATAACGGCCTTTATAAATATGTTCGGATTCATGAACAGCTGTTAACCCATTTATCAATCTTTTTATTGGTGTCGAGAGGGCATCATAGGCTGAATACATATCACTGAACATTGTATCACCACCACAAAGAGGCGCCAGATGGATTTGTAGCATAGTTCCCAGTGGTGGTTCTTCATCGCATGATACATCTGAGTGCCAAAACTCACCATTTGCAATCTTTGAATCTTTATCTGCATGAATTTCAAAAATTTCTGGGTAACCTTCCATTGTTGGAGCTGCAGGGTGAGCATGCAATTCTCCAAATTTCCTACCAAAGGCAATATGAACATCCGGTGGAATTTCCTTCTGGTTTTTAAAAAATAACACTTGGTGATCCAAAAAGGCTTGGGAAATGTCACCAAACTGGGCCGCTGAAACAGGCTTGCTGAGATCAACGCCGTATACCTCTGCCCCTAGATTTGGGGCAAAAGGCTTAGCGGATATAAATTTGTAATTATGATCTCGTAGTTTAACCAAGTTAACCATCACTTGTAATTCAGAATAAAAAGCGAATTCAGACAGATTATATCAAACTTTGAATTCTGAAAAAGAGCAAAGATTTTAATCCTGTTTATTTTTAAAAATTTTTAGACTTAGCTGTCGCCGTTTTCTATTTTGGTACGTAATTAGATAATTTTAATCACTAGCTTATTTAGACTGAGCAAGCCAAACACCAAAAGCAACAATAGATGCACCAATAGCCGCTCTCAAATCCCAAGCTTCTCCTAAAGCAAAAAGGATTATCATCACATAAAAGGGAGAAAAATTTAAGTGGAGGGATGAGATCGCTACTCCTACCTTATCAATGGCCGCTATAAAAAAAACCTGCGAAATAGCCATGGCAACTACAGAATAAATCATCAAACTCACTAACTGATCACTCGTAAGCCAATTCGGAATTTCAGTTAACCCTAAAATTAAAAATATTACAAAACTTATTGTAGTGAAAACGGCAGCCCCAGAAAAAGTAATTGATGTGCGTGCTATTGAAGATAGTTCAGAAAGTCTGGTTACACTTTTATCAGATGCCCACATGAAAGAAAATCCTGATCCTAAAGCCATCAAAACTCCCCAACCCAAATCAATTGAAATATTCTCACTAACGGCAATTAACCCACCTGTTATCGAAGCAGTCAAACCAAGAATAAACTTACTATTAAGCTTCCTTCGGCCATCCCAAACTTCCAAAATAGTTGCGGAAACAGGAATTAAGGTTGCCAGTAAAGCAACCGTAATAGTGTCCGTGAACCACTGCGCAAATAGTAATAAGTTTGTTCCCAGCCCAAAACCTAGCAAGCCAATTTTTATTCCTTTTAACCAAGGCGCCTTCAAAACTGAGGATACGCCTTCAATTAGAGCCCAGACCACAACTAGTGTAGAAACTGCCAATATGAGTCTAAAAAACATCAGAGTAATGGGGTGCCAAATATCTAAAAGAACTTCTGCGGCTGGAAACCCCGCTGCAAATAAAAAAATTGAAATTAAAGCTAAGCTATTGCCAGCAACAAGCTTATTGCTAGAGCCTACAGGAATTTTAGAAAACTTGCTTTGATCAAAGAGCATTTACTGAATTATTTTTATGAATTTTGAAATTCCTTGTCACAACTAAATATCGAATTCTACAAATTCTGCGACACCACGTCGCTAACACGATAATATTCTCACTAAGCAACACCAGTTCTTAAAACTAAAGCAACGCCTGTCAGGCGTTGCTTTAAGGGGGGTATGAGGACAACTAACCATGATTGCCCACGCATGTATTTTGTCATGACACATCAACTATACGGAAGTAGGAAACTTCTGGATCAAATTTAGCTGAGCAACTCGATAAAAAACCTCCACGGGGTAATGTGGAGGCTTTATATGCGAGTACGCTGAGAGAAATAGGAATCGCATAGTATCATTATGATATTTAAATATTAATTGAACAAGAGTAATTAAACATTATTTAAGGTAACCTTGTTAAAAAAATTGTAAATTTAACTCTGAATTAACTACACCGTCAAATTTAGCACTCCATTTTTCTTTTGCAAAGATTGCTTTTGCGTCTGTCATAGTTCCAGTAGTTATAATATTTCCAGCTGACAGACCGCCTTGGTTTTTGATCTTAGACAAACCATTGTGTAAATATCGGATTGCAGAAACTGGACCATCCAAAACATTTGCCCCACTGCCCGATTCTTCAAGTCTACCACATCTATACAAACTTACTCCTACATCAATTAAATCCCTCTCAGTTCGGTCATTCACCTTAAATTTCTTTCCTACAACCAAACATCCATGGAGCCCAACCGATGCTATTGCATCCGTTAATGAAAACTTCCAATTTGGATATATAGAGTCAACTATTTCAAAACCTGGGGCTATCCAATCCAGATTTATTTTAGAATTTTCAGAACCATCTTTTGGCTTTTGTTTTAAACAAACCACTATTTCTGGTTCAATGCGAGGCTCACAAAATTTGCTAAGGTCAATTTCTAAAAAGTTTGATTCTAAAAAACTTACACTACTTGTTGTGATTGGTCCCCAAATTGGTTGATCCACATTATAAGTGTTCCAAATATTACGATTTGTGAAACCAATTTTTCTACCTATTAATTCAGTTGTACCTAATTTTTGTCTTACAATTTTTGCTACATCATAGGCTTCCTGCAGGGGAAGAACTAAACCTCTTTTTGAAAATGGCTCAATTTGCTTAGCTGAACTAATTGAACTGCTTACTTCGCTTGCTATCTCTTCAATATCCATAAAATTACTCAAAAAAATGATTAATCGAAAACAATAGTCCTAGAGATCAACTTTGCGTCTACTTTGATATTCAAATAAACCTATACCACCAAAAACCAACATCATTGCAGCTAAGTGAAAAAAAGCAAATTTTTCACTAAGTAAGAAAACAGCCATAATCGCAGAGAATATTGGAACTAAATTGGCATATAAACCAGCCGATCCTGGACCGATTAGGTCAACACCGCGCATGAAAAAAATTTGCGATAAAAAAGAAGGCACAAGAGCAATATAAAAGACGATCGCAAATCCTCTAACACCCGGTAAAACCGTACCATAAGTTAAATTTTCTAAAATCATCAGTGGGATAGTCATTAGGAATGCAGCAACTGAAAAATAAGCTAGCATAACCATGCCAGGTATCTTTGGCCTATTTTTCAATCCTACCGTATACATGGCATAAAATGAACAAGCAAAGATCATTAATAAATCGCCATTATTGAAAGTTAATTGCATTAACTTTTCGATCGAACCTTGTGTAACAATTACGACAACACCCAATAGAGTCAGTAAAAGACCTGAAAATTGCAGCTTATTAATACGATCGCCAAAAAGCATAAAAGAACCCAGCAATATCATGCCTGGCATAGTACTTTGAATGATTCCCAAATTAACGGCTGTGGTACTATGTGCAGCAATGTAAAAAAAAGCATTGAATAAACTAAGTCCACAGCCACCCATAATTAGTAACCACCTTAATCTTGGCTTGATGAGTGGCCATTCTGAGATCATTTCCCGCCAGTAAAAGCTTACCAAAATTACAACAACTATTCCCCAACGAAAAAATATTAACAGCATTGGTGAAACTTCCCCAACTGCTAAACGGCTCGCAATTGTATTACTACCCCAGCCTAATGTCGCCAAAAATAATAAAAGTGGCGAACTAGCATAAGCCCGCGAAAGTAGATGAGATCTCATATAAGAGGTTTCGCTTTTAATTATTTCGTCAAATAGTAGTTTAAATTACAAACAACTTTCTTGAATACTTAATACTAGTCAAGTTTTCGTCTAGGATAATTTTTGAAATAAAATTGGTAAAAAGGTTTCTTGGACAAACTAGCAAATGAGAAAACATTTAATGCAGATACCCAAAATAGATATTGCTGGAATTGAAGATCAAGAAATTTCAAGATCACTATTAAAGGAGTTTTTTAGTGCTTATAATAAACATGGTTTTGGATATATTGTTAATCACGGAATTGACAAAAGTTTAATCGAGCAACTTTTCCAAGTTTCAAAAAATTTTCACTCGCTACCGCTATCAGAAAAAATGAAAGTAGCGCTTGACCACAATCATCGTGGTTATATCGCAATTAATACCTCAACTGACGTGAACTCAAAACTAGCAGATGTCAAAAAGCCAAATCAATCAGAGAGTTTTATGATGATGCGTGAAGATAGGTCTGAGCTACCCGGTGTATATCTCTCAGGCCCAAATCAATGGCCAGAAATCAAGAATTTCAAAGAAGTTTTAGAAAAATACACAAACCATATCACAAAACTTGGAAGAAATTTAATGCGGCTGGCACTTCTTTCCACAGGCGTTAGCGATTTAAGCGTAATGCAATCATTCGACACACCAACTATTTGGTTAAGGCTCCTACACTATCCATCAATTCCAAAAACTAGTCCAAGTGACCTGTATGGTTCCGCACCGCATACAGATTTTGGCTGTCTGACAATTCTAGCACAAGATGAAATTGGAGGCCTGCAGGTGCAGACCAGAGAAGGTGAATGGGTCGACGTACCAACGATAGAAGAAAGTTTTGTTGTAAATGTGGGGGATATGCTCTCTAGGCTTACTAACGGACTTTTACGTTCAACGCCTCACCGCGTTATTAACAAAAGTGGTAGAGAACGCTATTCCTGCCCATTCTTTTTCGACCCGCACACGAATGCTGTCATTCAACCCTTAAATGGAACAGGAAAACCAAAGTTTTCGCCTGTAAATTTTGGTGAATTTTTAAAAAAAGAATTAGGAGCTTCATACGAAAAACATAAAAAAGTATAAATTAAACAAATCGTATAGCTTGACGTTTTAGTAAGTGAGACTTTTTCATAATGTCCTCAAAAACAAAAATAAGTGGTACAGAAGCGGCACCTATTTTTATTTTGCTCGAAAAAAATTTTTGAGTTCCTAAATTTGCTTATAAAAATTATTGATGAGATAAAACACGCCAAGGAGGCTTGATATGGAGCTAACAGGTAAAAAGATTTTCATAAGTGCCGCTGGAGCCGGTATGGGTTACTCTGTTGCAAAACTTGCATTAAATGCTGGCGCCAAAGTATACGCAACAGATCTTGAGCCCACAGGATTAGAAAAATTAAGTGTACTTGGGGCTGAAACTGAAACTCTAGACATAACGAAAGGTAATCTAATTCAAGATTACTTTTTCAAAGCACCCGATTTTGATGGAATTGTTAATATGGCTGGCTGGGTCCACCATGGAACTATCCTGGATGTAAATGAAACTGATTGGCGAAACTCTTTTCTTATTAATTTGGATAGTATGTACTTCGTCATCAAAGCGGCCATCCCAGGTTTGCAAAGGAATGGTGGTGGCTCAATTGTTAATATGGCATCCCTAGCCTCTTCAGTAAAAGGCTTCCCATTCCGAGCAGCCTACAGCACATCCAAGGCTGCTGTTATCGGCCTCACAAAATCAGTGGCCGTTGATTTTATGAGTGATGGAATACGTTGTAACGCAATATGCCCTGGCACTATTGAGACACCGTCTTTGCACAAGAGAATGGATAGTATGGCCGAAAAGCTTGGCTCAAAAAAAGCTGCGAAGGATTGGTTCGTTTCAAGACAACCTATGGGAAGGCTAGGTCAACCTGATGAAATAGCTTCGCTTATCATTTATTTGCTTTCAGATGCTGGCTCTTACGCGACAGGTCAACCCTTTATAGTAGATGGAGGCACCATAGCATAAAAAATTTCATATTCAGGAACTGAAAGTATATCGCAGTAGGCATGAAAGATTAAATTTTTGAAATTTATCAAGAAGACTTAAAGTTTGCTAAATAATAGTATCTAGGAGGAATAAGGTGACAAAAGTGAAAGTTTCTGGCTCATGCCATTGCGGTAAAATTAAAATAAACGCCACATTAATAGAGGGAAAAGTAATTGCCTGTCACTGCACAGATTGTCAGATATCTGCAGGAGGCCCCTTTCGCGTTATTGTACAGTCAAATGGGGAAGATTTTGAAATTACAGGAGGTGCTGCTGAATACGTAAAAACTTCGGCAGACAGTGGTAATCATCGTATCCAAGGGTTTTGCGGCACATGCGGGTCTTCGTTATACGCATGTGATTTAAATAAAAATCTATTCAACATTAGAGCTGGTTGTCTAGAAAACGGATCTGAGTTTTCTCCAAAAGTTCATATTTTTGGAGGCTCATCTCCATTTTGGCTTAAAGAAATTGGCAAAAGTAGTTGGTTAGAAAAGGGACCAGGATCGAAACAAATGGAGTTTGATTAATCATCGTTAAAAATTTATTTTCGCTAGGTTATGTTCAATTTGACTTTTCCAACATTAAAAACCTCATATTCAATGGTATCCCCTTTTTGAGGGAAATATGTTGGAAATGTTGAACCGGTCATCACTATTTGGCCCCTTTTTAATTCTGAGCCACGCTTATTAAGAAAATCAGCTATCCAGATTACAGCATTGAACGGGTTATCTAGAGCTACGCCGGTAACTGACCTCTCAATATTTCCATTAATGCTTTTACAAACCTCGTTAATGCTAAAGTCGAGATGAGAAAAGTTTTGAGATTTAGTTCCAACAACCGTATTTGCATTCCAAGAATTATCCGCGGTTTGAGAAATTAAGTCCACTGAAGGATAATCCGCATTCCGATCATCAATTAATTCAAAAGCAGGATAAACAGCTGAAACTTTTTTCATACTTTCTTTAACTGTTAACTGAGAAGAGTTAGCACCAAAGTCTTCCCCAATTTCAATGGCAAGCTCAAATTCAACCCCTAATCGTCCATAATTTAATAGAGATATAACTTGATCACCTTTAAGGATGGTCTTGGAAAATAAGTTTCCCTTGAAAGAGGTATTTACGCCAAACATCTCCTGCATCACTTTTGAGGTAAGAGCTAATTTATAGCCTACTACCTCGCCTTTATGCGCCCAGACAGTCTCAAGGGCATCTTGGACAAAGTAAGCGTCCTCAAAACTCTCTAAATTAAACATTTGATTAAAGTTTTGAAAAACACTTTTAGTTTTTCTCTGTTCATTTATCCAATTTGCGGCGTCAATATATTTTGACATTTTAAAACTCCAAGGTTTGGTCTTTTAAATTTAATCACAAATTAACTCATTTGGTATAAACAATATACAAAACAACATATTTTAATATCGACATCTAATATTAAGTCAGTGATCATTGCCTTCAAAATAACAAAACGAAAATGATAAAAACATGAATACTCCCAATATAATATTTATAATGGCCGATGATCATGCCGCCAAAGCAATTAGTGCTTACGGTGGGGGCATAAATAAGACCCCTAATATTGATCGAATTGCAAACGAAGGAATTAGACTTAACCACTGTTATGTTACAAACTCAATTTGCACACCAAGCCGTGCTGCTATCCTTACAGGAACATATAATCATGTAAATTGCGTAACAACATTAAATACACCCATTAATAATAAGCTTCCTAATGTTGCAAAGCATCTTCAATACGGAGGTTATCAAACTGCTATTATTGGAAAGTGGCACCTGGGGGAAGGTAAAGAGCATGAACCAACTGGATTTGACTATTGGTCAGTCTTGCCAGGCCAAGGGGACTATTTTGACCCTCAATTCATTGAAATGGGAAGGGAAGTAGAGGAGACAGGATATGCTACGGATATCATAACCGGTAAATGTATTAATTGGTTGTCATCTCGAAATAAAAATCAACCCTTTTTTCTAATGTGCCACCATAAAGCTCCACACAGAGAGTGGGAACCACACCCAAAAAACCGAAAGCTTTATGAGGATGACATAAAAGTACCTGACACATTTAATGATGACTACAAGAACAGAGCGAAAGCCGCTGCAGAAGCGAAAATGAGAATTAAAGATGATATCACCTACGACGATCTTGGATTAGTTCAACCCGAAGGGGGATCTGAAATCGGTGAGCGTTCTAGACCGGATAGCAATAAACGGAAAATACCAAACCCCGAAACACTCGATGGTTTTGAGTTGATAGACAAGCATACAGGAGAGAAGTTTACTTTCACCTCACTTAAGGACTTAAGCAGATTTAAATATCAACGTTATATAAAAAGATATCTAAACACTATTGCTTCTATTGATGAAAGTGTGGGGTCATTACTAGATTACTTGGATGACGAAAATTTGGCCAAAAATACAATTGTAATTTACACCTCTGATCAAGGTTTTTTCTTAGGCGAGCATGGCTGGTTTGATAAAAGATTCATTTATGAAGAATCTTTCCAAATGCCATTTTTGCTCAGATATCCAGGCTCAGTTAAAGCCGGAAAAGTCAATAATGATATGTGTTGCAACGTAGACTTTGCACCTACTTTTTTAGATTTTGCTGGATTGGATATCCCAAATTATATGCAAGGAGATAGTTTAAGACCTATTCTAGAGGGCGAAACTCCAGAAAAATGGCAACAAGTAGCATACCAAAGATACTGGATGCATCGAGACCCAGATCATAATGCCTACGCTCACTACGGACTACGCAATAAGCGTTATAAAATAATTTATTGGTACAACGACGGTTTTGATCTTCCAGGAACAAATCATGGTGGGGAAGATAAAGAGTGGGAGCTTTTTGACTGCGAAAAAGACCCTTTGGAATTGTTTAATTTAGCAAATGATAAAGATTTTATTGAAGTATTTTCTGACATGAAATTACTACTTACTAAAAAAATGCTCGAAATAGGTGATACCCCTGCTCATAACTACTAACCTTACTCTTAGAAATATTATTTTAGCAAAGTCAGACCAATAATCTTATGCCCACTAATTAAGCTATAAAATAAGGATAAGCTTACTCACGGATAATTTACGTTACGTTTAAAAAATTTTCAAAAACTACCAGTTAAAGTAGCATTTATATAATAAGCATAAAATAATTTACATTTGGAAAATTTAATAAAAACCCATAAACTACTTCTAGGAGAAAAAATGTCCCTATATGAAAAAATGAAATCCGCATCGCAAAATCGCGATGTAGACGCCTATTTAGAATGTATTCATGATGATTTTATTTTTGTTCGTCACCAATCTGGCGCTGAATTGAGTAAGGAAGAATGGACTCCAATGCTTACCTCAATGATGCAAAGTGATAAATTAGAAATAAATAACCAGCGCTGCATTTATGAAAACGATGAGATTTTAGTAACCCATTCCATGATGAAATTTCCAGATGGCTCTTCGGAAGCTGTGATGGTTGTTAACCAGCTCAAGGATGGTAAAGTTGTAAGAGTAGAAACAGGTGCAACCCCGATTGCAGGTGCATAATTTTAAACAGGAGGATTTCTAATGGTAGAAAGTTTTGGTGGTTCTTTAAACCTAATTATTTGGATCATACTGACAGTTGGTGCTATGTATTATAGCTATAGATGCCTATTCCAAACGAAAGCATTCAATGATCAGTATGGGTTTGGTGACCAGGCAATATTTATAACTCGGTTTGCTGGTTCCCAAGTCGGAGCTGCAGCACTAGTTTCAATTTTTTTGCTTTTCAATGGACCATCTGGTGCTTGGGCTTTTGTCGCCTTCGGATGGACACAAGCTCTTATTGCAGCAATTTCTGGATACCGCACGCTCAACAGTGAGTGGGCGAATATTGAGGGCGTGAAACCTACAGCTGAGGGTTATATAGCTCCAATTATATTTTTGATACTTTATTCAGTTCTTTTATATAACATGGGTGATATTCTTTACGCTTAATATTTTAAGCTAACCCCACAAATAGGCAGCTCAATCAATAATGGCTGAAATTCAAAAAAAAATTGAGCCAGCGGTTCTTTATGCTATCATCGCTGGTTGCGTTATTTCCTTTGTAAGTTTTGGATTTTCAGCCTCATTCAGTGTTTTTTTAAGACCAATGTCTGCAGATTTGGGTTGGGGACGTGAAGTATTTTCACTTTCTCTAGCTATCCAAGCGCTAATGTGGGGCATTACACAGCCAATTGCTGGCGCATACGCCGATAAGCATGGATCTACTCGAGTATTGGCTTTTGGGGCTATATTTGCCGCACTTGGTTATGCCTTACGCGGCATCTTTTTAGATGAAACTCTATTTATTTTAACTGGTTTTATAGTTGGAATAGGTACAGGCGCATGTTCCTTTCCCGTTGTTATTGTAGCACTTGGTAAGGTTGTAGAAGCAAAACAAAGAAGCTTTATTATGGG